>JAVXNL010000007.1:0-37335 GCA_036645795.1 Clostridia bacterium
GGTTTTTAAGGTTATATATGATGATTTTCCAATTCAATTATTAACAAAAAAACTGTTTTTTATGTTAGAAAAAGCACTTGAAATAATATCAAGTGCTTTTTTAGCTTTTTTAGTAATTTCTGTTGTTGTTGTTTCTAGATTTTTTAGCCATTCTACATTCTTTACATCTAACAGGATCATTTGTGAATCCTTTTTCTGCATAAAATTCTTGTTCTGCTACTGTAAATGTGAATTCTGCTCCACAATCTCTACATGTTATAACTTTATCTTGCATCTATTTTTCCTCCTTTAAGAAATTGATGGTTATTTAGTGGATTTTAAAATTAACTTTAGGAATTTTTTCTTAAAGGATAATATTTAAACTTTCTAATTAACTCCCTATCATTATACCATAAATATATTTATTTGCAAGCTATTTAGTCTTTTTTATCAAAACTTCTGTAAATTAGGCTAAATTATGTTGCTTTTATTATATTTATACGCTTGTATTTAAACATTTATAGTTTTATTGTTTACTTTTAAATTAATTATTTAATATATTCATATAATTCCAACATTTACAAGAATTATTGACATAATAATTGCTGTTATATCTGCAAGTAGTCCTGCAAACAAAACGCCTCTCATTTTTTTTATTCCAACCGCACCAAAAAGAATTGTTATTGTGTATAATGTTGTCTCTGTTGCTCCCATTATAACAGATGCCATCTTTCCTGATATAGAATCAGGTCCACTTTCTTTAAATATATCCATTACAACAGACATAGAGGCACCACCAGATAATGGTCGCATTATACAAAGAGGAATAACATTTTCTGGTATTCCTAAGAAAACAAGAAAAGGTTTTAAAGGATACAATAATATATTCATTGCTCCCGTATCTTTTAGTAAACCTATTGCAATAGTTATTGCAAGTATATATGGAAATATTTTATATACAACATTTAATCCCTCTAAAACTCCATCAATAAAAAGTTTAAATACATCTCTTTTTTCTTTTATACCTATAATAAGTATTACCAGTATCATTAATGGAACTATACATATTACCACATAGTTTAACATATCTTACCCCCACTTTTTATTAAATGTTTTAATACTTGTAATACCTACAATTAAAGCTGAAAATGTTACAATCCAAATTGGTACTACAATAGCTGTAGGAGATACAGAGCTATACATTACTCTTAATGCAATCATACTAGTAGGAATTAATTGCAATGACGCAGTATTTATTAAAACAAAGGTTGTCATATTATTACTAGGTATATCTTTTTTTGTGTTTTCCTTTTGCATCTCTTCCATTGCTTTTATTCCGTTTAATGTAGCTGCATTTCCAACGCCTAATATATTAGTTGCCACATTCATACTTATATAATTCATTGCAAGATCAGATAGCTTTTCTTTATTAAAAATTTTATATAATAATCTAGAAAAACATTTCGAAAACTTTTTTATAGTAGCTGTTTTTTCAAAAATATTAAAAATTCCGCTCCAAAAACACATCATTGCCGCAAGCCCGCAAAACATTTTCAATTGAGCTTTTACCACTATTTATAATACTTGTTAAAATCATATCCACATTTCCAGTTATAAAAGCTATAACTATACTAAATATAAGCATAAAAGACCAAATTTTAGACAAAATACCACCTCTTATCAATATATTATAATATATGCATTCTCTTTTTTTGTATGATTTTTTAAAACTAACCAATTTCTTAAAATGGGAATTTAACTTTTAATTCAACTATTTTATTTCACCCTTTACTTTTAACTTTTATTATTGTATAATGTTCATATCTAAAGTAATTATTTCATATGTTTTTATTATATAAGGAGGGGTTAAATGAAAGGATATAGATTAAATCCAGATAAAGATTATGTAGAAAAAATAATAAATGGAACCTTAAAAAAAGATGGACATTGTCCATGTAGAGTTAAACAAGATGATACAACACTTTGCCCTTGTGATGAGTTTATTTCAGAAAAAATTTGTAAATGTAATTTATTTATTCCACTTTAAAAAATCTAAATAAAAAACAAGTCAGAAAGTGTGTTATATACCCACTTTCTTTCTTTTATTTTTTTATATATCAAGATTTGTAACAAGTTGTGCGTTTTGTTCAATAAATAATCTTCTTGGTTCAACATTTTCACCCATAAGTACAGAAAACATTTCATCTGCAGCAACTGCATCATCTAAATCTACTCTAACAAGTGTTCTAGTTGCAGGATTCATTGTTGTTTGCCATAATTGTTCAGAATCCATTTCACCAAGACCTTTATACCTTTGAATATTTAAAGCATCTCTAGATATTCCTTTTTCTCCAAGTTCTTTTATATTTGTATCCAATGCTTCTTCATTATAACAATAAATATCCGCTATACCTTTTTTTGCTATCTTAAATAGTGGCGGTTGAGCTATATATATATTTCCATTTTCTACAAGCGGTCTCATATACCTAAAGAAAAAAGTAAGTAATAATGTTCTAATATGTGCTCCATCAACGTCGGCATCTGCCATAAGTATTATTTTGTGATATCTTAATTTTTCCAAATTAAAATCATTTCCAATACCTGCACCTAATGCTATTATAACTGGCGACAGTTTTTCATTATTATATATTTTATCTGCTCTTGTTTTCTCAACATTTATCATTTTTCCCCAAAGTGGTAATATCGCTTGAAATCTTCTGTCTCTTCCCTGCTTTGCACTACCTCCCGCAGAGTCTCCCTCAACAATATATACTTCACATTTACTTGCGTCTTTTTCTTGACAGTCAGCAAGTTTTCCTGGTAGTGTTGTAGATTCTAAAGCACTTTTTCTTCTTACTAACTCTCTTGCTTTTCTTGCTGCTTCTCTTGCTCTAGATGCACTTATTGTTTTTTCAAGAATTGCTTTTGAAATTTGTGGATTTTCTTCTAAAAAGTTTCCTATTCTACTTAGCATTAAAGAACTCACAACACCTGTAACTTCACTATTACCAAGTTTAGTTTTGGTTTGTCCTTCAAATTGAGGATCTAAAACTCTAACACTTACAATTGCAGTAACCCCTTCTCTTATATCCTCACCTTGTAAATTTGAATCTTTTTCTTTTAATATGTTAAATTTTCTAGCATAATCATTAAAAGCTTTAGTAAGGCCTCTTTTAAACCCATCTACATGTGTTCCACCTTCCATTGTATGAATATTGTTTACAAAAGATAGTATATTTTCTGAATAAGATGTTGTGTATTGTAAAGCGATTTCTGCTTGTACATTATTTTGTTCTGCTTCAAAATATATTACTTCTTTGTGCACCGCTTCTTTACTTTTATTTAAATATTCAACAAAAGACCTTAAGCCACCTTCATAATGAAATTCTAAAGGCTTTATTCCATCTTGCCTTTTATCCCAAAGTGTTATTTTTAAACCTTTGTTTAAAAAAGCCATTTCTCTAAATCTTTGTATTAATATATCTGTATTAAACACAGTTGTTTCAAAAATTGTTCCATCTGCTTTAAAACTAACTTTTGTTCCTGTTTTTGTTTGTTCTGCAATTTTATGAAGAGGATTTGTTACCTTCCCTTTTGAAAAATTAATCTCAAAAAGTCCATCTCCATTGCATGCGCTAACTGACATTTCTTCAGATAAAGCATTAACAACTGAACCTCCAACTCCATGTAGTCCTCCAGATACTTTATATCCGCCACCGCCAAATTTTCCACCAGCGTGAAGTATAGTATATACAACTTCTATTGCTGGTTTATGCATTTTTTTATGCATTCCAAGTGGGACTCCTCTACCATTATCTTGTATTGTTATAATATTTTCTGGTAATATTTCTACATTTATTTCTGTACAAAATCCAGCTAAAGCTTCATCTACACTATTGTCAAGTATTTCGTACACTAAATGATGTAATCCTCTCTCAGACACGCTTCCAATATACATTCCTGGCCTTTTTCTTACAGCCTCTAAGCCTTCTAATACCTGTATTTGATTTTCATCATAATTTGCCATTTTATTACCTCTTTTCTAACTAAATTTTAATTACCTTATAGTTATATCATACTTTGATATCATTTTTCAAGGGTTCCATTTAAAACTTTTGAAATTTTTATATTTTTCACATCTTTTACGAAATTTGCATCGGTTGTAGTTATTATGCTTTGATAGTTTTCTATATACTTTAATAAAAATTGTATTCTTGTATTATCAAGTTCTGACATTATATCATCTAGTAATAATATTGGTGTATCTTCTTTTTCATCAATTAACACTTCAAAATCCGAAAGTTTTAAAGTTAAAAGTGCTGTTCTATTTTGTCCTTGTGAACCATACTTGCCAACGTCTAATCCGTTTATGTTTATCAAAATATCATCTCGCTGAATTCCTTTCACACAACTTTTCCTCATGATGTCTATGTATAAATGCGAATCCAATATTTTTTTTATTTCTTCTTTACTTAAATTAATAAAATCTGAAATATAGTTTAAATCTATATTTTCTTTTCCTTTAGTAAGTTCTGAGTGTATTTTTTTTGCTTTATTTAATAATTTAAAAACAACTTCTTGTCTAAAGCTTACTATTTTTCTAATATATTCACTCATTTTTTCATGTAAAACATAAATATATTCTTTATCTATATTTTCTTTTTTTAGTATTGCATTTTTTAATTTTAGACATTTCATATATTCTTGATGTGTTATTATATATGATTTAGATAACTGACAACAAGTCATATCTATAAAACGTCTTCTCTTTCCAGGAGAACCTTTTACAACATCTAAACTTTCAGGTGAAAACATTACTACTAATATTTCTCCTACGTGATTGGATAGTTTTGTCACTTTTATTCCATTTTGTTTTATGTTTTTTTTATTATATTTATCTATAAAAACTTCTATTTTTCTGTCACTATTTTCTTTTTTATAGTCTAACTCTATTCTACAAAAATCTTTTTCAAATTGAACTAATTCTATATCCTTAGTTGTTCTGTAAGATTTTCCAAATGCGCTTGTGTATATGGCATCTATTATATTGGTTTTTCCTTGTGCATTATTTCCCAAAAACAAATTTATTCCATTTACAAAAGATATTTCTTGATTTTCATAATTTCTAAAGTTTGTTAAATTCATTTTTTCTAACTTCATTTCCTACCTCATTTTTTTTATTTTTATCCTTATTGTTTTTTATGTTCCATTTTAAATATTTTTTAATTGAATTAATGATGAGAATAATATTCCCACCATTAATTATTTGCCTTTTTAATTTTACTTTATTTTTATAGGTAATAAAACATATATATATTCGCTTTTTTCAACAGATTTTACAAGTACTGGTGAAATACTTGTTGTAAATTCAACAAGTATTTCAGTATCATCTATTGCTTTTAAAGCTTCTATAAAATACCTAGGATTAAAGCCTATTTCTAAATCTTTTCCTTCTACTATAGCGCTAATTCCTTCTTTTGCATCTCCTGTTTGACTTATACAACTAAGAATTACTCCATCTATTCCAATATTCATTTTAACAGGAGCTTTTTTTTCTTTTTCCTTATTTTCTTTTGCAAATAAAGCAACTCTTTCAAAAGAGTCTAACAAATTCTTTGTTTTCACTCTTATTTTAGTTTCACTATTTTCTGGAATAATACTATTATAGTTTAAAAAGTCTCCTTCAATTATTCTACTTATTATTATACTTGAACCCATTTCAAATAAAGCTTGATTTCTATTTACACCAATTGTTACTTTAGCTTCATCATTGTCTAATAATATTTTTAAAATCTCATTTAACACTTTCCCAGGAATTATTGCTTTAAAATTATTTATTGGTTCTTTATTTAAATGTTTTTTTAATGCAAGTCTAAATCCATCAACAGCAACTATTGTTAATATATCATTTTCAACTTTTACAAGTGCTCCGTTATATACTGGTCTATTTTCATCAGTACTTACTGAAAAGATTGTTTTTTTAAGCATATCCTTCAATATTTTTTGTTCTAAGGTTATAGAATTTTCAATATTAAAAATTGGTAATCTTGGGTATTCTTGTGGATTCATAACCGCAAGTTTAAATTCTCCATTTATAGATTTTAATGTTAATAAATTATCATCTGATGATATTTCTACAACTTCATCTTCTATTTTTCTTATAATTTCATTTAGCATTTTTATATCTACAACAGTTTTACCTTCTTCTATTATCTCACTATTTAGAGTATGCGTACAACCTATTTCTAAATCATTGGTTGTAAGTTTTACTTTATTTTGATAAGCCTCAATTAATACTCCTTCAAGTATTGGCATAGTTGTTTTTGTGCTTGATGTTTTAAATACTATATTTAAACCATTTATTAATTCTTTTAAATTACATCTTATATTCATTATATTTCCTCCGATTTTTATATTTTAAAATGTTTTTAATTTATATCTTAGCTTTTTATTGTTTTATAATAAAAAATTAATTATTTTGATATTTATATAAAGTTATCCACTTTGTCCACTTTTCTTTAGGGATAAGTAAAAAATAATACGTATATAATAGTATATATATATATAGTATTAATTAGTAGTAGTAGTAGTAGGGGCTGTGGATTGTGTGGATAACTACCTACACCTCAGACTACCACTACGTTTATTGCTGTGGATAAACCTGTGGATAACTTGTTCTTTTTATCCACAGAAAATTTGTTCGGTGTGGATAAGTTTTTCAAATTATAGTTATCCACATTTTGTTAACAGGGTTATCCACAGATTGCTGTGGATAACTTTTGCAGCGTAACGATATAGAAATAATTTTGTAATAAACTTGAAATGTTTACTCCTAATCCGCTACTGACAATGCTTTTTTGATATCATTTATTAAATCTTTAGTCTCGCTATTATTTTCATATTCTTCTTTAATTTTCCCATATGCGTGTAATACTGTAGAGTGATCTCTTCCACCAAAATCTTTTCCTATACTTGGGAAAGACATATTTGCTATTTCTCTACATATATACATGGCTATCTGCCTTGGAAAAGCTACGCTGTTAGATCTTTTGTCACTAGTCATATCTTGAACTTTTATATTAAAAAATTTACATACTACTTGCATTATTAATTTACTTGTAAGGACTTTAGTGTTTTTTACAAGTATTGATTCTATAGTGTTATCAACTATTGCATCAGTTAATTCGTTATTTGTAAAAGATGTATATGCAACAAGTTTATTAAACACTCCTTCTAATTCTCTTATATTAGACTTTACTTTTACCGCTATTTTTACTAATATATCGTCATTTATAACATAATGCTCTTTTTCAGCTTTTTTTCTAAGTATTGCAAGACGAGTTTCATAATCGGGTGCTTGTATATCAACAGAGAGCCCCATTTCAAATCTTGTTTTTAGTCTATCTTCTAGTAAAGCGATTTCTTTTGGAGGCTTTTCTGATGTAAGTACAATTTGTTTACCACTTTCAAATAAAGTATTAAATGTATGAAAAAATTCTTCTTGACATTTTTCTTTGCCTGCTAAAAATTGAATATCATCTATTAATAACAAGTCAATATTTCTATATTTTTTTCTAAAAATTTCGTTTTTGTCATTCATAATTGCTGATACAAGTTCATTTGCAAACAATTCTCCGGTGCAATATATTATTTTTATATTAGGATTTGTTGCTATAAATTCATTTCCTATAGCTTGCATTAAATGGGTTTTTCCAAGTCCTACTCCTCCATAAATAAATAAAGGATTATATTTTTTTCCTAAGTTTTCATAAACAGCAACAGATGCTGCATGTGCAAATCTGTTATTTGACCCTATAATAAAGTTTTTAAATGTGTATCTAGGGTTTAGACCTGCATTATCGTTTGTTTGGTTTATAGGTGTATTTTGAACGTTTTGTGATACTTGTTCTTCTTCCCTATCTTCTTCTTTTGTGGTTTGATTATTTAATTGTTGTATGTTGTCTTCTTCTGGACCATTTTCTGGTATCATCTCTTTTGCTTCAAAAGTTACAGTGTAAGATTTTTTTGTTAAAAAAGTAAGAGTGTTTTCTATTAAGTCTAAATATCTTTTTTTACAAATATCTATATGATAATTTGAAGGAGATAAAAAGCATAAAGTGTTTTCATCCACAAGTCTTGGTACCATTACTTCTACATAGGTTTTGTAACCTACAGGAGATATTTCTTCTTTTAGTATTTCCAAGGCCTCCGACCATACATTCATAAAGTTTTGTTCCATAAAACCACCTTTCATAAAACACGTGTTTTTAAAAGTTATCCACATAGTTATCCACACCTGTTGATAACTTTTCGACAAAATAGTATAAACAAGAAATGAATATTACATAAATATTGTGGACGACTGTGAAACATGTGAAATTTTTATTAAATTTTTATCATCTATAATATATCATTAAATACCTAAAAAATCAATACTTTTAAGAATTTTTTATTATTTTTTTTCTGACTAAATATATAAAGTCAACTAATATTGTAAATATATCTAAACTGTGGATAACTTTAATAAAAAATGTCGAAAAATGAAATATAGATATATATATGCTTAGAGGAAAAATAAAGAAAAGATGTTTTATTTATTACTTTTAAAAAACATTAATTATGTAAAATGTGTGAAAAGGCATTAAATTTGCTAAACATAAAATGAAAACAAGTATATAATTAATATATATATAACATAAAAATACAAGTTGTGTTCTTTTTGTGAAAATAAAAGTTATCCACATATACAAAACAATTAATATATATTAAGTATCAGTTAATAAAAAAGAGACAACAAATAATAATTTTATGTTTTCTTTTAGTTTATAAGAAAGCTTAATATTTTGTTTTTTTGCTTTTATTTAGGAAAAAGATAAAAAATATAGGAAAATATTTGACAAATATAAAAAAATACTGTATAATAATCACACTTTGAAAAAGATATTTTAAAGTTTAAACGTATATTAAATAAAAAATGTTTGAATTATAAAAACTTTGATATAAAAAATTAAGACATTTAGGGGGTGTAGCAGGTGAAAAGAACATATCAACCAAAAACTAAGCAAAGACAAAAAGTTCATGGATTTAGAAAAAGAATGAGCACTGCTTCTGGACGTGCAATTTTAAGAAAAAGAAGATTAAAAGGAAGAAAAGCAATAAGTGCTTAAAACTACTGTAAAAGTGGGTATGTTTTTCATACTCACTTTTATAACTTTTATAGTAAAATAGGTGATAAAATGGAATATACTTTAAGAATAAAAAAAAATAAAACTTTTAGAGCCGTTTTGAAAAAAGGCAAGTTTTTTAGAGAAAAACATTTAGTTGTTCATATCTTGAAATGCAGACAAGACACGGTAAATATCAATTATTTTGGGGTTTGTGTTTCAAAAAAAAATGGAAATAGTGTACAAAGAAACAAATTAAAGCGATGGGCTAGAGAAGTGTACACAAAAGAAGAAATGAATTTAAAAAAAGGATATAATATTGTTATAATATATAAAAAAGGGGTAGGGGTTAATGATTTGAATTTTCAAATTGTAAAAAATGAAGTTATTAGCTGCTTAAAAGGTTTAAAAGAGTATGATAAATAATGAGGTTTTAAAAGAGAAAAGTAAAATTTTTAGAGTTTTTTATTATATAATACGAATACCTGCAAAATTTGAAATATTTTTAATAAAGTTATATAAAAAATATCTTTCACCCGCGTTGGGGAGAAGGTGTGTGTATTATCCTACATGTTCTGAGTATACTAGACAAGCAGTTGACAAATATGGTATAATAAAAGGGAATGTTTTAGGAATTATAAGAATACTAAAATGTAATCCATTCTCACATGGTGGAGTGGATCATTTAAAATAAAGGAGAATGCCAATGATTGCAGCAATAGCAGGCTTTTTTGGAATGATAATAAGATTTATTTATGAGATTGTAAATCAAGATTATTTTTTATCTATAATTTTATTTACAATACTTACAAAAATTATATTATTTCCTCTTTCTTTAGGACAAATTAAGTCTACAGAGGAAATGAAAAGAATTAGTCCAAAGGATAAGCAAATAAGAGAAAAGTATAAAAACGATAAAGTTAAACAGTCTGAAGAACTAACAAAGCTATATAGTGAACACAAAATAAATCCGATGGGAGGGTGTTTACCTTCGCTTATACAGTTACCAATAGTTTTTGCAATGTACTATATTGTAAAACAACCTTTAACATATATTGTACAAACACCTAAAGAAGATATAAAAACATATACTCAAGAAGTATTAAAAAAGCTAGAAGTAACTGAACAAGAATGTCAGATAAATGAGCTTTTAGTAGCAAAAGAGAAAAAATTAATAGATTTAGAAGTATTTAAAGGATTTAATTTAGGAGATGTTCCATCTAATGTATTTAGTAAAGATCCCGCGAAAAAGGCAAATCCATTATCTTTAGCAATACCAATACTTTCAATAGTGTTTTCAATAATACAGATAAAACAATCACAAAAAACATCTTCTATGAATGAAGAACAAATGGAAATGCAAAAATCAATGAATTTTATGGCGCCGTTTTTATCAGGTTTTATAGCATATACATTTCCGCTTGCTTTAGGAGTTTATTGGCTGTTTGGAAATATAATCCAAATTGGTCAACAAATCCTTATTATGGAAATTGTTAAAAGAGATGAAAAAAAAGGTAAGTTAACTCTAGATAAAGGAGGAGATATAAAATGAAAAAAGTAATTGAACAAGTTGGTAAAACTACAGAAGAGGCTATAAGAAGAGGACTAGAAGAATTAAAAATTTCAAGAGATGATGTTAAAGTCGAAATACTTGAAGAGCCTACATCTGGCGGAGTTCTTGGAATATTGTCTGCGCACCTTGCAAAAGTAAGACTTACTGTGGATAGAAAATTATCGGATACTCGAGCAGATAAAACAAAACAAAAATTAGAAGAAATTTTAAAAGAGATGTTTAAAATTACAGGAGATCTTGATTTAGAGTATAATATATCTAAAAAAGACAATCAAATACTTTTAAATATTACAGGAGATAATGTTGCTCATTTAATTGGATATAGAGGTAAAACAATAGAGTCTTTCCAATCAATTATTAATTCAATGTTACAAAGAGAAGATGAGGAATATGCTAAAATATTTGTAGAAGTAAATGATTATAAAAAAGAAAAGGCTGAAAAATTAAAGAGACTTGCAAATAAGATGGCTGATAATGTAATTAGATTTAGAAAACCTATTAAACTTGAACCAATGTCTGCATATGAACGTTTAATAATTCATACTCAGCTTAGTACAAGAGATGATGTTGAGACTGAAAGTGTAGGAGAGGAACCAAGAAGAAGAGTTGTAATTAAAAAAAAATACTAAAATTTGATTATTAAAAATACGAATTTAACTAGTAAAGTCAGCAAGTAAATGCTGACTTTTCTAAAACGAAGAGGTGAATATTATGTTAACAGATACTATTGCTGCGGTAGGAACAGCATTATCTAATAGTGGGATAAGTATTATTAGAATAAGTGGAAACGAGAGCAAAAATATAATTAATAAGATTTTTGTAAGCTCTAAAGAATTAAGCAAAAACACAATTGTTTTTGGAAAAATAAAAGATGAAGAAAATATAGTGGATAATGTATTAGTCTCATATTTTAAATCTCCAAAGTCGTTTACAGGTGAGGATATATGTGAAATAAATTGTCATGGTGGAATACAGGTAACTAAACAAGTTTTAGATATTGTTTTAAAAAATGGTGCACGTCTTGCAAGTCCGGGAGAGTTTTCAAAAAGAGCTTTTTTAAATGGAAAAATGGATTTATCTCAAGCGGAGTCTGTAATAGACCTTATAACATCTAAAACAAAGATAGAATCAAAGATAGCAGCGAAACATTTAGAGGGAGATTTATCAAAAAACATTAGACTTTTGAGAGAAGATTTAGTAGAATTACTTGCCAAAATCGAGGTAAGTATAGATTATCCAGAGTATGATTATGAGGAGGTAGAACCTAGAGCTGTAAAAAGTCTACTAGATAAGAAGATAAAAATTATTTCTGGTATAGTTGATACATATGAGCAAGGAAGATATATAAAAAATGGCGTAAATGTAGCTATACTTGGAAGACCAAATGTTGGTAAGTCTTCACTTCTTAACAAACTAGCAAAATACGAAAAGGCAATTGTTACCAATATACCAGGTACTACTAGAGATATTGTAGAAGAGACTATAAATATAGGAGATATTGTTTTAAATATTTCTGACACAGCGGGTATTCGAGATACTGAGGATATAATAGAAAAAATTGGTGTCGAAAAAACTATAAAAAAATTAGAAGAAGTAGATTTAGTTATTTATATGTTAAATGCTGAAGAAAAAATAGATAAATCAGATTTAGAAACGCTCTCTATAATCCAAAATAAAGGACTAAAACTAATCACGGCTATAAACAAGATGGATAAATATAAAGAGACGGTATTTAATAGCAATATGGAGCAATTAAATCTATGTGGCATAAAAGAAGTGGTTGAAATTTCAATATATAATGATGAGGGAGTAGAAAATTTAAAAAAACATATAATTACTATGTTTAATAAATCTGATTTTGATTTTGAACATGAACTTATTATTACAAATGAAAGACATAAAAATTTATTAAAAAATTCAGTTGAATATTTAATTAATGCTAAAGAAGAGATTAAAAATAATAATCCTATAGATATAATAGAAATATATATAAAAAACGCTACAAAGGCTCTAGGAGAAATTATAGGAACTGATGTTTCACAAGATGTTGTTGATAAAATATTTGAAAAGTTTTGTTTAGGAAAGTAGGGAAGTATATGGAGTATTCATTAGGAAACTATGACGTTGTTGTTGTTGGAGCCGGGCACGCTGGCTGTGAAGCAGCCTTAGCAAGTGCGCGTCTTGGAAAAAAGACAGCAGTGTTTGTTATAAATTTAGATACGTTAGCAAATATGCCGTGTAATCCAAATATTGGAGGAACCTCTAAGGGTCATCTTGTAAGAGAAATAGATGCTTTAGGTGGAGAGATGGCAAAAAACGCAGATAAGACCTTTATTCAATCAAAAATGTTAAATTTGTCAAAAGGTCCGGCAGTACATTCTCTTAGAGTACAGTCTGACAGAAAACAATATCATATAGAAATGAAAAAAACTATGGAAAATCAACCAAATTTAGACATTTATCAAGCAGAAGTTGTTGAGATTTTAATGCAAGATAAGTGTGTTATTGGTATAAAAACAAAAATTGGTGCTACTTGCTTTGCAAAATCTATAGTGATTGCTACAGGTACTTACTTAAAAGGTAAAATAATTATAGGGGAAGTATCTTATGAAAGTGGCCCTGATGGAGTGTTTCCAGCAAATGATTTGTCTCAAAGTTTATTAAATATGGGGATTTTATTAAGAAGATTTAAAACGGGAACACCCGCAAGAGTAAATAAAAATACTATGAATTTAGAAAATATGGAAATACAAAAAGGCGATAAAAAAATAGTGCCATTTTCTTTTGATAATGAGGGTAATGAAAAAGTGTTGAAAAAAGAACAAGCGTACTGCTATCTTACGTATACAAATAAAAAAACTCATGATATTATACTTGAAAATTTGCATAGGTCTCCTATATATAGTGGTAAGATAAAAGGTATTGGACCAAGATATTGTCCTTCTATTGAAGATAAAATAGTTAGGTTTAAAGATAAACCAAGACACCAAATATTTGTAGAGCCTCTAGGAGAATCTACATCTGAGATGTATATACAAGGTATGTCTTCATCTCTTCCAGAAGAAGTTCAAATTGAAATGTATAGGACAATTCCTGGACTTGAAAATGCTAAGCTTATGCGACCAGCTTATGCTATTGAGTATGATTGTATAGATTCAACAAATCTTAATCTTAGTTTAGAATATAAAGGAATAGAGGGGTTATTTTTTGCTGGTCAAATTAATGGTAGTTCTGGATACGAAGAGGCTGCTGCCCAAGGTTTGATGGCTGGAATTAATGCTTGTAGAAAAATTGATAAACAGCTACCTATTATATTAGATAGATCTCAGGCATATATTGGCGTTTTAATTGATGATTTAGTTACAAAAGGTACTAATGAACCGTATAGAATGATGACTTCGAGAGCGGAGTATAGGCTTATGTTAAGGCAAGATAATGCTGATCGAAGACTTACCTCTATAGGCCACGATATAGGCTTAATTTCACATGAAAGCTTCAAAAGGTTCCTTGACAAAAATAAAGCTATAGAAAAGGAAATTAAGCGCTTAAAAAGCACAAATATACGATGTAGTGAAAAGAACAATATGATTTTAGAAAATTTAAACAGTTCTTGTATAAAAGACGTAGTTAAATTGTCAAATTTGTTAAAAAGAAGCGAATTAAATTATGAAAATTTAAAAGAAATAGATAAAGAAAGAGAAAATTTGTCTTCATCTGTTATAGAAGAGGTTGAAATAGAAATAAAATATGAAGGATATATAAAATTACAACTGGAACAAATTGAAGATTTTAAAAAGTTAGAAAATAAAAAGTTAAAACAAGAGATAGATTATGAAAAAATTAAAGGATTAAGTTTAGAATCAAGACAAAAGCTAAATAAACAAAAACCTTTGTCTGTTGGACAAGCTTCAAGAATATCAGGTGTTTCACCAGCAGACATATCAGTTTTACTAATATATTTGAGTCAAAATAAGTAAGGAGAATTATATGAATAATAAAGATATAGAAAAAATTGGTTTCAAAGAAGTTTTAAAATATGAAGCAAAACAACAGTGCAATATATTACTTAATGATTTGACGTTAGATAGATTAGAAAAGTATAAGAATTTATTGTTAGAGTGGAATGAAAAAATAAATCTTACTGCTATTACAGATGAATACGAAATAATAATAAAACATTTTATTGATTGTTTACAGTGTACAAAATATATACAAAAAGGTAGTAATATAATAGATGTAGGTACTGGTGCTGGTTTCCCAGGAGTTGTTATTTCAATATTTTTTGAGAATAATATTAATGTTACTTTATTAGATTCTTTAAATAAAAGACTTGTATTTTTAGAAGAAATTATAAAAAAAACAAATCTTAAAAATGTAACGATTATTCATGCAAGAGCAGAAGAGGCCGCCAAAGAAACAAAACATAGAGAGCACTACGATGTAGTAGTATCAAGAGCTGTAGCTTCTTTACAAGTATTGCTTGAATACACAACGCCGTATTTGAAAATTGGTGGGAAAGCTATTCTTATGAAATCAAATAGTGCTGATCAAGAAATAAATGATTCAAAGAAGGCGCTTGAAGTTCTACAGTGTAAAATTTTTAATGTGTGTACATATGTTCTTGAAGTTGGAAGCGAAGTTTTTACGAGAAAAATAATTATTGTTGAAAAATTATGCAAAACGCCAAAATCTTTTCCGAGAATTTATGGAAAGATAAAAAAAAGTCCGTTATAAAATTATTATAAAAATAGAATTATATAAAATATATCAAAAGTAAGACAAAATCAATTTTAAAAAACAATAAGCTAGACAAAGACTACATAATGTGATATAATGACAAAAAAACTAGGAGGAAATACAAATGTATATTAATTTAACGCGGCAGGAATTATATGCTGCAAATGTAGAAAAAAGGGATATTGTTATTGCAATGCTTTTTCTGTTAGAAAAAAAGCATTGTACTAGTAGTAATATTAATGGAGTTAATGTCGTTTCGGATAGAAGCAAGAGATTGTTTCAAATTGAAACAGAGTTTGTTGAACATATGGCTAAATTAAAAGAAGAAATCAATAAGTTTAGTGTAGGTAGTAAGTTTAGTGCGGAAATAAAAAAGCTGCAAAAAATTAAAAATGATAAATTTAAACCTATGTTAAATAGTTTAAGTTTACATATGAATATAGAACTCTACCAACTTTACACAAAACATATTAAAAAGGTTATAACTATATATGATAAGTTAGAAAAGTATATAGAGTACATTCTTTTTGATAAGAAATTTAAAAGCATTAGTGGTTTTAGCGAAATACAAAAAAACTTAGAAGTTTTATTAAAATCAGTTAGTGTTTTAAAGAAAGCATATGAAAAATTTGAACAAACGTATTCTTTAGACGAACTTGCATTCAATATTGATATTCCTAAGCAATTAAAAGACAAAGAGCTTTATTTATCAATTATAAATAGTAATTCTCTATTAGCTAAAAAAAGTTATAAAGAACTTGTTTTAAATTATAAAAATTTAGCAACTCTTTATAATTTGTTAAATAATATACAAAAAACAATACCAAATTTAGGCTCTATACGTATATTAATTTGTTACTATTTTCAAAAGGTTTCAACGAGGTATAGGAATAAAGGAAAAAGCGAGTATAGGCTATGCGCAATAGAAGAATGGAATGGAGATAAAAAAAGAAGAAAAGAAGTTTTGGTAGAAGATTGTGAAAATTTGGGTATGCGTTGTGTTTATCCATTGCTTTCTCAAAATCTTGAAAATTTAAATTATATAATAAGTGAAAATGATTTTTTTATTATAAGTTATGAAATAGCGATTAAAAACTTTCAGTTTTTAAAGGAGGTACTAGAACATAATAAAAAAATATATATTTGTGAGTCTGCAAATACTGAAAGATTGGAAGGGATGAATAAGTATTTAAAAGAGAAAATAAATACGAAGGAAATTATATTAACAAAAAAATCATTATTTGAAATGATTTTAAAAATAGCAAGTGTAAACTTGCTTAAAAAGGATTTATAAAAACAAAAAACGATTAAAGAGAGGAAATTTGGGTTTCCCTCTTTTTTTTTTTATAAAAATGTAATATAATATAGTTCGAGGTGAAATTATGGCAAAGGTAATATCAATAGCAAATCAGAAAGGCGGAGTAGGAAAGACAACAACCGCAGTAAATTTAAGCGCTTGTGTAGCCCAAAGAGGTAAAAAAGTTTTATTAATAGACATTGACCCACAAGGAAATGCAACAAGTGGCTTAAGCATAGAAGGTCATAATAAAAGATCTGTATATAATGTACTTGTAGATGATATGGCAATAAAAGATACAATACATCCAACAATGGTAAAAAAATTAGATGTGTGCCCAGCAAATATAGATCTTGCAGGAGCTGAAGTAGAACTTGTATCAATGGTATCAAGAGAGACTAGACTAAAAGACGCAATAGATAAAATAAGAGACGCATATGATTATATATTTATAGATTGTCCTCCATCTTTGGGTCTTATAACACTTAATGCTTTTACAGCATCTGACAGTGTACTTGTTCCTATACAGTGCGAATATTATGCTTTAGAAGGATTAGGTCAACTTGTAAATACTATAAAACTCGTTCAAAAACATTTAAATAAAGAATTGGAAATAGAAGGTGTTGTACTTACTATGTTTGATGCAAGGACAAATCTTTCAACGCAAGTGGCAACTGAGGTAGAAAAATATTTTGGAAATAAAGTATTTCAAACAATAATACCAAGAAATATTCGTTTAAGCGAAGCACCAAGTCATGGGTTACCAATAACTTTGTATGATGGAGATTCAAAAGGTGCTCAAACGTATAAAAAATTAGCAAGAGAATTGCTAAAGTTAAATGAAAGTGGGGAATAATCATGCAAAAGGGATTAGGTAGAGGGTTAGATGTTTTTTTTGGTGATGATTTAACTGCAGTTGAAGATGTAGCAAATACAAATAAAACCAAAAAAAATAAAGAGATCGGTCAAGTTGTTGAGTTAAGTATATTAGATGTTGAACCAACACTTAATCAACCAAGAAAAGTTTTTGACAAAGATAAATTAGAAGAATTAACAAATTCTATAAAAGAAAATGGTGTTTTACAACCAATACTTGTAGTAAAAGATGAAAATGGATATACTATAGTTGCGGGTGAAAGACGTTGGAGAGCAGCTAAAAATGCAGGTTTAAAAGAAATCCCTGCGATTATAAAAGATTATACTGGTAGTGCAATAAAACAAGTTGCACTCATAGAAAACATACAAAGAGAAGATTTAAATATAATTGAGGTTGCAAAAGCAATAAAAGAGCTTATGGATATTGATGGGTATACACAAGGAGAAGTTGCAAAGATAACAGGAAAAAACATTTCAACGGTATCAAATATAATGAGATTACTTAAATTACCAAACAAGATTCTTGATTATTTACTTTGTGGCAAATTAGTTGAAGGACAAGCACGAGCGCTACTTGCATTAGATGATGAGGACAAGCAAATTGAAATTGCAGAAAAAATAATTGAAAAAAGGCTTACGGTAAGAGAGGTTGAAAAACTAATATATGGGGCAAAAAACTATGTAAGAAAACAAAACAAAAAAATACCTAAAGCTGTATATTATGAAAAAATTGAAAGTAAATTAAAAGGGTATTTTGGGTATAAAGTAAAAATAGATTCGAATAAAGCTCATCAAAGAATGATAATCGAATATGATGATGAGGAAGGTTTAGAAAGTTTATTAAATAAATTAAAAATAGATATGTAGGTGAAAAATGAATAAAAGAGAATGTACAAGTAGAGCCATAATACCAATAGAAAAAGATGGTAGAAAATATATACTTAGCATGAAAAGAGAAAAGAAAAGGAATGGTAAAAAGGAGGTTTACTTTTCTCTTCCAGGTGGGCATTTAGAAGATAGAGAATCTTTTGAAGAAGCTGCAATACGAGAAGTAGAAGAAGAATTTGGAATAAAAATTGCAATAAAAGAGTTACTTTGCCACATATATGTAGAAGAACTAAAAAGAGACGAAAAGTTTTTTATTTGTAATTATATAAGTGGCGAGATAAGAAAAGGAAACGGAGAAGAATGGACAAGTGATTCGGAAATTTATGGTACGTATGAAATTGTAAAAATGGATGTGTCAAAGCTTGATACGTATGAAATATTGCCAGAAGAAGTTAAAAATATGCTTATAAAAAAATATCAAAATCAAAAAAAATAAAAAAAGCTATTGACAAATAAAAAAAAACTGGTATAATATTAAAGTACCAAGTTTTTGGAGAAGTGTCCGAGTGGTTTAAGGAGTCAGTCTTGAAAACTGATGATGTCGCAAGGCACCGTGGGTTCGAATCCTACCTTCTCCGCCAATATAATATATTATTTTAAATCGAAACGAAATGTTAAAATATAAACGTTTTGCTTCGATTTTTATTAGTAATAAAATATTGACAAATTCATAGTATGTGTTATAATATTTAAAGTAGTATAAAAAGTAAATATAGTTTTATTGAATAAATGGAGAAGTACCCAAGTGGTGAAGGGGCTTGTTTGCTAAACAAGTAGAGTCGCAAGGCTGCGAGGGTTCGAACCCCTCCTTCTCCGCCAGAACAAAATAACCTTAAAGCATTGTCGCTCTAAGGTTGTTCTGCTTTATTAATGCGGTTTTAATGAACGATATAACCCAAAATTAATAAATGGAAATGCAACTAAATTAAATATTATTCCAAATAACAAAATAGAGTTGTTTTTTGCACATCCACCATATGCAGATATTATAAAGTATAGTAATGACATATTAGAAGATATATCAAGGCTTAATTTGCAAAGTTTTTTAAATCAAATAAAACTATTTTCAAAAGAATGTTTTAGAATCTTAAAAAAAGAAAAAGTTTGTTCAATATTAATTGGAGACATTAGAAAAAAAGGAAATGTTATTCCGCTTGGTTTTTATATCCTAAATATTTTTATCGAAACAGGTTTCACGTTAAAAGAAATTGTAATAAAAGAGCAACACAATTGCACAAAGAATAATTATTGGTAAAATAGAAGTAGAAGTTTTTATTTGTTAGCTCATGAGTATATATTCATATTGAAAAAACAGTTTAAAAATGATATAATCTTGGATTTGACAGTTTTAAAACAGTCAAAAGGCTACAGCATAGTGATTTACTGCGTTGTAGCTTTTGGTGATATACTTAAAAAGTGCGTGCCATATTTATTTTTTTATATCTTTTAAATTTTTTTGCTTTTTTCCACTTGTTATTTCAAAATCAGTCCTGAAGGCAAATACAGCATGCAAGGAATCAGTTAAATTAGTTCTTGTATAAGCCGGTATATAACCTTGGGTTGTTATTTTTTCCATATTCATTTTTATTCTGCAATTGCACCTCTTTTGTAACACTTGTCTTTTTTATCTTAATATTAATATAAAAGAGTGTTAGTATTAATTAAACTTTGCTGAAGATGTGTTTAAAAACTTCGCTTTTAAAAGTCAGAAGTTTTCGTTGACTTTAAATGTGAAATATGATAAGATTGTATTGTAAAATAGAGGTATAAAATGAAAAAAATTATGTTTGTGTGCACTGGAAATGTATGCAGAAGTCCTATGGCTCATTTTTATATGAAAAAAAGAGTTGAAGAATTAGGAATTGAAAATTTATTTTTAATTGATTCTTGTGGTATATTTGCTATAACAGGTGCAAAGTCTACTGCTAATGCTGTAGTAGCAATATCTGAATATGGTGTAGATTTGAAAAAAGGACGCGCTAAAAATATTAAAGATATAGATATACAAGACTATGATTATATTTTTTGTATGACAATACATCAAAGAGAGAGTATTAAATATATGTATCCATCTATTAATAAAAAAATATTTACTTTAAAAGAGTTTGTACTAAAGGATGAAAAATATTTAGATATTGATGATCCATGGGGATACAATTTGAGGGTTTTTAAGGTATGCGCAAAAGAGATTGTAAAGTATGTAGATTTATTATTAAATAAACTAATAATAAACATAAAATAACTAAATATAAAAAAGGAAGTGGATTGTTATGATAATAATAGGTTCAGATCATACCGGGATAAAATTAAAAAAGA
Source organism: Clostridia bacterium (assembly GCA_036645795.1). Taxonomy (GTDB): domain Bacteria; phylum Bacillota; class Clostridia; order TANB77; family CAG-465; genus CAG-465. Next base: position 20,831 of record JAVXNL010000007.1, read on the forward strand.
GTATAATAAATTATTTATATCAAAATCATATAGAATATGCAGATGTTACAAATTATGAAAATCAAGATTTTGATGATTATCCAGATATTGCATTTACAGTATGTAAAAAAGTATTAGAAAAAAAAAGTAATTTGGGTATAGCTATTTGTGGGACTGGAGTGGGTATATCTATTGCGTGTAATAAAATAAGAGGTATACGAGCAGCGCTCTGTACAGATTCATATATGGCAGAGATGGCTAGAAAAGATAATAATGCTAACGTGATTTGTCTTGGGGCAAGACTTAGTATAGCAGAAAAAACCAATTATATAGAAGATATAGTAGATTCTTTTTTAAACAATTTTTATGAAGGTGGCAGACACGATGCAAGACTTAATAAAATACGTGATTTAGAAAATATGAATGTAGAGAGGTGTAATTAAATGGCAATAGTTTATGGATTATTAATAGTTGTATTTATATGTAGCCTTGTTATTACACCTTTAGTTATTAAGTTTTCTAAAAAATTTAATTTAGTTGATATACCAAAAGACAGTAGAAGAGTACATATAAAACCAATGCCAAGAGTTGGCGGTATTGCGATTGTACTTTCAATGTTTATTGGTTTTGCAATTTATTACTTTATAACAAAAGATATACCATCAATTGCTTTAAATGAAAAATTTCTAGGTTATATAATAGGAGCGTTCATTATATTTCTTATGGGACTCATAGATGATGTGTTTAATTTAAGAGCTAGATATAAATTTGTATTTCAACTCGCAGCTGGATGCGTAATATATTATTTTGGCATGAGAATATCTGGTATAAAAATACCTTTTATTTATACAGATTTAATAAATTTTGGTTGGCTTTCTTTTCCAATAACACTTACATGGATTATTGGAGTAACAAATGCGGTAAATCTTATAGATGGTCTAGATGGATTAGCTGCGGGAATATCTGCAATATCAGCTACTGCGTTGCTTACAATATTTATTGCAACATCTGCTAGTCTAGAAGCAATTATAATAACAGCCGTTCTTGTTGGTGCAACACTTGGTTTTTTACCATATAATTTTAATCCGGCAAAGACTTTTATGGGTGACGTGGGTTCTAATTTTTTAGGATTTACTTTGGCTGTAGTATCGATGCTTGGCTTTGCAAAAGGTTATACGCTGCTTGCAATAATAGCACCAATACTTGCGTTAGGTGTGCCTATATTTGATACAGTATTTGCAATGGTTAGACGCTTCTTAAAAGGGCAACCAATGCTTAAACCAGATGGAGCACATGTCCATCATCGTCTTATCAATAGAGGACTTACACAAAGACAAGCAGTATTAGTACTCTATACAGTAACAAGTGTACTTTGTATAATTGCCGTTGTTATTATATCTGCAGATATTTGGAAACTTATACTTTTAATTCTTGCAACAGTTTGTTTTGTAATACTTGGATATATTAGTATGAAGAGAACAAAAGAACATCCTGAAGATAATCAAAAACAAGTAAATGAGAATTTTAAAATGGATATGGTATTTGATCAAGAAGATAATAAGCAGCACAAACACAATAAACAAGAAATAGATAAAAATCTTAAATGACAATGTATAAAAAATGTGAAATAGAGTAATATAATTAAAGGGGGAAAAAAAGTGAAAGAAGAACTTTTAGAAGAATTAAAGATTGCAATGAGGGAAAAAGACGAACTTAGAAAAGATACAATAACTGGCCTTAGAGCAGCTATATTACAAGTTGAAAAAGATACGCAAAAGAAATTAACTAAAAAAGATATGGAGATAATAGTTGCAAAAGAGGTAAAAAAAAGAAAAGAGTCTTTTAGCGATTATGAAAAAGCAAATAGACAAGATATAATAGAAAATTTAAAAAGGGAAATAGAAATATTATCTAAATATTTACCAAAACAATTGACAATAGAAGAAATAGAGCTAATAGTGCGCGCATCAATTGAAAAACTTGGTGCTACAACACCAAAACAAATGGGACTTGTAATGAGAGATATAAATGAAAAAATAGCTGGAAAAGCAGATGGTAAGCAAGTAAGTGAAATGGTTAAAAAACTTTTAGGAGAAAACTAAAAATTAGATTACTATATAATATGAGAGGGGATATAAAATGTCAAATATATATAAAATAAATAACGATAAATTTAAAAGTATATATTTTTCGTATAACTTTACAATGGCTGCAGATGAAAAAAAAGTCTCACAAAATGCAGTACTTGCTGCAATTCTTTGTAAATCAAATGAAAAATATAAGACTCAAAAAGAAATTGAAAAATATTTAAATAGTCTTTATGGTGCAAACTTTGATATAAATATAGAAAAATTTGGAGATGCTTTTAATGTTGAATTTAGAATAGAGTGCATAAATAAAAAATATTTACCTAAAAATGAAGATGTAGTAGAAAGAGTATTAAATTTTTTATATGAAGCAATATATAGACCTAATATAGAGAATTCGAAATTTAATGAAGAAGCTGTAAATAGAGAAAAGGATTTTATAATAAAAAGACTTAGTCAAAGGAAAGATGATAAGTTAAAGTATGCAATAAGTAGAACAGAAGAAATTTTATGTGATAAAGAACCGTTTGGTATACCAATTTTTCGGAACAAAAAAAGAATTAAAAAAGATTACGCCAGCAGAGTTGTATAAAGCATATTTAAATTTAATTAATAATTCATGTACTACTATTGCAATTTCTGGAAATTTAACTGGATATGACAACCTAGAAACTCAAATAGAGAAGATATTTGGAGATAAATTAAAAACTAACGTAGATTACAAAACAATAATTACAAACAAGGAACGTATTGAAAATACAAAGCCAATAGAACAAGTAAAAGAATTTTTGGATACAAATCAAAGTGTAATAACTTTTGCAATGAGAGCAAAAGATGTAGATACAAAAGATTTTTTTGCACTGAATGTATACAATGAAATTCTTGGTGGTAATGCAAGCTCTAAATTATTTCAAAATTTAAGAGAGCGAGACTCTCTTGCATATATAGTGAAATCTAGATATTATAGATATAAAAATATTTTTGTAATTGTTGCTGGGATTGAATCAAAAAATTATGAAAAAGCAAAAGAGGTTATAATAGAGCAATTGGATAGCATTTTAAAAGGTGAAATAACAGAGAAAATATTTGATTCTACAAAAGATTCATTAATAGCTGATTTATTAGAATGGAAAGACTCTAAGATAGCAATAGAAAAATTACTAATATCTAATTTAATGTTTTATAAAAACAATACTGTAACATTAGATAGAATGATTGAGGGGATAAAAGCTGTAACAATAAAAGATGTTATAGATATTGCAAAAAAAGTAGAAGTTGAAAAAATATATTTACTTGGGGGTGAGACAAATGTATAAATGTGAAGTTAATATGAATCAAAATTTAGGAGAGCAAACATATGTTACAACTTTAAAAAACGGCTTGTCAGTATATATATGTAAAAAGGTCGGTTTTGAGAAAAAAATAGCAATGTTTGGAACTAAGTATGGTTCATTAATGAACGAATTTACAGATATAACTACAGGCAAGAGAACCAAGGTGCCAGATGGAATCGCTCACTTTTTAGAGCATAAATTGTTTGAAAAAGAGGGTGGAAATGCACTAGATTTGTTTGCGGAACGCGGTATATCTGCTAACGCATATACAAGTTTTGATCAAACAGTATATTATTTTGAAACAATAACTAAATTTGAAGAAGGTATGGAAATGCTTGTAAAAGTTGTTAAAGAACCATATTTTACGGATGAAAATGTTGCAAAAGAACAAGGGATTATTGGTCAAGAAATAAAGATGGGCAATGATGAACCGAGCCAAACTGTTTTTTATAATATGCTTAAAGCAATGTATCATAAAACGCCTGTTAAAATAGATATAGCAGGAACTGTAGAATCTATTTCAAAAATAACAAAAGAATTGTTATACAAATGCTATCACACGTACTACAGTCCTCAAAATATGTTTTTTGTAGTAGTGGGGGATGTGGATATAGAAAACACGTTAAAAATTTTAGAAGATAATATAAAAATATATGAAAAAGGATATGATAAAAATCAAAGTAAAACTAAAATAGAAACTTTTTTTGATGAGGAACCAAGTGAAATTGTACAAAAAGAAATAGAAGAAAAAATGGATGTGTTTTTGCCTCAAATGCTTATTGGATATAAATTAGACGTAGTAAAGCATGAGATTTTACTTAAAAGACAAATTGTTGCAGATATTGTATCTGATATGTATTTTTCAAAGCAAACTCAGTTTTTTGAAAAAGAATATAATAAAGGATATATAGATGAACCAGTTGAGTTAGAATATGAAGGCTCAAATAATTATTCTTCAATTATAATTGAGGCAGGTTCTCTTAAAATAGATAAAGTAAAAGAAGATATTTTAGAATATGTAGAGAAAATAAAAGCAGAGCCTGTAGATGAAGAATTATTTCAGCTAATTAAAAAGAAAAAAATAGGTCATATGGAGTTTTTTGCAGATAATTTAAATAGTTCATATAGAAGAATAATTGACTCTATAATTAATGAGACTGGAGTATATTCGGATTGTGATATTTTAAATTTGATTCAAAGTAGCGATATAAAAGAATTCTTAAATTTAATAGATAATAATAGAAGAGTTATATCTGTTATTAGACCTAAGAATTAAAAAAGTAGTAAACAGTAACACAAAGATAACATTATTTATTATTGAATTTAAAAAAAGTATTGAACATTATCGTATATTGTGATAAAATATTGATAGTTAGAAATAGGAACTAAATAATATTTTAAGAGGAGTTTACAATGAAAGAAAACACACGGGATTTATACGCGGAATTAGGTGTCTCATCTACTAAAGCAGGGGTACACAAAGCAATAGAAGGTTTGTCAGATGGTTTGTTTTCAGGTGCTTTTTGTAAAATAGTACCAGTACCGAGCATATTTGGTGAAAATAGGAAATATGTACAAGTGCTCCATTCAGATGGAGCAGGTACAAAATCAAATGTAGCCTATTTAATGAAAAAAGAAGGGTACAAAGACTATTTAACTCTATTTTCTTTATTGGCACAAGATGTTACCGTTATGAATACAGATGACATGGCAGCAGTTGGAATATGTAATGATATATATATATCAAATCATATTGGCAGAAACGCTAATAGAATATCTGATGAAGATATTTCAGCTGTTATTAATGGCTATACCAATTTTTTTGATTTAATGGGAACATATGGAATTAATATCATTGAAACTGGTGGTGAAACAGCGGATGTAGGAAGCTATATCACGACAATGGGCTTAGATGCAGTAACAATGGGAGTTATGGAAAAAGAGCGAGTTGTAGATTGCTCCAATATTAGACCTGGGCAACCAATTGTTGGTCTTTCTTCTTATGGAAAATGTAAATATGAAAATAAATACAATTCTGGAATAAGAAGCAATGGGCTTACACTTGCTATCAACTGTATGTTAAACGCTAAATATAGAAGATATACAGAGGCGTGGGACAACTCGTTAGACCGAAGAAAAGTTTTTAGAGGACCTTACTTGTTAGAGGAGAAACTTTACGGTACAGGATTAACAATTGGAGAGGCTTTGCTCTCACCCACAAGAACCTATCTTCCCATCATTAAAGACGTATTAAATGAGCCCGGATTAAATATTGCTGGAATCATCCACTGTTCTGGTGGAGGTGCTACAAAATGTGTAAAATTTGGGCAAGGAATAAGGTATGTAAAAGATAATATCATTGCAGTGCCTCCATTGTTTGAAGCAATACAAGACACAGAAAGTATCGACGACAAAAACATGTTTCAAACATTTAATATGGGAACTGGGATGGAGATAGTGACACTAGAACATAAAGATGCTCTAGCAATAATTAAGATAGCAGAATCTTATGGCGTTCAAGCTAAAATTATTGGTTATACTGAAAATAGCAAAGATGCCTCTTGTAATGAAGTGGTTATAAAAAGAGATAATCATTTTATAGAATTATAGATCACATAAATTATATTGTTGATATATTGTAAAAAAAACTCTGAATGTTAAAAATTAACATTCAGAGTTTTTTACTTTTACTAAATTAATTAGAAACAAATATTGCGTAAAAACATAATGGGGAATTATAAATGAAGCCGAACAGCTAAGATGATAAAGCGAAAAAGAAAACAAAAAACAGAAACAACAACAAACAAAATAAGATAAATAAAAAAGTTATTAACTATATGTAAAAATTGGTTAGTAACTTTTTTTGTATATAGTTTTAAATAAATTGTATAAGCGATAATTATATTACAAAAGTAGTATAAACAGTAGGATATAGCATACAATATATAAGTATAGTTATGTTATATGAGTTGGGTATATATACGTAAATGTAGAACTTTGTCGAAACTTGCGGTCGAATTATTAGCAACAAATATTGACATATTAAATTAAAAGTGGTATAAATGATTTAAGTAAAAGGGAGGTTTTGGTATGAATTTGGAAATTATGGACAAATTAAAACGAAAACTAGAAGACCAGATACTGAAAAAAGACTCATATGATAAAATATATGAGACTAGTGTGGAAATTGATAAAATGATTATAGAGTATTACAAAACGTATGGTTTAACTAAAAAAACTTAAATTAGATAAACTGCCTAAATTAATATTAAAAAGCATTAGTCCAAGAACAATTAAAAGAGTATAATCACATTCGGAATCAAGTAGTAATATAAGTATTAGACCGATTAAAATTAAGTCATCTATTTCAATTGAAAACCCAAATATTGAAAGTGTGTTTTTATTTAAACTTATTGGACCCAAACGATGTTCTGTATTTTTTTTGATTTCACTTTCTTTGTTGTTAGATTTGTCTACAGTACTTTTTTCGTAAAGAAGAGTATCATCTTGTACACATACTTTAGATTCTTGGTTTTGTATGTTATTTTCTTGTGTTTTATCTTCAGTTTGTTTTTGGTAGTAAGAGGGTTTACTTAGATCAACTTGAGGGATATGGTTTATATATGATAAGTTAGAATAATAGGTAGTGTTAAAGTTGTGAGGGTTATGATTTTGATATCCGTATATGTTATATATTGGATAAGGAAATTGTTGCCTAAACATCTTCTTCACTACCTTTCTTATTAAATAAACCAATTGCATTTGCAACTGTAAGTATTGTTATGTATTCTCCTATTTTATCTTGCCTTGATTTTCTGAGTAAAGGCTTTAATGACAACAAAAGATTTTTTTTGGGATCATCTTTTCTTATTGAGCTAAGAAGTTGTTGGATTTTTAAAATCATACTAGGATCTATATCACTTAAATTAAATCCAGAAGAACCATTAGGCTTATTTGTATTTTGATTTGTATTTGTGCTACTTAAAGTAGAAAGTATACTGGATATATCTAAATTACCGAGTAGAGAGGTAAGAGTAGATAAATCAAAGTTTTGATTATTAGAGTCTTTTTTTATTGTTTTGTTAGTATTAATATTTTCATCTGTTGCTTTCACATCTTGTAAATCAACATTTGTTTCGACTAAAGGGTTATTATCATTTTCTTTGTTTAATTTAGTTTGGATACTTTGTATTAAATCAAATAGTGAGGACTCTGAACTTCCAGTAGAATTTGTAATTTCATTATTTGAATTTTCTACTGGAGAAGTATCAGCAGTCATTTTTTCATTTTGTGACATAGTTACTTTATGTTATTTGATTTTTTACTAAGCATTCCAACTAAATTATTTAAATCGTCACTTGACATGTTTTGTACCATTTTACTAACTTGTTCTATTTTACTTTTGTCTATGGTAGATAATAACTCTACGAGTTTTGAGTTTAGCATACTATTCATTTCGTTTTTGTTGTTCATACAATCTCCTCCTTTAATATGTATATATAGTAATTATATGCAAATACTTTGGTTATGTGAATGATATTTTAAATATTTTTTTGTGAGATGTTGTCGAAACTTGCGACCGAAAGTTGTCCTTTAAATATTGACATAGTAACCCTTGCGTGTTATTATATATTTATACAAAAGAAAAGTAATGTAATATTTTGTTTTTATACATTTAACTATTTGTACATTTCTATGTTTTCTGTATTTTTTTATTATAAATTAAATTCTATTAGCTCTTTTTATAAAATAGCTAAGTCTCGGAGATAAATTTCAATCTTAAATTTAATCTAAATTTCAATTCTAATCTCAATTCTAATCTTAAATTTAAAAATCCAAATTTAAACTTAAATCAAAAAACAGTGTAAAATAAGGGGGTGAATCTGTATTAAAGAGAAGTATAAAAATATGGAGGATATATTTAATAGTATAAAAATAGAAGAAGGAGGCATTTTATATAAGTCAAAAGGAGTTACCAATAAAGCATATATATATGCTATTACACCAATTACTATGCTTGACCTATCTATTGATGTAACAAACTCTATATTGACTACATATATGGAGTTTTTAAGAGAATTAAACGTGGATTTTCAAATACTTGTAATGAATAAAAAGCTTGACATTTCACTATATAAAAAAGAGTATATGAAACCTATAGCATTATCTAAAAATAGCAAATTAACTGAGGTATATAAAAAGTATACAGCAGATACATTAGAAAAATTAAAAGGGGAAAATATATTTACTACAACCTATTATATTATAGTAAGCCAAGATGTAGAAAAAGAGTTTTGTTTAGAGGAGATAGACATTACAATGTTTAAGCTTAAAAACATTGGGTGTGGTATTAAAAGAATTATAGAAGACTTAGAAATTGAAGCAATACTTTATAGGAGCATAAATAAAGAAGATATTTAAAGGGAGGGAAAATGAGAAAATTATCAGAAATACTACCATCATATATAGATAATACAAATTTTAAATATATAGAGATTGATGGCAAATATATTGTAGGCTTAAAAGCAGTAGACTATCCTAAGAAATCATCTTTTTTAGAAATAATAAACGGAATTCCCAAAGATATAGTCTATGATATGTCAATATATTTACAAAAGCAAGATAGTGCAAATGTACTAAAGGAGCTTACGTACTACATATCATCTTCTGGCACAGAAATAAAGACAGCCAAAGAAAACCAAATAGATATTGATGTGTTAAGTAAAACAAAAGAAGATGCCAAAAACTTAAGGAAAGATATACAAATAAATAATGAAGAAGTATATCATATAAATATTTATTTTACATTTTATTCAAATAATAAAAAACAACTTTTATCTAATTTAAAAACATTTCAAAGCAGACTTTTTTCAAAACAGATAGCTAGTAGTATAACAAATTTTAGGCATTTAGATAGCTATCTTTTATCAATACCTACAAATGATTTAATTCAAAGTAATTCCAATTCAAATTATAGAAATATAACAACATCAGCGCTCGGAAATATTTTTCCGTTTGTCACAAAAACTGTATTTGACCCTCATGGTGTTATATTTGGCTACACTTTAAGCGAAAACAGACTTTGTAATATAGATATATTTGAAGAAAAATATTTAAATGCAAATATGTGTTTTTTTGGAAGTAGCGGCTCGGGTAAATCATATTTTGCTAAACTTATGATACTTAGAGAGTTTTTTATAGGTAAAAAACAATTTGTATTTGATCCAGAAGGAGAGTATTCAAATATTGTAAAAAATTTAAATGGTGTAATAATTAAATTTGATAGTAAAGATACAAAAATCAGTCTTAATATATTAGATATAAATAATACTTTTGTAGAAGTATATAAAAATAATTTTTTAAATGAAAAAATAAATAGATTATCAAATTTTTTACAAAAAATATGTGATTTTACAGATAAAGAAAGTGTTGTTTTAAAGGATGCTATAAAAAAGTCATACAACAATAAAGCAATAAGTAGTGATATTGATTCCATATATCTTTCTAGCAATACTGAAAATGTATATTTAAATAAGAAAATAAAAAGCTTTAAAGATATTCCTTGTATAGAGGACGTTTTAGAAAATATAAAAGGCGAAAAAATTCGTAAAAAACTAAAAGACGGCTTTTTAAATAAATACAAAGTATTTTGTGGTTACACAACATATAATACGGACTGCGAATTAATTTCATATGATTTTACTAATTTAAGCTTTTTTGATTCAAATATTTTGATAGAATATTTTTTAGAACAGATACAGTTTGAATTGAAAAATTCTAAAGTATCTAATAACACAATAATATATATGGATGAAATTTGGAAATATATAAGTATTAATACATCAAGCAATCTTAGCGAGAACATATTTATGTTGTTTAAAACAATAAGGAAATTAGGAGGAAGTATTGTGGCTATAACACAAGACATATCAGATTTTTTTGCTTTGGATAATGGGAATTATGGAAAAAGTATTTTAAACAATTGCGGCTTTAAATTATTTTTTAAAATTGACTATGCAGATACAGAAATATTGCAAAAATTAAGCGTATTAACAAATGAAGATGTAATTAAAATAACAACTATTGACAAAGGGCAAGCAATACTTGGATTTAAAAGACAAGTAGCTGCAATTAATATAAAAGCAAATGATTATGAAAAAGAATTAATAGGGGAGGAATTAAATGAAAATTTTAGTGGCATTAAATAATGAATATATATTTAAAAGATTGGAAGAAATATATAAAGAAGAGATACATACATATGATATAGTAGATATGGAAAGTGTAATAGAGTTTTTAGCAAAAGCAAGTGAACCATATATTTTAGTTACAAAAGATAATCTGGATGGTTGTCTTAATAATAGAACATATATAAAGCAAATAAAGCTTGCTAATGAGTATACTAAGGTTATATATATCGTAGAAGAATTAATACCTGAGTATAAAGAGTTTTTATTTGCAAATGAGGTGTTTAATATAGTAGAAGGAGAGACATTAACTATTGCAAGTATAAAAGAATGTATAGAAGAAGATAAAAATATTGTATACAAAAGTACTAGTGGGTATAAAGAAAATTTAGAGACTCACTTAAATGAGGCGGCTTTTGATTATGTAGTAGAAAGTCAAGTTGTACCAAAACAACTTATTGCTATATATGGGACAAGTGGTTCAGGGAAGTCTAGTGTTACAGGAATAGTTTCAAAAGCTATTACCAAAACACTTAATATATCTGTAGCACTTCTTGATATGGATATACAAAATCCATCAATAGACATTTTAAATAATATAGATGGAAATACAAATGTGTTATCTCAATTTGTTGAAGATGTGGATAAACGAAATGAAATTAACAAGTTAGTTGAAAAGTATATGATAAAAGATAAAGAAAACAAAAATTTATGGTATATGACAAATAACACAAGTTTATTTGATTGTCAAAATAAGCTTGATAATAAATATTACAGTAAAATATATTCAAGTATTAGTATGAAATATGATTATACAATAGTGGATTTACCGGCTTCCCCTTTTTTAGATGTTGTTCCATATACGCTGTTAAATGCAACAAAAATATTTTTTGTGTTAAATCCAAACTATATAAGTATTAGACAAGCAATGAAATATTTAGACCTTATAACAAAACTTTGGGATGTGCCAAAAGAGAGAATTTTTTTAATTGTAAATAAACTTCAAAAAAACTCGCTTGATAATTATCAAATAGAGTCTATTTTAAAAGGATTTAAAGTGGTTGCAAACATTGAATATGACAAAAATATGGAGTCATATATAAATGGAGCAACACCTGATATTAAAGTTAATTTAGATATGTCAAGGGTATACGAGGTATTAGATATAAAGAAAGATTTAAATAAAAGTGTTGATAATAATAAAGCAAATAAAAAGAGAGGTATGATAAGATCTGGTATATTTGTAAAAAAGATAGAGGAGAAAGTTAATGGTAATAAATCCGTTTAAAACAAATGTTGAAAAGATAGGGGTTAACAAATTTAATAGTAGTGTAGAAAACAAGAAGAATGGAAATGAAAATATAGATGTAGCTGAATTTCAAAACGATAATAAAGGGAATAGTAAATGTTCTACATATAGAGAAAATATTGAAATAAATATTTTATTATTGCAAAAGTATGTTATAAATAATTATATGGAATATGTACAAAAAGGATTAAAAGAGGAACTTGCTGGTAAGATAGGTAAGTATTTATATGACAAATATAATTTAAAAGAAGAGCAAAAAATTAAAGACATAACAGATATATTACTAAATAAAATGTTTGGATATGATATTTTGCAAAAATATATTGATATGAAGGGAGTTACAGATATTAGAGCTGTAAAGTATGATAGTATATATATTAAAATCAAGGGTGATTGGCAAAAAGTAGAAGAAAAATTTTTAAATGAAGAAGAATTTGAAGAGTATGTTAGATACTGTGTTTTAAAAAATAATGCTAATATAAATTTTGATACATCTCTTGTAATAGTATCAGATAAAAAATATAATTTAAGAATAGAGGCAGGAATTTCACCTGCAAATTCTATGTGTCCAAGTCTTGTAATAAGAATACATAGACATAATACTAATATATCTTTAGAATCGTTATTTATACAAAGTGAAATGCTAGACGCTACTTCATATAAAATAATTACAGCTGCTATAAGAAAAGAAAAAAATATAGTCATTTCTGGCAAGGGCGGTAGTGGGAAGACCAGTTTGCTTAGAGCTATAGTAGATAAGATACCTGATCAGAAGGCTATTACTATTAACGAGGAAACAATGGAATTATATATAGAAAATAAAAACGTAATACAAAGGGAAGTTCTTCAAAATAGATCCGAAAGCAAAAAAATAACGTTAGAAAAATTAATGCAGCACTGTCTAGTAATGTCAAATGATGTTTTGGTAGTACGGTGAGCTTAAACGGAGCTGAGACAGCAAGTTTTGTAGATGCTATAAGTACCCGGCCATATGGGACTTGCTACAGTGCATTCTGATTGTGCTCAAAACACAATTGATAGGTTGATTACCCTATTTAAAAGAGATATAAGGGCACAACAATATAAGGAAAGTTTTATTGGAAAAATACTTAGTAGCAGCATAGATTATATAATATATTTAGAAAATTATAAAGTTTGTCAGATTGCTAGTGTAAAATTCGATAATATTAAAGGAGAAGCAATTCTTAAGGAAGAGTATATACTTATAAATAAAAAAAAGGAGGAAGAGGTATGCAAATAGTACTATATTGCGTAATAGTATTTAAAATTGTCATAGAGATAGGATTGATAATGTATTTATTAGATACTATAGTTAAAATTTTATTCATAAAAAGAAAGTATATAAATATAAATTCGGGTATTATAGAAAGTAAAATTTCAGGTTTAGGTTTTTTTGAAAAAATAAGGTGTTCTGTTTTGCAAATAGAGAATATGAATAATAAATCAAATAAAATTTTAACTCCTTTTTTTATAATTTTGCTATCCTTTGCTTTTTTTGTTATAGCATATGTAGTATCATATAAACTTTTTAAACTTGTATCTACAAGCTGTATTATAGCCGCCTTTTCTTTCTTTTTACCACATATTATATTAAAGTCTTTTGTGTCATTTCAAAAACAAAAAATAATAGAGATATTTCCAACTTATGCAATAGCTTTAAAAAACTATACTAAAGTTTCAAATGATATAATAATTGCGTTTAAAAAGGTACAAACACAAAAGCCCCTAGCTATTTATATAGATAGATTTAATTTATCTATAGAAAAAGGGATAAAGATATATGATTGCTTTGAAAGATTAAAGCAAGATATAAATATAAAGAAAATAAATGAATTCATAGGTGCTGCCCAGATGTGTTATATAAATGGAGGAGATTTTTCTAAACTATTAGAAAAATATGCTAAAATATTAACCAAGACTAATATGCAAAAAGCTAAAGAAAAAGAAGAGAGTTTTGGCTCAAAACTGGTATTATACATATTAATAGGCATAAATATATATTTGTTATTTGCGTTTGTATTAGCAAATTTTGAGTATAAGCAAATATTAATGGGTAGTTTTTTAGGAAAAACAATACTTAATATAAACATATTATCTTATATGGTGATATTTATATTTATAAAAAAATTAAGCAAAATGGATGAGTAAACAATAGTATAAAATAAATTAAAAATAAAAGGAGATTTTAAAATGGAAAATTATTTAGAGATAAACAAGAATGAGGGATTTAATCCAATACTTGATATAGACAAAAAAATAGATATAGATTTAAACAAAAACAGACAAGCTTTTGAAAAAGTTATAGTAAATGTAATAGATAAAGGAGCAGATTATGTTATAAAAGCAATGCCTTTAAATGAAAGCATAAAAGATATTTTAATAGATGTAAAAGAAGCATTTAAAACAAAAGATTTTAAAACAATAGTAAAAACAGCTGTAAATAGTTCCATAAGAGAGGGCTTAGAATTTTTAACAATACCTAAAAATGTAATAAGTGATATAACGAAAATAAAAGACATAGCTTTAAGTGGCGGTCTTAGTAAGGCTCTTTGTGCAGGAATTGATATAGTTACAAAAAAATACTTTAAAAATAATATATTCGCAAATTTTATTGGTGACTTTGTAAAAAAAACAAAAGACTTTTTATTTAGTAAATCATTTAAAGATAAAGTGGATTTGGGAATAGAAAAAGTTATGGCAAAAACAAAAGAAATAGATGGACTTTGCGATAGTTGGTACAGTGCATATGAAAAGTTTGATATAATGTCTATAAATAAAATAGCACAAAAAATAAATAGAAAAGAAAGGTTGGTATTTGACCATTCATCATTTACAAAAGAAAATAATGCGATACAAAATATGACAAAACTTGTTAATGAAAAAAAAGAAAAATTATCTCCAATACAGTTGCAAATATGTAATAGTTTGTAGTATAATATATAAAAAGTTGCCAAAGATATATGTAAGGCTGTTTTTGTAGGAGAGATAAAATGAGAAAAGGTAATGTAAACTCAAATGATAAAAGCAAAAAAATAGGATCGATGGAAGATAAACTATATAAAAAAAACACAAATAAAGATCAAAATAGCAGATTAAAAAGGCCGTTATCTACAACAAAACAAAAAGTGATACTTGGAATATGGATTATTGTTGTCATTTTTGTGATTTTTGAAATATTTAGATTGATGCAATATACGTTAGGAAAAGTAGATAAAGATAAGTTATGGCTATATAATGGTGTAAGTAAAGTTGTTGGGATGTTTGTAAGCAATAAGCCTTCAGAAACAAAAGAAGAACATTCTTTAAAATTTGCAGGACTTGGGGATATATATGTTACAACTAATATGTTAAAAGGTAGTAAAGAGGGAAGTTCTTATGATTTTACTCTAGGGACAGAAAGCGTAAAGACTGTATTAAAAGATTTTGATGTAGTTACTGCGAGTCTAGCTACACCAGTGGCAGATAAAGGATTAGGATATAGTTCAAATAATATATATAATACGCCTGTAGAAATCTTGGATACAATAAAAGAAATGAATGTGTCTACTATTGCAACAGCAACTAAACATGCTATGGATAAAGGTGAAAAAGGGATAACGCAAACATTAGCAAACATTAAAGAAAAAGGAATAAATCAAGTTGGAATAGGAACAGATACAAGAAGTGAACCTGTAATTATATCAAAAAACGAAATTAATATAGGTGTTTTATCATATACGTCAAAATCTAATGTGAAATTATCAAAAAAGCAAGATATGTTAATTAATATATTAGACGAGGAAGAATTAAAAAAAGACATAAATTTTTTAAAAGAGAAAAACGTGGATTATATAGTTTCATATTTGAATACAGCACAAGACACTTCTTTAATGACAAAAGGTGAACAAAAATCAGATGTGGAAAAACTATTTGCTGCTGGAGTAAATGTAGTTTTAGGAACCGGTTCAACGGTAGTTCAAGAAGATGTGCAAGATGAAATAGATATAAATAACGAAAAAAGTCATGTATATGCAATATATGGACTAGGTGATTTTATGGGAACATATAAGAGTGCAGATAATCAGTTAAGTATAATATCTAATATTGAGTTTACAAAAGAAATCACAAAAAATAAAAAAGGTGAAATTATAAAAACACAAAAAGATATGAAAGTTAAAGCTCCTATAGCGTTATGGACAGAAATAGCAAAGGACTATAGCAAAAAAATATATATATTAGATGATGAGATAAAGGCATATAATGAAAACAAATCAGAATTTACAGAAAAGCAATATAAAGAAATGTTGGAAGCACAAACAAGAATAACAAAAACATTTAATTAAAAAATAAAATTTTAGGTTGGCAGTATAACATATGTGAGGGAAACAAAGTCTCTCACGTTTTTTTAACAAGAGAAAATATAGAGGAGAATACGGTAATATCTGCTTATCAACAAAGAGAACCATTTAAAAATTTAGTTGAAGGTGGTATTATTATTGAAAAGTTAGTAGGTATGCCACAAAAGAAATGGTATTCTTTAAATATGGACAAGTTATATGAAATTTTTAAAAGAGATACAGGCTTAACATCATGCACTCAAGAAACTGCA
>JAVXNL010000008.1:0-5082 GCA_036645795.1 Clostridia bacterium
TGAAGATGAATTAATAGAATATTGGGAAGGTTTAAATCTAATTAATTAGATTTAAACCTTCTTATTTGTCCACTTGATATATACTTTTCAAAAATAGGTATTCATATTTCTTTCATTTTATTCCACTCTCACCTGTCCCTCCTCTGCATCGCTGTAGAGGAATTCATAAAAAATTGATATATGAAGACAAAAATATTCTTTAGTTAGCATTCTATATATGCATACTTGCTTTGTATTTTATATACCTACTCTATTTTCCACCTTCAATTAAATTTAGTGTATCTTTTTTAGTCATCTCTTTTATTCCCTCAATATTATAGTACGAAGTTGGAGCGTTACCTACAATTATCGTTTCTGCTATTACTACATCATTTGCATATTCTTGAGGTTGTATATAAAAAGGCGCTACTATTTTTACATTTGTTTTAATTCTAAGATATATTCTATGCTTAGTTTGATTTATCCCTGCACTTTCAAATTCTGATAAAAATTCAACTTTTACTATTCCAGATGGTATTGTTTTTACATTAATAAGTGGTCCAACACTTCCAAACAAATTACTTCCAAAAAAGCTTCCCGCCGGCACTGCTATTTTACTTATTTTCGAAGCTTCTATTCTTTTTTGTACATCCATTGATATCTTATTTGAAAGTCTTGACATCTCTACTACATTTGCACTAATAGCTGTAACCCTTTCTTCTTTATCTTTTTGTATTGTTACTAAATTATTATATTTTATATCTTGTATATTTTCTTCAATTGCTTTATTTGTACTTAAAAGTGCAATTGATGCGGCGTTTGATATACAAAGTGTTTTTACGATAGGAATTATATTTTTATTTAGAAAAAGTACAATAACTGCTGATAGAAAAGACACTACTAAAACAAAGACAAATGGCTTTTTTAAACTCATTTGTCTTAATGTTAATTTATAATATTTTAATCTCATAGTCTACCTTATTATTAATATCTTCTGCCCAATGGCTATATTATTTGTGTCTTCTATATCATTGGTACTTGCTATCTTTTCTATACTTGTTTTATATTTTTTTGCTATAGCCCATAAAGTGTCTTTTGGTTTTACTATATATATATTCATACTATCTAAATTACTATTATCTATTTTTTCTTCTGTTATATTATCTATTACTTTTATATTTGCAATATCTTCTTTTATAGTATACACCGCAATCATAATTTTCATTTCCAAATCATTTCCATGTTGTATTACACTTATTTCCGGATTTCTTATATCTATAAAAAGATGTGAAGTTAAGTCTATCTGCTCTGATTTAAATTCTTCATTTACAAGTACATCTATAGTTTTGTTTTCAAGTTTCATATCTTCAATATTTAATATAAGTAATGATACCTTAGCGTTTCCATCAATATGTATAGTATCTATATTTAGTGTTGGAACAAGTGAACTTACATCAACACTATAATCTAATAGCTTTGTGTTTGCTGGTAATATATTACTTACATTTTCTGTGATTTCTAATACTCTCTTTTTTTCTTCTTGCTTTTTTACAACATCTATTGTTTCTTCTTGATATCTCAATTCTTTTGTTTGACTATAAAAATCTTCTATATATTCGTTTAATTGCTCTTCATACATTACTACTTGAACCTCAATTTGATATTCTGCTCTCATAGTTTTACTAGATGTAATATCTTCATTTACTTTTAAGTTAAAATCTTGCATAAGATATCTTATATCAAACTTGGAATTTTCACCTATATTTTCTATTTCTATCATTGCAGAGAAAGGAACTACAATTGGCATTTTCTTTATTGGCTCTTCTGCATCTTCACTCAAATATACAATATCTGCTTCAATATCACCTTTTACCATTATTTTATTATAGCTTTCTTTATATTCTGTGTTCTTTATTTTTGTATTCATTTTTAGTATTTCAAAAAAATCTTCTGCATCTTTTGGTAACATCACATCATCTTTAGATGCAATTATACTTTTTTTGTCTACCACTATGTGATTAAATTCACTTTGACACATTTTAGACTCTATTGGACTATCAGCTTCAAATTTATTTATTAAACTAATTGATGCTTGTGTTTTTAATTTTACTTTAAAACATACCTCTGTTTTTATTGCTATTTTTCTTTCATTTGGAAGCGCATGTATAACATTTTTAGTTATTGGAATAACGCACACATCGCACCCTTTTGTAGCTCCTTTTATGTCTAGAGTCTTGGTATATGGATATGTAACAAATAGGCCTCTTGTACTAAACCTCGGGTCATCTACATTATATATAACAAAATAATTGATTTTTCCTATTACTTTTATTTTTCCATCCATAACCTCTACATCGCTTACATATGGACTTACAGTTACATTTACAATTTTAACAGCGTCAGGTTTTGTATCTGGAACTATAATATCTTGTTCTATCCACTCATTTACCATTTCATTTACACTACACTTATTTAAATTAAGCGTTTTTCTTTCTGTACTTATTGACATACCTTTTTCCTCCTTATATTTTATACTACAATATATGTGGTCAGAAAGTATTTATGCAAACTTATTTTATTTTGTAACTTTTTTTTTTTGTAAACATAATATATATTAGTTAAATAACAACTATAAATTGTTATTTGGCATTAGGTAATTTATCTTAAAAACTATATACTATATACTATTTAATTAATAATATATACTACTCTCCTTAAAAATAGAAAAAAGCAACTAAAAAAGTTGCTTTTTTCGTTCCTCTTATAATCACCTTTTATATCTATAACCTTGTATATTTAGGTGCTGAAAAATCATAACTAGTAATTGCCTCACCAGTTGGCAAGCTCAGTTCTAAATTGTTTGTTACTAAATCTGTATAACTATATGAAAGTTTACTGTCGGTATCTTTTTCTCTAAACACAAAAAGATTTGGATAAGTACTGTCAATAAATCCTTTTCTACAAATACATTTATTTCTTCCCACATTTGCTTTCACAAAAATCTCTTGTCCAATGTAAGTCTCAACATCTTGCTTAATCTTAAGTAGTGAATCTTTTGAAACCATTTTTACCACCTATAAGCCTCTCTATGTGTCATATTATAGCACTTTTTCTGAATGAAGTCAAAAGATTTTTTTCTACATTATAGCTTTTGTTACATTGATATGTAAACCTATATACTTGTATTTTCATAACGTCAAAGAGTAAGCAAATATAGCTTACTCTTTGTATCATTTTTATTACAAATATCACTTACCTGTGGTAATATACTCTATAGCCCTACTAAGCTGAGTATCTTTTGCTTTATCAATAGTAGTATCATTTCTAACTTCTTCAGGTAAATCTACTATAAAATTAGGTTCTATTCCATTCTTATGTATCTCTATACCACTTGGAGTATAATACTTAGAAGTTGTAATAGATATTGCATCTTTTGCAGATAATCTTTCAACAGTTTGAACAATACCTTTTCCATATGTTTTATTCCCTATAATAACCCCTTTGTTTGAATCTTTTATTGCGCTTGCAAATATTTCAGCTGCGCTAGCACTTTTAGAATTTACAAGAACTGCTAGAGGTATATCTATTTTATTTTCATCATCTGTTTTATATACTTTTTCTTTCCCATCTTTTGGAACAAGTCTTAAAACATCACATTTAGGTAAAAGTAAATTTAATATATTCACGGTCTCAGGAACTATACCTCCTGGATTATTTCTTAAATCTACTATAATTCCAGAAACATTTTTTGCACGTAAGCTATCATACTCTGTTTTAAATTGTTTATATACATCATTTTCAAAAGCCCATATTCTAATATATCCAATATTTTTATCTAGTATCTCAGACTCTACATTATTTGCAATAACTTTTTCTCTTGGGACATTTTTTTCTATTAAGTCATTTCCTCTTTTTATTTTAAGTGCAATTTCAGTTCCAGCTTTTCCCTTCAAATCATCTACACATTTTGTATAGTTTTCTATAGTTACTATAGTCGGTCCTACTTGAAGTATAACATCTCCTGCTTTTAGATCTTCTCTTAATGCAGGACTATTTGGCATAACCCCCAGTATTAAAATACCACCAGTTTCTTTATCATAGGTAATATGTACTCCAATTCCATCATATTGCTCTTTACCCTCAACTAACATTTTATCAAATTCTTCTTTTGACACATATCTAGTATATGGATCTCCTGTTCCTGAAGCCATTCCACTTATTGCTCCTGAAACTAATTTTTCCATATCTACATCTTCCACATAATTTTCTTTTATTTTTATCATTGCCTCTTTAATTCTATCCATACTTGCATCTACATCTTTTAACTCAGCAGAATTTTTAATATTGTTACCGCGTTTTCACCCTTGGTGATAAAACAACATATAACGATAGTGCAACTATTCCCACTATAAGAAGTGCAAGTGCTGCTGTTATAGCATTACTTATTATTTTGTCTCTATCTAAAGCTTTTCTCTCTTTATCATTCATACCTAATTTATTCTCCTTACTAAAATATAATTTTAATTCTAATGATTTTTTATCAATTTTATTAGTATAGCACAAAACAAAACAAATTTCCACCCTTTTTGTTGCATTTTTCAACTTTTTATCTATTTTAGTATTGACTTATTAAACAAACTATTGTATAATTTAGTAGTAAATTCAAGAAATACTTATGTATACAGATAATAATTATGTATTTCCCACTGGAAGGAGGGAATTAAAATGCCAGGAATAAAGTTAAAAGACAATGAAAGTTTAGATAACGCACTAGCTAGATTTAAAAAACAATGTGCTAAATATGGTGTACTTGCTGAGATACGCAAAAGAGAACATTATGAAAAACCTAGTGTAAAAAAGAAGAAAAAATCAGAAGCTGCTAGGAAAAGAAAGCATTAATAGATATACAAAATTAAGGGACTACGGTCTCTTATATTTCATTAAAGGAAAAAGGAAAAAGCCAAAAGTCAAAAGTATAGTAGAAAATATATGTTTTCTACTATACTTTTTTATAAATATTGTGAGTCTTTTTTACTTTTTTTGAGTTCGTTTTTTGGGGAGTTTGTTTTTTTTGAGTCTGTTTTTTAAATTTATTAGTACTAG
>JAVXNL010000008.1:5182-22022 GCA_036645795.1 Clostridia bacterium
GTTTTTTGGGGAGTTTGTTTTTTTTGAGTCTGTTTTTTAAATTTATTAGTACTAGTTACATTGCTTTTATCATTTTGAATAAAGCTTTTTACCTCCGTAGGTTTTAAATATCTATACTCTCCACTTTTTAAATCCCCCAATTCTAATACTCCTACTTGAGTTCTTTTAAGGCTTACAAGACTAATACCTGCGGCTTCACACATCTTCCTTATTTGTCTGTTTTTACCCTCAGCTATAACAATTTCAATCTCATTTTTAGATAACATTCTAACTTTTGCAGGCTTTGTAACATAACCTCCAATATCTAAACCTTTTTTTAATCTATCTTGCTTTTTATCAGATATATCACTTGATACTTTTACAACATAAGTTTTTTCTACTTTGTTTTTGGGATGTGTAAGAGAATTTGCAAATTCCCCATCATTTGTAAAAAGTAAAAGGCCTTCTGTTTCCATATCAAGTCTTCCTATAGGAAATACCCTTATTTCTTCGTGTATTAAATCCACAGTGCTAGGTCTTGAAAACTGCTCATCATTTGTTGTAATATATCCTTTAGGTTTATTTAACATTAAATATACTTTTTTCTTTTCTAAAGCTATTTCTTTATTATATATTTCTACTTTATCTTTTGTTTCATCTATTTGTAGACCTAAATTATCTGTTACAACTCCATTTATCCTTACTTTTCTTTGAGTTATTAACTCATCTGCTTTTCTTCTTGAGCATACCCCACATGTTGCTATATATTTATTTAATCTAATCATATTTTCTCCTTTTATATTTCTAAATATTATAGTTATCCTTACTTTTTAACCAAAACCATTTTAACTTACTCACACAATACTTTTTTTTACATAGAATATATTATCATAGGCTTATGTTTATATATATTCTCTTTTTTCTATGCTAGCCATTTTGCTAGCATAGATTTTTTGTTTTTGTATTTTCGTTTTTATTCTTCTCGCCTTCTTAAAATTTCAACAAGTTTTGCAAACTCATCAGGAAGTGGTGATTCAAACACTACATACTTACCTGTAGTTGGATGTATAATGCCTAACTTTTTTGCATGTAACATATGACCTGTTACTTTAAACTTACCTTCTTTTTTGCCATAAGTCTCATCTCCTAAAAGAGGGTGTCCTTTATATGCTAAATGGACTCTTATTTGATGAGTTCTCCCTGTTTCTAAGCTAGCCTCAATTAGTGTCATACTTGAATTATAGTATCTTTCTAATACCTTTATATGAGTAATTGCCTCTTTAGAATTTTTATATGTCACTGCCATCTTTTTTCTATCTTTTGGATTTCTTCCAATTGGCATATTTACACAAAACTCATCTTCTCTTATAATACCTTTTACAATCGCTATATATTTTCTACTAATGCTATGCTTGCTAAACTGCTCAGATAAGTTTTTGTGAGCATTATCATTTTTTGCTACCACTAATATTCCACTTGTATCTTTGTCAATTCTATGTACAATTCCAGGTCTTACGCACCCATTTATTCCAGATAGTTTATCTGCATGTGAATACATTAAAGCATTTACCATTGTCCCGTTATAATTTCCATTTGCAGGATGTACAACCATACCTTTTTCCTTATCTACTATTATTAAATCTTCATCTTCATATATTATTTTTAAATTTATATCTTCTGCTCTAATATCTGCAAGGAAATCTTCTGGAATTTGTAAAAAAACAGTATCAAATTCTTTTAAACTATATCCAGATTTTACAACATTTTTATTTACTAAAATATTTCCATCTTTTACAAGTTTTTTTATATAGCTACGCGTTATATCTAATTTTTTTTCTACAATATACACATCTAGTCTTTTTCCTACATCTTGTTTTTTTACTATATACTCCATTCTACTCCTTTATCTTAATTTACCTTTACTACCTTTATTAATTAGTACACATATATTTTAACAGATTTTCACTAATAATTCAAGCAAAATTGATTAAAGCTCTATAAATAGAGTATAAAATTCCTTGTAACTTCCTCTTTAGCAATATAGTTATAAAAACTAGACTTACCACCTCAAAGTCCAGCAATAAGTATCACCTTAATACTTATTGTGTTTTAATCCTCCGTATAGAATATTAACGTTAAAATTCACATATTTATTTACCTATTTATTTAAGCTTTTCATTTGCTGCTTATTATACAATAAAAAAAGACCAACAGATATTAACTGTTAGACTTTTTCTTCTTTATTTTCTTTGTAAGTAAAATTGTTGTTCCATTATCTTTTTTTGAATCAATTATTATCTCATCCATAAAGGTTTCCATTATAGTAAATCCCATACCGGCATGTTCTAATTCAGGTTTAGATGTATATGCTGGAGTCATTGCAAGTTCTATATCATCTATACCTATACCTTTATCTTCTATTTTTACAACTACTACATTATTATCTAATTCGTCTTTTGATATATCCGCTTTGACTACAACAAAAGAATCTTCCATACTATTTTTTCCTACATATCCATGTTCTATAGAATTTGTAACTGCTTCAGATACAGCTGTTTTTATATCCATTAACTCATCTATTGTTACATTTAAAGAAGATACAAAAGATGAAATAGCAACTCTTACTACTGCCACATTTTCAAGTAATGATTTTATCTCTATTTTCATACTATTTTTTTCCATATTACTCACACCTCATTGTTATATTTCCTGCTATATTTGAAAGTTCTAATATCCTTTTTATACTGCTTGTTGGATTTATAATTATCATTTTTGAATCCATGAGCTTTATTAAATTATATCTTCCCATAAGAAGACCTATACCACTGCTATCCATAAATTTTACTTTACTCAAGTCCATTACAAATTCTTCTGGTTGATAGCGAATTATATATCCATCAATAACACTTCTAAGCGCTTTACAAGATTTCATATCTAACTCTTCTTCAAGACCTACTTTAAGACTTCCTTCTTCATATTTATACTTCATATGACCACCTCTTAAAGAAATTATATCATATGATTTTCAAAAAAAATGTAGAATTTTGAACAAATAAAAATATACTCGAGATGTTTTACTCACAAGTATATTTTCTTATATATATTTTTTTTCTTTTTACTACTTTACAAGTTTTGCATGCACTACATACCTACCTGACCTTTGTGTATAATCACATGTTGAGAGTGTAAGTATTGTATCATTTTGACTTATCTCAATACCCGTTGTATATGAACTTTTATTTTTTATTGTTTTTAAAAATTGTTTGTATTCATCTCCATTACTAAACTCAGTCTGTAAATAATCAAAATTGGCATCTGCTGTATATGTTGAAAATATTTCGAATTTATATTTCCCATTAAGTGTAGCAAATTCTATATACTTATGTGTGTTATAGAATTCTTTATTTTTGTAGTTTACAAGTGGTGAAAAGCTATCATTTGTCTCTGTATTATGACCATATACTATAATGTGTTGTGATTTCATATTGTCTATATCACATCTATAATCCATAAAGTTTTCTCCCCATTTTGTAGGTATATTATCTCTATTATTTCTTAGATATCTATCATTGTCTGTAGCTTGAAATACTGGATAATCCATTGCTGTACCTGGAAGTTTTACCCATGCTTTTGCATCGCTATATTTTGAATTTAGCTCTTTTATTTCGCTTTGTAGCTCTCTTCCTTCATCTTTTGAGTCTTTTACAGGCTGATTAATATCCCCAATTACTACATTATCCCCATTTGATCTATATTTTGTATCTGAGAAAAAAGAATAGTATACTGCGGTCCCTATTAAAGAAATTGCAATCATTACGCCCACAATTACAAGAATCACTTTTTTATTCTCTTTCATTTTTTCTCCTATATTTTTTAAAAATTCCATTTTATACCATCCTCTCAAAAAAAGAAATATTTTTCATTCCTATTTTTATATGCTCTTTATCTGTGTATACACACATATATATTATACCATGTTTTACATAAAAAATCAATAATTTACGCTAAATTCATCTTTGAAATTACAAATACACTACATTTTACATATTTATTTCATTAACACTGTGTAAGCAAAAAAGTTTTATTTTATTTTTATCTTTAGTCCCTCATGAATTATCTTTAAAAACTAGAAAGAATACTTATTACTGCTATACTAGTATATACAGTCATTTTCCAAAACACAAAAATGCTAGGATAATTTAATATTATCCTAGCATTTTTTATTTTTCTATTATTAGTTTTAAATAATACGGACCATTTTGTGGTTCAAAACAAAATACTCCTGGAATCTTAGATGATATTATACTATCATCTACGCTATAGGTTATATACTTATTAGCATATTTAGTATAGTATATAACATTATTTCCTCTGTAGTTTTTTTCAGTAAGAGCTATTTTATCTCCTACTTTTCCAGAAACGATTATTAAATTTTCTTCAGGTATTAAATTCATAGAGTTTTCTGTAACTATTATTTCTAACTCTCTACCTAAATTATTTTTCAAATTATATATTCCTGGTTTACTAGAAACAAAATACTTATTATTGTTACTAGTAATTATAGAATATCCTTCATAATTACCCTCTGTAAATCCATCGCCCAATCCTAATGGGAGATTTGATTCTGTAATAAGGTCTTCGTTTATTGAGCTATTTATCTCCGTATTTACTTCGTTTATTGAGCTACTTGCCTCCGTATTTACTTCTTTTTGGTTTACATTGCTAAGTTTACTTGTCAAGCATACAACAAATACACTAAAACTTATTAATAAAAATATACCTAGTACTATTTTTATATGGTAATTTATTCCCAAACCTTTGTCAAGCCGTTTTTCTTTTTGTTCTTCTTTTCTTTTCATTTTTTTCTCCTTTAATAAAAGTTTTTTAAATAATTTTAATTGTTCTTATTATATCATACTTATCTAATTTTATCAACTTTTTATGTATAGTATACTTCATGAACTAAGCACATTAAGATACTTTTCAGCCTAAATTTTATATTTTTACTTGTTCTCCAGCTATTTTATCACTATTTATCTAAGAATGTATCGCATATGTAAAAAAAGTGGGTCTTTGTCAATAGTGAGGGCAAAAAAAAATCAAAAAGTTTAAAAAGTTTAAAAACATTAAAATATAAAGACTTCCTCAATATTTTAATGTTTGTTTTTTATACTTTTATATTATAATACTTTTTAATATTTTACTGTTCTTTAGCTCTTGGATGAGCATTCATGTAATCATCTTTTAGTCCAACATTTGCCATTTGTGTATACATCATAGTTGAAGCAACATCTGTATGCCCAAGTAACTCTTGTACTGTTTTTATCTCTGCTCCATTTTGTAACATATGTACTGCAAATGAATGTCTTATTGTATGAGGAGTTATATCCTTATTTATCTTTGCTTGATCTTTATACTGTTTTAATATTTTCCAATAACCTTGTCTTGTCATTTTTTGTCCATTTGTATTTATAAATAAAGTCTTTTCTTCTTCAGTCCTTATAAGTAATGGTCTTACTTTATTCATATATTCTTTTAAACATTTCAATGAAAGGTTTCCAAGTGGTATATGTCTTTCAGTATTTTTCTTTTTTATTCTTATATAACCATTAGTTAGATTAACGTCTTCTGTTCTAATAGAAATAAGTTCTGTAACTCTAATTCCTGTTGCATAAAGAATCTCTAACATTGCTTTATCTCTTTGACCTTTAAGTTCAGATAAATCTGGTTGCTCCAATAATTTTTCTATCTCACTAGAAGTTAAAATCATAGGCTCTTTTCTATCTACTTTAGGAGATACAATTCCCTCTGCTATATTTTCTTCAGCAAGTTTTTTATTTACTAAATATTTATAAAAGCTTTTTACAGAAGCTGTACTTCTAGAAATAGTAGAGTTAGACTTACCATTTGCAATTAAATTATCTACATACTCTTGCATATCCACTTTTTTAAGATCAAATATTTTTTTTCCTTTTAACTCAAAATAATTGTTAAACTGTACAATATCTCTTTCATATGATGCTACAGTATTTTGAGATGCTTGTCTTTCTTTTAAACTTTCAATAAATTCGTCTATTATAATTTTCATTGATTTACGTCCTCCTGTTCATCTTCAATATTTTACACTATTTTGTCTAATTTTGCAAGGCTTTTATCAAAAATTATGTAATGTTTTTGGTTTTTCTTTTCTTTTTTCAAATTTCAATACTAAAACTATAGTAATTCATACAACAAAGTATTAATAACTATATCATCTACTAATGCTTTTATATATTGATATAACTGGAGAAGTCAAAAATTGTTCTATTATAACAGATAAAAACATTACAGAAAAACCAAGTATACATTTTACTATATCTTTTAATATAATAGGTAACTTAAAAGAATTATTTGATTTATCTACTAAGCTATAATGAAAATTTATTGCATTGCAACATATATATACAAAAGATGGGATATATACTATATTTGGAATTACTACAAGAAGTAACATTACAATTAACCCATTACCCACTCCAAAAACTTGAAAAAGTGTTGGAATATATATACCAATAGCAAATCCTTTTAAAGTATCTATTACACATATAAGGCTTGGAGCAATAATGGTAATAGTACTAAGATATATAAGAGCAATAATTAAAGTATTTGCACCTAGTCCATTTTTTATAACATTTATGCCACCAAATCCATCTTTTTTAGTTATATCTAGTGTTTTTTGTATAGTATTAGTAAGTTCTATTTTTATTGACTCATCTATTAATTGATACGTAAAAATTCCTACAACAAGTCCTATAATTATACAAAACAAAAGAATGCTTATACTCTTTATATTTTCTTCTATATACTTTTTTATATATTCTTTCATATATTAAAATCACCACTAAGACATTTTATGCCTTAGTATAATTTTTAAGAACTAATTACTATATTTTTAAATACTTCCACCTTATCTATATTGATTTATTGCAGTAGTTGCAAGCATATCACATATATTGTTGTATTTATTATCGCTATGGCCTTTTACTTTTATAAATGATACTTCATGAACAGACATAAGTCTTAAAAGCTCTTCCCATAATTCTATATTTTTAGCTTTTTGTTTATTTGATTTTATCCAATTATTTTTTTTCCATGAATATACCCATCCTTTTTCTACAGAGTTTACTACATATGCACTATCACTATATATCTTTACATTACAAGACTCTTTTAAAATTTCAAGACCTTTTACTACAGCCATTATCTCCATTTTATTATTTGTAGTATCTTTTTGTCCTCCTGATATTTGCTTTTCTACTCCGTTATATATAACAACAGCTCCCCATCCACCAGGACCTGGATTTCCACTACACGCTCCATCTGTATATATATCTACTTTTTTTAGTTTTCCTTCCATCTTTATCACCTCCTGATTATCTAATAACATAGCTCTTTGTTTTTTTTATTTAAAATATTGGTTTTTGATTAATATAATATGTATATATTATATTTCTACTTGAAAATCCACATAATTTATGTTACACTTTCAATATAATAACATAATTTTTTGAAAAACACAATATAAAAGGAGGTTCATTTTGAAAGTTTTAGGAATAATTGCAGAATATAATCCATTTCATAAAGGTCATGAATATCATATACAAAAATCAAAAGAGATTACTGGAGCAGATTTTGTAATAGTCATAATGTCAGGTAGTTTTACTCAAGCAGGAAATATTTCCATATATGATAAATTTACACGTGCAAAAGTAGCTACTAATTATGGAGCTGATTTAGTAATTGAACTCCCAACAATATATGCAACATCTAGTGCTGAGTATTTTGCAAAAGGCGCTGTTAATATATTAGATAAATTAGGAGTTGTAGATTGTATATGTTTTGGTAGTGAAAGTGCCGATATACAAAAAATCAAAGAAATATCAAATATAATACTTACAAACGAAAAAAATATATGGAAAGATATATCCCTTAATTTTAAAAATGGAGTTTCTTTTGCATTTGCAAGAAAAGCCGCTCTATCTAGCTACTTAGATAGCAACCAAATAGATACAATAGAGAGTCCAAACAACATATTAGGATTAGAATATGTAAAAGCAATTACTATGCTTAAAAGTAGTATAATGCCCTTTTGTATAAAAAGAGAATCCTCAAATTTTAACGAAATTAAATTAGATACTCGAGCCTCTTTTACAAGTGCAACAAGTATTAGAAATGAAATATATAATTTTGCTATAGAGAAAAATCGTATTCCAAATACAGAAAACATTGAAATTTTAAAAAATTACCTGCCAACTTTAATGTTTAAAGTTATACAACAAGACAGCCCTCTTTTTAACGAATTATATTTTAGTATTTTAAAATATAACATACTAAACTTAGGTATGGATAATTTAAAAACTATACAAGGTATAACCGAAGGTTTAGAAAATAGAATATATTCTTGCATTAATACTTCTAAGACATATAGCCAATTTATACAAAATATAAAGTCAAAAAGATATCAAATGAGTAAAATAAAAAGAGTTCTTATAAGTATTTTACTAAATATTTCAAAAGATTATTTTGAAAACATGACAAATAAAAATCTTGCTTATGCACATATACTTGCCTCAAATGAAAATGGGAAAAAACTTTTATCCATGATATCTAAAAATTCTAATATCCCTGTTATATCTTCCATAAATGATAAAGTATTAAATAGCTTAAATGAAGATATTAAAAGCTCTATTAAACTTGATATCTTATCTGCAAATATTCACTCCATTTTAAAATGTGATGAAATAAATAAAGATTACACTAATAAACTTTAATTATTAGTGTGCTTTTTATCTTGTTTATCTGACTCTTTGTCAATAGTGAGGATAAAAAGCAAAAAAAGTTTTAAAAAAATAACAAGGTACTTATTTTCTACCTTGCTACTCTTTATTCTTTATTATATTAATTCGATAATTGCCATTTGAGCACCGTCACCTTTTCTAGGTACTAGTTTAATTATCCTTGTATATCCACCTGTTGCTTCATATTTTGGAGCAATTTCGTTGAATAATTTTTCAGTTAAATCAACTGTATTTCCATCAAAGTCACTTAATTTGTTTATTTGATTAAACATTTTTCTTCTTGCTACAAGTTTAGATGGTTTATCTACTTTTACAGTTTCTTTTACTACTTCTCTTACTATTGTTTCATATTTGCTACCATTTTTTGAAGTTTTAGTTTCAGTTACTTTTTTTCCATTTTTATCTACTTTAGCTCTTGAAAGAGTCTTTTCTTTTTCTTCAAAATTATCTTTTTCTTTTACTGCTAAATCTATTATACTATCAGCAAGTGGTTTAACTTCTCTTGCTTTTGCAAGAGTTGTTTCTATTTTGCCGTTAAGTATTAAAGATGAAACTAAATTATTAAGCATTGAAAGTCTGTGAGAAGTTGTTCTTGAAAGTTTTCTTGTTCCTGGCATTGTTACTATCCTCCTTATTATTTAGTCGTCTTTACTTTTAAATTCAAGACCTAAATCTGCTACTTTTTTAATTACTTCATCTAGTGATTTTCTTCCTAGATTTCTAACTTTTATCATATCTTGTTCAGATTTACTAACTATATCTGCAACTGTATGAATACCAGCTCTTTTTAAGCAATTATATGATCTTACAGAAAATTCTAAATCTTCTATTGGTGTTTCTAAAAGCTTATCTTTCATAGATAATTCTTTTTTTGACATAATAGACATAGTCTTTGCAATCTCAGATAAATCTATAAACATTTCAAGATGTTCATTTAATATCCTTGCTGCCATACTTAATGCTTGATATGGTTCTATAACACCATTTGTCCAAATTTCCATTACTAAACTATCGTAATCTGCATTTTGTCCAACTCTTGTCTTTCCAACATTAAAATTAACCTTTTTTACTGGAGTAAAAATCGAGTCTATTGGGAGTTCATTAACAGATGTTACTGCATCTTTACTCTTATCCCCTGATATATATCCTCTACCTTTTACAGCTACAAGTTCCATGTTTAATGTAGCTCCGTCATCTAAATATGCTAAGTGTAAATCTTTATTTACAACTTCCATAGTTGAGTCTGTTACTATGTCACCTGCTGTAACTTCACAAGGTCCAACAGCTTTTATTGTTAATTCTTTTCTATCCATATCATCAGATTTTAAACATACTTGTTTTAAATTAAGTATTATATCTGTAACATCTTCGCTTATTCCTGGTATTGTTGAAAACTCATGAGTTATTCCTTCTATTTTTATAGTATTTATTGCATAACCTGGTAGTGAAGAAAGTAATATTCTTCTTAATGAATTACCAAGAGTAATTCCAAAGCCTCTTTCTAAAGGCTCTACTTCAAATCTTGCGTAATATGTATCTACATCTACCTCAACACATTTTATTTCTGGTCTTTGCATTTCAATCATTTTTTATCCTCCTTCTAATACGCTCTGATTACACGCATTATTAATTATTAATCAAATGATTTTACTAGCTCTTAGAGTATAACTCTACAATTAAGCTTTCTTGTACTTCTAAATCTACGTCTTCTCTTACTGGTTTTCTTAATACTTTAGCTTCAGTTTTTTCTTTATTTACTTCTAACCATGTTGGTACTGCTTTTAATTTGCTAGTTTCCATAACACTTACTACTGTTTTGTTATCTTTTTTAGCATCTCTTAATTTTATAATATCTCCAACTCTAGTTATATATGATGGTATATTTACTTTTTTACCATTTACTTCTAACATTCCATATCCTACTAGTTGCCTAGATTCAGCTCTAGATGTTCCAATTCCCATTCTGTATGCTACATTGTCAAGTCTTAATTCTAATTGTTCAAAAAGCATATCAGATGTTATTCCTTCTCTTCTATAGGCTTCATCATAATATTTTCTAAATTGAGATTCAGAGACTCTATAAAAAATCTTTGCTCTTTGTTTTGCTCTTAATTGAAGACCATACTCTGATAATTTTGATCTTGATTTTCCATGTTGTCCTGGAGCGTAAGCTCTTCTATCAATTGCGCATTTATTAGAATTACATCTTGTACCCTTTAAGAAAAGTTTTATACCTTCTCTTCTGCACTTTTTACATACTGCATCTGTATATCTTGCCATTTTATTATTACACCCCCACTATATTCTTCTTCTTTTTGGTGGTCTACAACCATTATGTGGTATTGGAGTAACATCTTTTATCATGTTTATTTCCAATCCAGCCGCTTGAAGTGATCTTATTGCTGCTTCTCTTCCAGAACCAGGTCCTTTTACATACACTTCTACACTTTTTAATCCATGTTCTTTTGCTGCATTTGCTGCATTTTCAGCTGCTTGACCTGCTGCATAAGGAGTATTCTTTCTTGACCCTTTGAAGCCTAGTCCACCTGCACTTGCCCAAGATATAACATTACCTTGTGTATCTGTCATTGTAACTATTGTGTTATTGAATGAAGATTGTATGTGCGCTGCACCAGTTGATATATTCTTTTTTACTTTTTTCTTTGTTACTACTTTTTTCTTCTTAGTTGCCATAATTTATACTCCTTTCTTCTTAGCTACTACTTTTCTAGGACCTTTTCTTGTTCTAGCGTTAGTTTTAGTTCTTTGACCATTAACAGGTAATTTTCTTTTATGTCTTTGTCCTCTATAACAGTTTATTTCCATTAATCTTTTAATATTTAGAGCTGTATCTTTACGAAGATCTCCTTCTACGATATGCTCTCTTTCTATGATTGCTCTTATTTTTGCTTCTTCTTCTTCTGAAAAGTCTTTTACTCTTTTAGTTGGTTCTATACCAGCTTCTTCAAGTATCTTCCTTGACGCAGAACGACCTATTCCATATATAGATGTTAGTCCTATTTCTGCTACCTTATTTTTAGGTAAATCTACTCCAGCTATACGTGCCATTTAATTCTACACCCCCACATTAACCTTGTCTTTGTTTGTGTTTTGGATTCTCACAGATTACACGAACTACTCCGTTTCTTCTGATAATCTTACATTTTTCACAAATTTTCTTTACAGATGGTCTTACTTTCATTTTAAATCCCCCTTAAAGTTTTTTTGTTAATAAAATTTAACAAAAGTAAGTATATTGATAAACATAATACTAAAAATAAAAGACCTATAGGCTGTTAGTCTTTTACAGCCGCTTCAGTAAATGTTTAATCACATTTTTTATAATAGGATATTATTATTTTCCTCTCCAAGTAATTCTTCCTTTAGTTAAGTCATAAGTTGATAGTTCAAGTTTCACTTTATCACCAGGCAATATCTTTATGTAATGCATTCTAAGTTTACCTGAAATATGTGCAAGAACTTGATGACCATTTTCCAATTCTACTTTAAACATAGCGTTTGGTAAAGCCTCTTTTACTAAGCCCTCAACTTCGATAACATCATCTTTAGCCATTAACAATTCCTCCCCTATTATACTAATACTAATACTCAAATTTACATAAGAGTAAAAGCTAACACATATATTATAGCGTAGTTTTAAAGCAATGTCAACAAAAACACAGTTTTTTTTCATAAAAAAGTCCATTTTGTGCTTTCATATTGTAGGTATACAAGCTTTCACAAAAACATAACACTTAACATATAATATAATGATTATATGTTAAATATTAATATATATCAAAGTAAGGTGTGAAAAAATGAAAAAAATAAAAGATATTTTATGCTATCCTGTTATATGGCTAAGTTTAATTGCTATAGCAAATTTATTACTTTTTTCTTTAAATTTTTGGAATATAGGAAATAACCTAGTTACAAATATTGGTATATTTATATGCTTTATATTAATCTTAATTGGAATATTTTTTGATCCATTCGAAAAAAAATGTAATAGAAGAAATAACAAAAACAAGGATGATATAAAATGAAAGAAAAGCTTAGAAGCCCCATGCTTTGGGCAAGTATTATCTCTACTTTACTATTAATATTATCTGCAACTGGTATAATTAATATTGAAGATAGTGCTCTAAATACAATTACAAATTCTATTTTATCTATTTTATCTATTATGGGTATAATAACCTCACCTAGTCAAAGCAATCCAAATGATAAGAACAAAAAAGATAGTTAAAATATATACACCAAAGAAAAAAGAATAAATAAACAATTAATGCTAAAAAGAGAGAAATCACATAACACATTTTAAAAAGCAGCAAACACTACTAGTAGTAATGTTTGCTGCTTTCAGCTGCCAAACTCAGAGTTATATACCAATATCCATAAAAGTATAACCTTTCACTAGCTCATGGTATTATTGCGTCTGCCACATTTCTTTGCTTTTTTAATTTGATATTCTAAAAATGCATTTTCTAAATTAATATGTGATATTACCTTAATAATGGATGGATATATAAACTCTATCCATTTTATTAAAGCATCTCTTACATTATCATTTATTACCACATCACACTTTCATTTGCCAAAATATTTTTTATTATATTTTAAAATCACTCTAATCTAATGTTAATATTTTAGGCTCTTTTTTAGTTATAACTATAGTGTTTTCATAATATGATGTCATTTTTCTATCTTTTGTTGCAACAGTCCACATGTCTTCTTTTACGTAAACATCTGGTCTTCCTTCACATATCATAGGTTCTATTGCAAGTGCCATACCGGCTTGAAGTCTTGGTCCAGTTCTTTTTCTACCTATATTAGGTACTCCTGGATCTTCGTGCATCTCTTCACCTATTCCGTGACCTTGATATTCTCTTAAAAGAGAAAATCCTTGCTTTTCTACATAAGTCTGTACTGCATTTGATATATCGCCTATTCTATTTCCTTCTATAGCTACATCTACTGCTGCAAAGAAAGCTGCTTTTGCTGTATCAATAAGTCTTTGTGAGGTATCAGATATTTTTCCTACTCCGTAAGTTCTGCCTGCATCAGATGCCCAACCATCTTTATATGTTCCTAAATCAACACTAAGCAAATCGCCTTCTTTTAATACAACGTCTTTTGAGGGAATTCCGTGTATTATTTCATCGTTTACTGATGTACATATTGCCCATTTATAGTCTTTTCCACCGCTATATGGACATTGCTCTCCAACAAAAGCAGGTATTGTATTATTTTCTTTCATAACACGTTTTGCTATTTCATCTAAATACCCAGTTGTTACTCCTGGCCTTATATTTTTTTCTATTTCTTTTAATACTAATTTTAAAACTCTAGCTGATTTTTCCATAAGGACTATTTGTTTTTCGTTTTTTATATTAATCATTGTTATTCACACTTTCCACTATAACTATTTTTATTTCATTTGTTTTGGCTTTTATTTTTATTAATCTTTAATATCTTTTATTATATCTTCTGGGTGTGCTGCAGCGTCCACCGTTTTTAAAACGCCTTTTAATTTATAATATTTTAAAATTTGTTTTGAGTTTGTTTTATATGTATCAATTCTTGATTTTAAAGTATCTTTAGTATCATCAGTTCTTACAGATAACTTACCTCCGCAACTATCACATATGTTTTCTACTTTAGGTGGAAAATCTATTCCATACATTTTTCCACAACGCTCACAAATTTTTCTTTCTAATATTCTTCTATATACAAGTTCATCATCTACAACAAGTTCAATTACTTTATCTACCTTCTTATCTACTTTGCTAAGTATATTATCAAGTAAGCTAATTTGTGAATAATTTCTTGGATATCCATCTAGTATAAATCCATTCTCACAGTCTTTTTGTGTTATACGCTCAAATAAAAGTCTTGTTGTTAAATCATCAGATATCAAAGTTCCTTGTGAGAGTATATCTGCAATTTCTTTGTTTGTCTCTGCCTCAGCCCTTAATAACTCCCCTGTTGATATGTGAGGAATATTTAGAGCTTTTGATAAAATGTTTGACCTAGTACCTTTTCCTGTAGCGGGCCCTCCAGTTATAATATATACCATTTCTTCATCCCCTTATTAATTTATATTATACTTATATTATCCCACATTTTAGTTAAAATGTAAAGTGATTTTTAATTAAAATATGTATAATCTGTAGTTACTTTGTTAATATTGTTAAATCATTCTTTTATATATTATATATGAAAAATATGTCGTTATATACCAGTTATATGTATATATTTTTTATTTTGTCCCTTTATAATATTTATTTATCTCAATATCAAAATCTTTTGTACTAACGCCTAGTATTTCTTTAAATCCATCTACATTTTGTAAAAGTTCTAAAAGTTTCTTTTTACCATACATTCTAATTATATAGTTTACGACAAAATAACTAGCTGAAAAATTCAAATAACCACTACTAAATCTATCTATTGATATATCCATTTTTGTTTTATTTGCATTTTGTAATTTTGAAACATAAACACCAACGCCTACCCTTAACCAATCTGGAATATACGATTTACTTGACATATTATCTACAATTACTAAAACCAAATTATATATTGCACCTTTTTGTACAGAGTCATAATTATTTATTTTTCCGGGATTTTTAGGATTGACAATTTGTAGTTTTTTATTCTTTATGCAAGATATCCCAAAATCATCTCTTTTTTTGCCAAACATCTCTTTTTGAAATTCTTCTATACTTTTATATATAACGATGCCGTTTAATTTAAAATTATATTTTTCTATATTAAAAAATTCGAGCATTTCACTATATCCAACTTTAATTACTTTTTTTAGATCTTCTTTTATTTTTAGATCTTCTTCATCATTAAAAAATTCTATATTATTTAACATTTTATCTATCATAACAAACTCACACTTATATAATAATAGTAAAATTAAACCTTACTATATTATATTTACCTTCCTCTACCTTTTATTCCTATGAGTTGGTAGCCACTCTTTTTTCTAAACTAAGATTATTACAAATAAAACTAATGAAAGTGTTACAAATATTGAAATCTACATATATATTATATACCAGGCGAGTTGTAAAGTCAAGCTGAACACTTAGAGAAATTTCAAAAAACTGGCACGTTATAAAGTGTGTTGTATTCATTACATATAACATTTGAATATATAGTACTTTAATGTTTATTTTGATTTGTATCATATATATTGAAAGCCCAATCACCTCTACACATTTCCACAGTGTTCAGTATATTGCAGAAGTAATTATATTTACATAAAATTTAACTTTTAAACAACTTTGTGGTATAATTTCCACATAGTTTCAATTATGTGGAATATATTTATTCCTCAAAAAAAAGGAGAAAAAAATGGAAAAATCCAAAAAGGGATTTATACGGTTAGTTTTATTCACAGCTTTAGTGCTGTTTGGCTTAGCGCCTAACGCACTAGCATGTGAAGAACATTTTCATAGCAATATGAAAATGCAACCATTGGAAATCATCTCAGAAAACGGCTGTTGCCGTATTTTTTGTGATGATTGTAAGTTCGAAGAAATTGGTCATATTGACCAGTCATTTGAACTTGTTACAAACGCCACAGGCGTCTATAAGCAAGAGACCTGTGGAAAATGTGGAAATGTTCGCTATTTAGGATACGAACATCTCCATGAACACAATGTAGACGAAAAAGCCTACATTGTATTCTCATCCGAATACGACGCTTACGTATCCGGATGGAAATGCAATCTTTGTGATTATAACATCACGAAGATTTTTACCCCGGAGGAACTTGCAGAAGCACCCGTTAACTATAATAACGGGAATACTCCTGTAACTCCTGTAACTCCTGTAACTCCTGAAACGCCTATAACTCTTGAAAAAGAAGTTACAAGCATTGCAGAAGTTGCTGATGCTCCGAACGTTGAAGTGGAATCACAAAGTGATACCACTTCAAAAGAAAACCTTCAGCAAGAAAATCCAGGTACTGGAAATACAGTCCCTATACTTGGGATTTCTTCTTTAAT
>JAVXNL010000008.1:22122-33425 GCA_036645795.1 Clostridia bacterium
ACGAAACAATTGAAATATTTATTGACGAATCAAAGCCCTTTTCAGATTTATATATTAAAGGAACTATACATACAATAAAAATATTGTGTGCTCAAGAAAGTGTAACATTCCAGGTTATTAAAACACTTTCTAGTAATGAAAAGCTTGAAAGCGGCAAATACAAAAAATTGTTTTTTAAAAATGAAACTACTTCATTTTTATTTAAAGGTAATTTTAAAATTCAGATAATAAAAATTGCGAATTTCATCACCATTAAAATAAATGTTTTAAGGGTGGAACCTTATGTTTTTATTTTCAATCTGAAAGGAGAACTTGTAGAAATGCAAGTAAAAGATTCATATTAAAGCAAAAAAAAAAATTAATATAAAATAGGTATCTAGAATAATATTCTAGATACCTATTTTATATTAAAATGTATTACTACATCATCCCATATTTTCTTGTAGATGACTTAAAGTTTTGTGTACATAATTTACTCCAAAGTTTATACTCTTGCATTTCCTTTGGAATAATTTCCATATGATATACATCACTTGCAAGTTTTATAATTCGTATAATATCATTTTCTAAATAATGAATATTCATTATTGCATCTGTTGAAAAAGTTATATATGTTTGACCAACTTTATGCATAATCTTTGCATTTCGATCATTGTACTTTTCGTTAGTCTTTACATCTACTACCTCTATAACAACCTTTCTTGTTTTATATTTTATTCCATTAATTTCTTCATTTTTTCCTTTTTCAGCTAATTCAAAAAATCCTGGTATCATTTTTTGTATATAGTTTGGTATCTTTATATTATGCACATCTTGTCCTTTAGTTGGTTTTGCTGGAAGTTCAAATATAAAATTTGCAATATTATTAAGATTTACTTTTTTTACTTGAACTACTTCATTTTCATCTTCTACTAATTTTCCACTGTTTTCTTCATCAGATGTTTTTTTAGCTTTACTCTTTTTAATTGGTACATCTAACATTACATCTGCTTTTGAAAATAGCAAGTCATTTATATCTAATGTTACATCTGAATCAAACTCATCATCTGCCTCATTATTTATATTCATTCCACTATCTGATAAATTAGGGTTATCTACTATACTTTTCAATATAGTTTTTGCATCCTGTATATCTTCTTCGTATTCCACTTCTATATCTGATGCCTTTGTTGATTTTTTTGCTTTTTTAACATCTTCTTTTATTAATTCTTTATTTTCATTTTCTTCTTCTTCTACTTCATATTCAGGTACATCTGATAAGTCTATATCCTTTAAATCTATTGAAAAATCGGATAAATCAATTTTAGGTATATTTGTGCCTTGTCCATAAATATCCTCAGCTTCTTCTTTAGTTACCTGTTTTGTTTCCTCTTTTTTATCACTTAAACTTACTTCTCTTTTGCCTAGTAGCTCAGATATACTTTTTATATTATGATGAGTGTATTGATTTGTAGTAAATATTTCTTTTTCATCTACTAATTTTTCTATCTGTTCTTTTTTTGTGATTTTTAAAAACCCAACATTTTCAATTTCTTTTAATGACTTCTTTATTAATTCTTTATATTCTGTCTTTTCTTGTATTTCATAAAAGTCATACATCACTTTAGTATATAGTGATATATTATTTACCATTCCACTGCTTGATAAATTTGCAGATGAAACATACATAACAGCACTGTCACTATATTCAAATATGCATACATTACTATCATATTCTATTGTATTGTTATTTGAATACACATATAAATCTTTTGCAACAGCAAGTATATCTTCTAACATATTTCTAGTAGTATTTTTTTTATCAATACCTATTGCAAAACACAATTTTACTTTTGAGTCCAATTCTTCTTCTATTAATTTAAAGCCACCTTCTCTTAATTTTCCACCAAAAAAATACGCTTTTTTAGGCTTTTTTTCAAAAGATTCTTTTATTTCTTGTGCTAATGTTTGCTCTTCATTTTTTTGCATAAAAAGTTTTACTTTCATAAAATACGTCCTCTCCAATCTTATATTTTGTAACATTGATTATATAATATAACAAAAGTACAAAATTGTAAATAGCTTGTATCAGATTTTGAATAAAAAAAGTGGAATAGTCCTAAAGTACTATTCTTTAAGACTATTTTCTTTACTTATACTCTGCTTCTGTTATACTATCAATATCAACAGCTCTATGATGTTCAATGGGTTCCCATACATAATCTCTTTTTATAAAGCAAAGAATATTTATAGGTATCCATGTAAGCATAAATATTGATAATGTAAGTATTCCTTTGAATGTTTTTCTTATTTTTTTCTTTTCCATAATAACTACAAATAAAGATATTCCAATAGATACTAAATATCCGAAGAACAAGAGATGCTATTTTATTGTCGTATAGCATTTTCATTATATCTGATACTTGTATACCTAACATGTTATATACAGATAACATTACAATTACAAAAAAGGCTAATACTTGAACAAGCGGTGCCATAAAAAACAAAGCCATATCCATACACTGTGGAGTTTTGTTTTTAATTCCATTTTTAATTAATGGATTAAAATATTTAAACAAGCACTGTATTGTACCTATCGACCATCTTTTACGTTGTTTCCAAGATTGAGAAAACGTAAGTGGTTGCTCATCATAGGTAATAGCATCTTTTACAAAAGCTATTTTTTGATTATTTATAGCACACTGTGCTGCAAATTCAATATCTTCTGTAAGTGTTACTGTCTCAAAGCCATTTTTTTCTATTACACTTTTTTCAATCATAAATCCAGTACCATTTATAGAAGAAGACCATCCCATATTCATTCTAGCTTGATTAAAGAAGAAATTTTGCACCCAGTAAAACAAAGAATAACAACATGAAATCCATGTATCAGATGGATTTTTACTATCTCTATATCCTTGTGCTACCTTAAATCCAGCGCATAACGCATCATTCATTCTCCTTAAAAAGTTTTTATGAACAATATTATCTGCATCAAATATTATAAAAGCATCATATTCATCATGATTTTTTTTCATATAATTAAAGGTGTACTTTAATACTTCTCCTTTAGATGATACTGGAACTGTACAGTCTATTACTTTAGCACCTTTTTCAATTGAAACTTTCCTTGTACCATCGGTACAATTATTAGGAATTACAAAAGTGTCGTACAATTCTTTAGGATAGTTTTGTTTATTTAAACTATCTAACAAATGTACTATTACCTTTTCTTCATTACGAGCAGCTATTAGAACCGCAATTTTATTCTTTGCTTTGTATTTTCTTATTTTATGTTTATTTTTTACTAAAGCAAACATGCCTGTTACAACATAATACCCAAAATACAGTATTATAAATATATCAATTGCATAATATACTATTTTTAGTATTTCTTTTACAATTTCCATTAATTCTTTTCCACCTTTTTTTACAAAAATTTTACACACTTATAATTAGTTTAATATCGCTCTAACACTAATATAGGTTATACAGATTATATTATTATTTATGTATATCGTTTAGTCGAATTATATCACAAAATATAAAAAAAGTCAATTTTTATTTTTCTTGAAAAATAACACACTTAAGACATATTATATCATATTTACTATGTCTTAAGTGTATTACAATTATTTAATAGCTT
The DNA here is from genome assembly GCA_036645795.1 of Clostridia bacterium. GTDB lineage: Bacteria > Bacillota > Clostridia > TANB77 > CAG-465 > CAG-465. Next base: position 25,748 of record JAVXNL010000008.1, read on the forward strand.
ACTTATTTATATGCTTTTAAAAGCATTTATATTTATATTTTTATTATTCTATAATCATATTTGCATTAAATTTCATATCACTTCCAAGTTTATCTTTATTTAGTGCAGTATCTCCTGGTTTTAATATATCTAATTTTTTTGATACGAATTTGTATTTTTTTGTATCAGGCTCTAATTCAAATACACTTATTGAATTTTCAAGATTTAATTCTAAATGTCTAAGTTCTGTTGTAAAATACATTTCTTCATCTTTTAAAACATTACTTACTTTTTTTATAATTCTAAACATTTCAGCTATGTGTTGAATATCCTCACCAACAAAAACAATTTGTGGCTTTTCATAAAAGCCTGCATCATTTTTAGAAAAATTTTCATAAAAATCAGAATATAGTTGAACCTTTTCAGCAAACATGTTTTGCCAATCCTCATTTTTTCTTACAATTTCAAATATATAATTCTTATCTTCTGATTCATTTTTAAGATTTATAAAACCACCAGTTGGTTTAAATTTGACATTATATTTTTTAGAATATAATAACAAATTAGGATTTGTATTATTATATGCAGCTACTTTTTGCATATATGCAATTATTATCTGATTGCCTGCTAATTTTCTTTTTACAGAATATGCCGGTTTAGTATTATCTGTTGGTTGCCAAGATGTCGGAATATTTCTTTGCTTTAATATATATGTTGCTATTTTATCCATAGAATATGCTCTATATGAACTTTTTCCAAGTTCACTTTGAAAGTAATAACGAGCTATTACCTTAGATTTTGTTAAATCTTCTAACCATTTAGCTACTTTATTTTGCTTTTTATCATCTTCTATATCAGTAAGTTTTCCTCTTACATCAAGTATTTGTGTAACTTGTCTTGATGTAACAAAACCAAATTCATTAACAATTTCTAATGCTTTGATATGCGATTCATTTATATATCCCATATCCATTTTAAATACAACTTGATTAATTGATGCAAATCCATCTTTTCCATCAAAGACCTTTACTTCGTTTTCTCTTACTGCAAAAGGTGATACTACTGTTTTTACTTCTTTATCTTTTACCATTTTTTTTCATCTCTCCTTAAATTCTAATTTTGAAATTTAATACATAGATTAGTGAAACCCCACTAATTACTTTTGTAACATTAGTGATTAACATAATCACTATATATATTATACCTCATTTCCAACAAAATTTCAACCAAAACGCACAAAGTTACAAGAAATTCTAACAATCTGCAAGTTTTTCCTAAAATATTGCTTTTTATATTAAAATAGTATATAATTTTAAAAAGGAGTGGATAATCTATGAATAAAAAAAATTCTTTGATATTAATTGTCATTATATTGCTATTTATAATATCAGCTGTCATATTGTCTGTGCTATATTGTACTAACAATGAAGTATTTAATGATACAAAATATACAAAACAAAAATTCAGAGAAAAATATATTATATCACAAGTAAAGGATGACTATCTAGATAGTTATCTAAAAAACGGAAATACTTTAGTAATATTTTGGGCATCTTGGTGTCATTATTGCACAGAAGAGCTTGATGTCTTAAATACATTTATATCACAAAACCCCAAAACACCTGTAATTATTGTATCACATGACAAAACAGAAGAAGATTTGAAAAAATATTTAGAAGAAAATCATCTAAATTGGTTTACTATCTTAGATACTGAAAAAACAATACGTCAGCATATTGATCCTGAAAGTAACGGTATTCCATCTTCATATTTAATTGGAAATGAAGGAAATATTATAAACTACCACAAAGGAACACTTACATTACAAGAACTTAATTTGTTTTGGCAAGGTAATAATCTTGATAATGCAACAGATAAAATAAACTAAATTTTATAGCTAATCTATAAAAAATCAAACTATATCTTTTGCATGTATTGTATTTTTATTATTTATGCTATATAATAGATATATATAAAAGGGATGGTAGATATATGGAAAAAATAATAGAATTTATAAAAAACTCTGGAATACTTTCGCTAAAAGGACTTATTACTATATCAATTTTTCTTGCAATAGTGGCTTTTTTCTTAGTATTTAGAGGTGTACTTTCCTATTTAGTTATAAAACTATTTAACTTAAAAATAAAAGACAGAAAAGTTATTAAAAGTAACGCTTTTTATAAACCACTAAAACTTTACTTTTTTGTACTTGGTATATTTTTAGCTTTACTCTTCTTGCAATTACCCGCTAATATAATGCTTGGTGTAAATAAAGCATTTAGAATATGCATTATTGCAATTATAGCTACAGGTATTGCTGAATCAATTGGACCTGATTCTGGCTTTTTTAAACGTTTAAAAGCCAATCAAAATACCGACAAAAACAAAACGTTAATAAATTTTTGTTCGAAAATTTTAAAAGCTATTATATATGTATTTGCTGGTGTTATTATTATAAGCGAGCTTGGTTATGATATAAATGGCCTTATTGCAGGTCTTGGTCTTGGCAGTGTTGTATTTGCACTTGCTGCTCAAGATACTGCGAAAAATTTATTTGGTGGCATTGTAATAATTACTGATAAACCATTTGTTGTTGGTGACTGGGTTGAAATTTCTACTATTGAAGGTGTTGTAGAAGATATATCTTTTAGAAGCACTCGTATTAGAACTTTTGATAATTCGCTTGTAGCACTTCCAAATTCAATACTTGCAAATGAAAACATAACAAACTGGAGTAAAATGAAAAAACGAAAAATTAGTTTTAGTTTAAATTTAGACTACAATACGCCTCCTAAGAATATATCAAACGCAATTAATGATATACAAATAATGTTACACGAGCACAAAAATGTTTTAAGTGACTCAATATATGTTCATTTAAATGAAATTAAAGATTCAGGTTTAAATGTCCTAATATACTTTTTTTCATCAGCTATACCTTATGAAGATTATTTAACTACAAGAGAAAATATAAATATGAAAATACTTCAAATACTAAAATCTAATAATACACCTTTAGTATACAAAACGCAATCAGTAAAAATAAACAATAATTAATTTTAGAAAGGTTGATATAAAATGATAAATAAAGAAAAAATGCAGAGAATAATGTTAAATGCAAACAGTGTTAAACAATTACTAAAACTTTCTCAAGAAGACGTAAAATTATTCTTTGGAAATGAGGTTGCTAAAATGGTGGGTTATGAACAAAACAACCCAAATCACAAATATAACTTATGGGAACATACTCTACATACAATGAACAATATTCCATTAGACGAGTTTAACAAAAAAGATACAGAATTACTAAGGGTTTCTACCTTGTTTCACGATATTGGTAAACCTAATACTATGAAAGAAAAGGATGGTATTAATGTTTTCTGGGGTCATGCTGAAGAATCAGCTAAGTTAAGTGAAGATATTCTAAAACAAATTGGATATTCTCAACAAGATATTCAAAAGATCAATTTACTAATCGGTCATCATGGTGATTTTATAAATATCAAAGATACAGATGCAAAAAAACCTGATAAGGTTGCTAAAATTTTATCAAAATCCTTAAAAGAAATACCTGATTTATCTATTACTGATTTCGAAATGCTTCTAGACTTATGTATTGCTGATATAATTGCGCAAGCAGATGTAATAGAACAAAATGGTAAAGTTAAAGATACTAAAGAAAATAGGCTTAAAAAATATAGCCATATTAAAGAGACTTTACCTTCAGCTTTATCTCTTCCTCAAAATTCAGAAATATCTAGACTAAATAAAAAAATAACTAGTCTTAACAGTGAACCCGTGCCTATTGAAAAAAATGGTACTATTTTAAATCAAAGACAAATTAATGCTTGGCGCTCTAAAACAGAAGATGAAAAAAAAGATGAAATATCTACTATGAAAGCTTCTATCCTTACACTAGAAGAAATAAATATAAAATTATTAACTAAAAGAGAACCCCAAAAAGAAGTTGTGAGTAAGGAAAAAGCAATTTTACCAGAAAACGCTCTAACTTATAATCTACAAGCCTTAGCAAATTCTGATGAAGAACTACTTAATATTTTAACCAGTAATAATAGTCCTAGCATAATACCAAATACTCCTCCAGTTATACCTGATAAATCATAAAATTATATTTTAAAAGCCCTAAATTTTGCTCTAATCAAATTAAGTATGTAGTAATAGTTTAAGCATATCGAATAAAGTGTGTAAACCGTGAAAAAACAAAAGAGACTCTATACTATAAATTATAGCATCCATATATCATAGTTGATTCCAGTTTACACAGTATATCCGATACCCTTTAGGTAATTATCACTAGGGTTGACTATGATTTAGTGCTCTGGTCTTTTTATTAAATTTTCTTAAATTATTTGTAGTGGAAAACCTACCTTTTCTATTAATTTTTTACCACTAGTACGCTTAAGCATCCCTCAAGCTCAATTTTTTTTACTTATACCAATAATTACATATATTATTACTTCTATTTATCCTGGCTCAAAATTGTTGACGTCTTGTTCTAACATATCAACAATCTCAGACATGGTCTTAACTAATCTATCTAAGGAATATTCCTGATGCTTTATATTTACATATTTAAAATTTATTTCTATTTGAAAACATGGTATACTACACCTTCTAGCTATTGTTGAGGATACCGTATGTTTATATGTTGAAGCAAAAACATCATCTACAGATATATTTTTAAAATTATTATCTTCAAATATTTCAATTATTTTTTCTAATATATCTTTTCTTTTATATATATTTTTTCCCAATCCTGTACCAATACATATATCACTTTTTCTGCTTGAATCCATAACATGTAAATCAAGCAAATATCTAATTTTCACATCTTTTACAAGTTCTATTAATGTATCTTTATATTCGTTTTTTGGATCGAAATTTGGATCATCTAAATTATTTTTAGTCCTATATATAGCATATGTACCGTTTAGTCTAGATATTTTTGCTGCAATTGGACCGTGTATTTACTTCTCCATGTTTTAATTTATTATTTCTAATATGTTCTGCATTATGTGGCGCAGATAAAACAACAGGTACACTACCTATTAAAATATTATATGAATCATATTTTCTTACCATAATATCACCTCTTCTTCACACCTTTTTATTATATATCTCTACAACAAGTTTTACAATACTTTTTTAAAAAAAAGCCAATAAAAGCCCAAAAAATAGAGATGTTAATTTTTACACCTCTATTTTGTTTTTTTATTTTATTTTTTGATTTAATTGAGGCAAAAATTCAGCCTCAATTTCTTTTAGCTTTTTTTTATATAAACTTCTAGAAACAAATAGAAGTATTACAGAAAAGCAAGCTACTACACTAACAGCACAAACCATTAAATTCATAATCATTTTTTCTCCTTTAGGATATATTTATATCCTGTTTTATTTTTTTACAACTCAATTGTACCTTAATTTGATGATTATGTCAAGTTATATTGCTAATTTATGCTTATTTAATTGTGTTTTTACTTACTTTACACCTAATTTCTTCTTTTATAAGATTCTCTATCTTTTTATTCTTTTTTAAATTCATTTATATATTAATCACTACTTTTTAAATACCATATTTGGAAAAGATTTTTTCACCCTAATATCTGGGTATGTGTTGTCTAAAAATTGTTCATATTTAGTATTTGCAGGGATTCCTTTTTCTCTAGCAGAATATCGGTATACTGCTAGAGCAGATATACTCATATTTATTACCATAAAAATAGCTACAAACCAACTAAGCGGTATCCCTACTCTATTAGGAATTTTCTCTATATATTTATCAAATAAAGGCATCATACAACTCACAAAAACTACTGCAAGTATTCCCCAAAAAAGTGCAATATATAAACTAGTCCTACCCTGAAAGTTCATAAAATTCCCTGAATAATCCCAAGAAAGAGTACCAAATATCTTTTCTTGTAAAAAACTACATAAATATTCAAATATTCCACCAATTAGTGTACCTACTACAAATACTATTTTTAAGTTTCTCATCTTGTAAAATAAAAGTTCAAATACAACAGCTCCCATACCATATACTGGATTAAATGGTCCATAAAGCACACCTTGTCTTGTTACAAGTTCACCATGCTTTAAAAGTTCTAATGCTATCTCATATATATCTCCTAAAAAACATCCGATAATAAATACTAATATTACTTTATAAAAATTAATACCAAAAGCAAAAGATTTGTTTTTTTCACAATCATCTTCTCCTTCATAAATTGATTTTTTAACTTTCAAATTTCCACCCTCTATTTTTTATTTAACTTATCTTTATATCTTTTTCATTTAATTTACTATGTACAGATTTTCTAATTAATTTATATATTACTGATGCTGCTGGAAGACCAATAATCATACCAGCTATTCCAAAAGTCCCTCCACCAACGGTTACAGCTACAAGTACCCATATAGGTGGAAGACCAACTGAATCTCCAACTACTTTTGGGTATATTAAATTACCCTCAATTTGTTGTAATACTATTACAAATACTAAAAACCAAAAAGCCATGACAGGACTTACAACAACTATTAGTAATGCTCCAATAATTGCTCCTATAAAAGCACCAAACATTGGGACAAGCGAACTTACACCAACAAGTACTGATACAGTGAGTGCATATGGAAACTTAAATATTGTCATACCAATAAAACATAAAATTCCTAATATGCAAGATTCTATAAATTGCCCTCCAATAAAATTAGAAAAGGTCTCATTTATAACTCTTCCAATTTCTACAATTTTATATGCTTTCTTTTCAGGTATAAAAGCATACAATATTTTTTTGAACTGACAAATCAATTTCTCTTTTTGTGTTAAAATATATACTGCAAATATTATACCTATAAAAAAGTTTATAACTCCTGATATAAAAGTTACAACAAATGAAAATGAAGAATTTAACGCTCCTGTTATACCACTTCTTGCAAATCCTTTTATTGTATTTACAATACCTGTCCAATTAATATTAAATGAATTAATTTTATCGCTTATGCCAGGATAGTCACGTGTCATATTCTCAAGCCCTATCTTTACAGTACTTACCATATTAGGTATATTGTCTTTAATTATATTAGCGGTAGTAATAAGCTCAGGTATTACAAGAAATAAAACAAAATATACTATACCTATTATTAAAATAAGTGATATTAAAATACTTGTTATTCTAATTAAAGGATTTATATTTTTTTTCTTTATTTTAAATTTATCTGTTTTTTTCTTATTCCCTTTTTTCTTAGATTTAACATTTAATCTGAGTATTCTATTTTCAATAAATCTAACAGGAATGTTAAGTATAAATGCTATACAAAAGCCTATTATAAACGGTGTTATAAGTTTTAAAAGAGTTATAATTACTTCACCTAAAACATTTAAATTTTGCAAACTTAAAAACAAAACAATTGCAAAAGCTACTATAACAAATATTTTTTTCATATTTTTTTTATCTAGTTCAAACACTAAAATCCACATCCTTTTTTTATAATACTAAATTATATATACGTATATTATACCATAATTTATTTAATATATAAAGTTTTTATTAAATTTTAATGCGTAAAACGCTCATAAAATTTTATTATTTATTAAATATCCATATTTTTTCACTACATTGTGTAAAATCAAAAAAAAGTAGGCCTTAAGCATATATATATGCTTACCTACTTTCTATTTTTG
>JAVXNL010000009.1:0-33390 GCA_036645795.1 Clostridia bacterium
CCATAATATTTCTAAATATATTAATATGGAAGCCTATACTATTTATTTAAAGTTCTATAGTTGTAGATTTTGAAAGATTACCATTTAAATATACCTTAATCTCTGCTGATTTGTATCCATTTATTTCAAATGTAGCAGTCTTTTGTGTAGGTGGTACTGTTTTTTGATATACTGTATTTGTAGCTCCTCCATCAATACTTGCAGTTACTCTTACAGTGATTTCATCTTGAAGTAATGGCTTTCCACCTTGTAATTCTATTAAATCTATATTTACAGTTTTTGTTTTAAGGACTTTATTTACTGTGATTTCTACAAGAGCACCTTCTTTTAGTTCTTGATTTTGAGGATAATTTTGAGCTATTACAACTCCATTTGGTTTAGAACTATCCTCTCCATATTTTACTAATACCTTAAACGTTAAAACTTCTAAAGCTCTTTTTGCATCTGCTTGTTCCTTACCTAAAACTGAAGGCATTATTACTGAGGCTTTTCCATCTCCTTTACTTACAGTAAGGGTTATATCACTTCCACTAGACTTCTTCTCACCGCTTTTTGGGTTTTGAGATATTATAACACCCGCAGCTACTTTTGAACTAATAACCTCATTTATTATTACTTTAAATCCAAGAGTATCTTCTAATTCATATTGTGCTACTTTAGAATCTTTTCCTACCACATTAGGAACATCCACCATTTTTTGACCTTTGCTTACAACTACATATATTTTTTTATTTTTAGTCTTTTGACCTTTTTCCGGTGTTTGAGATATTATAGAACCCTCTGGTTGGTCATTACTATATTCTGTTTTATCTTGTAAAATTTCAATACCTTGTTTTGAATATTCTTCTACAACTTCACTAAATACTCTACCCACAAGATTTGGTGCATCTACTTCTTTATTTGCCTCTGCTTCTGCTTTTTTTCTGTTGTTTGATTTTACTCCAAAAAATATTCCAAGCCCTATTAATATTACCGCTCCAACTATACAACAAATAATTATAATTTTTTGCTTCTTTTTCTTTTTAGCTTCTAATTCTTTCTTTGATAATTTTGGCTTTTCATCTTCTTCGTCTAATTCCAGGTCTTCATCTTCTGCTTCATCATCATCTACTTTTGAAGCTGAGACTACAGCCATTTTCCTTGCTTGTCTTGTTCTAATGTTAGGAATTTCTTCTAAATCCTCATCACTAATAGTAGGGATCACCTGTGTTGCACCAGCTTCTACAGAGTCTCCTAAAATAGGGGCACAAGCAAGCATTGTATTAGGATTTTCAAGTGCTTTTGAAATATCTGCAAGAATTTCTGTTGCATTTTGATAACGTTCAGCCGTACTTTTCATCATAGCTTTAAGTATTATTTGATTTAATGCAGGAGATATTTTTGAATTTAACTCTATTGGTGGAGTTGCTTCTTCTTGTATTTGTTTTATTGCAACAGCTACTGGACTATCACCATCAAATGGCAATTTTCCTGTAGCCATTTCATACATTACAATACCTAGTGAGTATATGTCTGACTTTTCATCAGTATATCCACCTTTTGCATGCTCAGGTGAAAAATAATGTACTGAACCGACTGTTGAACCGAGACTAGTTATAGTTGCACTTGTCGTATTAGTTATTTTAGCAATTCCAAAATCTGTAACTTTAGCAACCATATTTTTATTTAACACTATATTATGTGGTTTTATATCTCTATGTATTATATGTGATTTATGTGCTGCTTCTAAAGCAGAAGCAATTTGAGCTCCTATTTTTAAAGTCAATTCATTTCCTATTGCACCTTTTTCTTCTATATAATCTTTTAGTGTTTTACTCTCAAGTAGTTCCATTACTATGTAGTTTATTTCACCTTCTTGGCCAACATCGTATACTGATACAATATTTGGGTGAGTAAGAGATGCTGCAGACTGAGCTTCAGCTCTAAACTTTTTTACAAATATATCATCACTTGCATATTCTGATTTTAATACTTTTATGGCTACATACCTATTTAAGAGGTTACATTTGGCTTTATATACTACTGCCATTCCACCTTCTCCAACTTTTTCTATTATCTCATATCTTCCACCAAGTACTTTGCCTATAATATCCATATCAATCGTCTCTCCTTTTTATAGTTCAACTACAATTACTGTTATATTGTCTACCCCACCATTATCATTAGATTTTTGTATCAGTTTATCAACTACTTTATCAAAATTTAATTTTTTTAATACATTTAGTATTTCCATTTCTTGTAACATATTAGTTAGTCCATCCGTACATAATATTAAATATCCGTCTTCTTTATCAAATATTTTTGTTTTAGTAGTTAGTCTTTTTAAAACACCCACAGCTTTTGTAAGTACATGCTTTTGCGGATGAGTTTTGGCTTCTTCTTCAGTTATAACATTAGTTTTTATGAGTTCATTTACATAAGTATCATCTACTGTTACTTGACTAATATTACTCATTTTTCTATCTATATAATACATTCTACTATCACCAATAGATATGTAAAATATTTTTTTATTTATTTTAAGTACAACAACAACAGTTGTTCCCATACCTTTATATTTTGCATCAGTTTTTTCTAATCTATATATTTCTTCATTTGCAAGAGTCAATGCAGTCTCTAATACTTGTTCTACATTATCATCTTTTGCACCTTGTAAATATTTCAAATGTTCTTCAAAATATTTAGATATTGTGCGTGTTAACATACTACTTGCGACTTCACCGCTTTCATAACCACCTAATCCATCAGCTACTATATATAGATAGGTTTCCTCATCATATTTTTTTACAAAAAAACTATCTTCGTTATTTGCTCTTTTTCTACCTACATCAGTTTTTGCTACAAACTTCATCATTTCACCTCTTACTTACGACTTTCAACACTAATATATTATATTATATCATTACTTTGTTATATTTCAATACTTTCCACCTTAATTTCTAAAAAAAACACAAACAAAAGTTACTTTTTAGACTATATTTTTATAACTGACATTTATTATACTAATTTTCTATATATTTTTTTCTTAGTTGACCACACGCTGCATCTATGTCAGTCCCAAGCTCTCTTCTTACAGTAGTTACTATCCCACAAGAATTTAATGTATTCATAAACTTTTCTACTTGTTTTTCATTTGCTTTTTTATACACACCATCTTTTATTTCGTTTACAGGTATTAAGTTTACATGTGCAATCATGCCTCGTAACAATTTTGACAAAGCAATAGCATCTTCATAGCTATCATTTTGTTCAGATATTAGAGCATATTCAAAACTTACTCGCCTTCCTGTTTTTTTTATATAATCCCTACAAGCATCCAAAATTTCTTCAATACTATATTTATTTGCAATTGGCATTATCTTCCTTCTTGCTACATCTGTTGTTGCATGAAGCGATACAGAAAGAGTTGCTTGAATATTTTCAAGCCCTAATTTATATATCTTTGGTACTATACCACATGTTGATAAACTAATATGTCTTGCTCCTATATTTAATCCATATGGGAAGTTTATATGTCGTATAGACTTTACTACATTAGCATAATTATCAAGTGGTTCACCTATCCCCATATATACAACATTTGAAATTTTTTGCCCTGTATATCTTTGTACTGTTTGTATTTGACCTTCTATCTCGCTTGCAAGTAGTCCTCTCTTATATCCATCTTTTGTTGAGGCACAAAACTTACAACCCATTCTGCATCCAACTTGAGTCGATACACATATTGTATTTCCGATGATTATACTTCATAAAAACAGTTTCTATTGCTGCATTATCTGTAAGTTTTATTAAAAACTTCATTGTTCCATCTTTTTTAGATTTTTGACATTCTATAACTTCCATATTTAAAATATATGTGTTTTCTTTTAATTTATCTCTAAGTGTTTTAGAAATATCTGTCATATCATCAAAAGATAAAACACCTATTCTATGTACCCATTTAAATATTTGTTTTGCATGGAATTTTTTTTCACCTAAATTTTCTATATATTTTTCTAACTGTTCTTGTGTAAATTCATTTATATTTATTTTTTCAGCTATTGATATCTTTCTTAGATCTTCTGTACTTTTATTTTCCACTTTACTTATTTCATCTACTTTTTCTATATTTTTTTCCATTTTTCCTCCTAGTATAAAATAGTTTATACAATTTTGATTATTACTATTTTGATTATCACTATATTATTTTGTTATAAATTTATATAAATTTTTCTGCTATTGAAAATCTATTTCCTGTAAGAAAGGATGCTATATCCATTCTTTTAGAATTTGGTGGCTGTATTTCAAGTATTTTTACATAACCGTCTGCACATTTAATATATAGTTTATCTTTTGCAAGAACAAGTATGCTTCCATTTTCTATTTCACTAGCTATACTCTCATCATATATTGCTTGTACTCTATATACTTTATATATTTTTCCATCTTCTTTTGTTATATACGCTCCAGGAAATGGTGAAAGACCTCTTACAAAATTAAAAATGTCACGTGAGTTTTTATTAAAGTCTATTTTCGTCATTTCTTTTGTAATCATTGGTGCAATACTACATTTTTCCGGTTGTTTTATACCAATTATTTTATCTAGTGATATTAATTCCAAAGTACTTACAAGCAAACGCGCCCCTATATCTTTTAATTTATCATGAATAGTTAAAAAATTATCATCATCTTCTATGTCTACATTTTCTTTTAAAAGCATATCACCTGTATCCATACCTTCATCCATATACATTGTAGTAATTCCTGTTTTCTTATCACCATTAATTATTGACCACTGTATCGGAGCCGAACCTCTATAATTTGGTAGTAATGAGCCATGTACATTTATACATCCAAGTCTTGGAAATTCCAATATTTCTTTCGGCAATATTTTACCATACGCTACTACAGCTATTATATCTGGATTGAATTCTCTTAGCTTTTCTTGCACCTCACTATTTTCTTTTAACTTTTCTGGTTGATAAACAGGAATATTATTTTCTATAGCTACCTGTTTTACTGGAGATACCTGAATTTTCATTCCTCTTCCTGCGGGTCTATCTGGGTTTGTAAAACACCCTACGACATTTATTTTTGCATCTATTAAAGCTTTAAGTGAAGTCGCTGCAAAATCTGGAGTCCCCATAAAAACCACTTTTATATCTTTTTTCATTTATTCCACCATTCCTCCTCTTATTTTTTATACTTTTACATATATATTACTACAAAACTCTATAATTTTCAACAAAAATCCACAAACTAAGTACTTAACTAGCATTTTATTGGTTTTTTCGCAAAGAAATCAACATAATATATTGAAAAACATGTTATAGTATGATATACTCCTAATAGTTAAAAAGTTAATAGCTAGTTATTATCTAGCTAAAATCACAAAATCTAGGAGGTTTATTATGGAAGATTTATTACTAGGAATGCCGGCAAGCATAAAGCTCAATCGGGAAGTTTTAGAATTATTAGATAATTCTGAACGCACAGAGGAAGCACAAAGGGAACTTAGAGAGGTTTTAGCCAAAGTGCTAAACTCAAGAGGAAGCGAGGACTTAATAAATATAGGATGGCTCGAAGAAAATATTGAAAAATTCTGTAAGCTAAATCTTATTTCCAACCTTTCAAAAGAAATGTTGGAAAAAGATTTAACTTTTAATGAATGCTTAAAAGACGAATCTTATCTCAGAAAATCTCTGGACGAGATAAGAGAAATAGCATCATTAGTAGATCTGATGATTGTATTGGGAATGTTAGAAACATTTGACCCAATTATTTCAGAAATAATTAAGGAGAACACCACCCCAAATGACGCTTCTTTATTAATAATATTTCCTTTAAAAATAGATACAGAATTTTATCTATTCCTTAAAGAAGAGGGCATATTAGCTATTGCAAAAAAAATTGCAGAAAACGAAGATGTCACTAGACATGTTCGCGAAAGAATATTTGAGCCTATGGTAGGCCAAGTGCAGGAGCTTTTTAAAGAAGAACAAGAAGAACAAGAAGCATTATATGATGCCCTCAAATTTTCGATAGAGGATTTAACTATAATTTTTTCTGTTCAAAAAATGCTATCAATAGCTTTTGAAAAAGCTATTGATGAAGACATATCCTTAAAAGAAGCCCTTCAACTACTAGGTTTTGAGGATTATTTGTCAAAAATATATAAACAATACATCCTCGACTTTAGTGGAGAGGCTCAAAGAGACGAAGTAGATGAATATCTATTTCCATATCTGAAATTGGCTTTTTCTTAATAAATGTCTATAAATCAAGTGTAATATTTTTGCACTTGATTTTTTCAGTTAAAAGCATTTAAAGCACTAACCCTATACTGACTACATAACATTTGACAATTTCATTAAATTCTGATATAATGTATAGACTTAAAACTTAGTTCTTACCACAAATTATGTGGTATATAATTTATATATTTAATTAATATATTATAGGAGGAGAAAAATGGGGATAATGGAAACAATGTGGCAATATTGTAACGCCATTAAAACAGAAATCACTTCTAACTGGTTTTTGTTGGATTGGGTACTAATTACAGTTATACTTTGTATTGCCGTAATTAGTAGTATAAAAAGTAAAAAGCACACAGTAAAAATTTTAGTGTGTTTGTTACCGGTTATTTATTGTAAAGAGTTATTAAACCCTTTTGGGCCAATAATATTTACAATAGTTGTTTTAAGTATTGCCGTATATTCTACATTTCAAGCGAAAAATGTAATTATTATGACAATACTTTCTATAATTACAGTGTTTGAATTTATAAGCTGTTTATACCAATTAATAATTGGCAATAATACAGCGCCAATTATTTACAACACTGTGATTTACTTGATACCTGCTGCAATTACAACTGTATTTGCAGTAAGTACAATAAGAAAAAATGTTAAAATTATGCAATCCAAAAGATTGCATAAAAAAGTATCAAAAAGTCAAGAAATATAATATTTGTTGAAGCATAAAGTTAAATAACTTTATACTTCAACATTATTTTTGCATAAAAAAGTTATTAATGGTTCATAAACATGAACTAAAATGTAACAGCAAGACAATCTAGAAAAAGCAGTTGAAATATCTCTAAAACTAAAACAGTTTTAGAGATATAGAAACTCTTTTTATATATTTTAATATGTTTTAATATTATTTTTCTACAAACACCCCTTGTAAAACTAAACTTTCACCTTCTAATATATACTCACTTTTTACAATTCCAGCTGTTTTATAAGGATCTACATTATTTGCTGTTTTACTAGTATTTATTGGTGTAGTTAAAGTTTGATATAATATATCTTGAATACATTTTAATCTTAGCTTATCATCTAGAGCGCCATCTTCTAATATAATTCTACTATATTTGTCTGGTGTATAACTTTGACGATAAGTATCTTTATTTACTTTGGTATTTGTAAAGTCTATTGTGTAATCATCCGTTTTTTCGGGTAAGTAATCACGTCCAAAATTATCTAACTTTACATTTAATTTTGTTGCATCTTGTTGATTAAAGGTTGCTTTTATATCGTAGCCTTTAAAATCTTGACCAAAGTTTTTCGATATAATATCAATAAGTTTTCCATCTTTTAGTGTAGTAATTATTATATCTGCATTACTTATATCATTTACAACTATATATTGAGTAGCGCTATCTTGTAAGACTTTTAAATCAATATCTTTGTCAAATATTTTATTTGTCTCATGCTTTATAACATCTTTTGTTGTACCATCAACATATATAATTCCTACATTTTCATATTGACTTAGCTCACTAGATACTATTTTTAAAGCTTCTGTATTAGTAGAAGATGTATCTTTATATTTTTCTTTACCTGTAAGTACAATATAGTCTTTTACTGTGTCTTTGTTTAAATCGTCTTTTACTATTTTTATTACTTGTTGATTTTCTACTAAATTTAATATTCCATCTACTTCTTTAATATATTTTTTTGTTTCAAACTCTTGTGACGTTTGATATTTATCTACATATATCACAATTGTTGCAACTATTGCTAAAAATACAACCAATGACATAGCTAGCAAAAATCTTTTTTTCATAAATATTTTTCCTCTTTTTCTCTATATATACATATAGCGTTCTAATTTATATATTTTATTTTTTAGACTTACCTTTTCTATCCTTTATAGATCTATCTAAAAATACTATTCCTAGTAAATGATCGGTTTCATGCTGTACTACTACCGCTTCCATATCTTTTACACTTTTAACTATTCTTTTTCCATCTAAATTTGTGTATTCAAATGTCACCTTTTCATACCTTTGTACATTTTCATATATGTTTGGAAAACTTAAACAGCCCTCTTCTACATCTATCATTGATTTAGATGTAGAAAGTACTTTTGGATTTATACATACTACAGGATTTTTTTTGCCTTCGTCTTCTATGTATTCTATATCATATACAATCATAGATTTCAACATTCCTACTTGGGAAGCTGCAAGACCAATTCCATCATTTGCATATAATGTATCTATCATATCTTTTGCAAGTTCTTTTATTTTTTCGTCAATTACTTCTATTTCTTTTGTCTTTTTTGTAAGAATTTCATCTCCCTTTAATCGTATTTGTCTAATTGCCATTTACGTTCTCCTTCCATTTTATATACTCTATTTATATTTATGTATTAATTATTCCTTTTTCTGATTCATTTAGTGTTTTTTCTAAATTTACCGGTTCATTTAATGCATTTTCTTCTAAACTATTATTATTACCTAATTTTAATTCTTGCCATTCTGCCTTTGATACTAACACCTGTCTTGGCTTGCTTCCATCGTATCCTGATACAAGTCCTCTTGCTTCCATTTGGTCTACTATTCGTCCTGCTCTTGAATATCCTATTTTAAATCTTCTTTGTAGCATTGAAGCTGATGCCTGCCCCATATCTACTACTAAGTCTATTGCATCTTTTAGTATTTCATCACAATCATCTTCTGTTGAACTATCAGCTCCTTTTGAGCTCTTAGAACCTTTTAAGTTAGTATTTTCTAGTGCTTCTATAATATCCTCACTATATGTAACCGCTGTATTTTTCTTTATTTCTTCTACTATTTCTTCTATTTCTTTTTCTGATATAAAAGTCCCCTGAATTCTGTGCGGCTTAGCCTCTCCTACAGGGAAATAAAGCATATCACCTTTCCCTAGTAATTTCTCAGCACCAGCGCTATCAAGAATAGTTCTAGAATCTATTTGTGATGATACAGTAAAAGCTATACGTGATGGTATATTTGCTTTAATAATACCTGTAATTACATCTACAGATGGTCTTTGTGTCGCAATAACTAAATGCATTCCAGCAGCTCTTGCCATTTGTGCTAAACGACAAATCGCATCTTCTACATCATTTGGTGCAACCATCATAAGGTCTGCTAGTTCATCTATTATTATTACTATTTGTGGTAATTTTGCTTCTTCTTCTTTTTCTATTATTTTATTATATCCTTTTATATCTTTTACGCCTTTTGATGCAAATAAATTATATCTATTAACCATTTCTTGTACTGCCCAATTAAGTGCTCCAGCAGCTTTTTTAGGATCTGTTACAACTGGTATTAAAAGATGTGGTATTCCATTATACCCAGATAATTCAACCATTTTTGGATCTATTAATATAAGTTTTACCTCACTTGGCTTTGATTTGTATAAAAGTGATATTATTATAGAATTTATACATACACTTTTACCAGAGCCTGTAGCGCCTGCAACAAGTACATGTGGCATTTTAGCAATATCTCCTACAACAAGCTCTCCTGCTGCATCTTTCCCAAGAGAAAATGCAAGCTTTGATTTGTGAGTTTTAAAAGCAGGAGACTCTATTACCTCTCTTAAAGATACTGAATCTGACGTCTTATTTGGAACTTCAATTCCTACAGCAGCCTTACCAGGTATAGGGGCCTCGATTCTTATACTCTTAGCAGCAAGATTTAAAGCAATATCATCCGCTAAATTCACTATTTTACTTACCTTTACACCAGTTGATGGAGTAAGTTCATACCTTGTTACAGTTGGCCCTTTTGTAATATTTGTTACTTTAGCATCAACTCCAAAACTAGCTAAAGTTTTTTGTAGTTTTACAGCGGTTGCATGTATTTCTTTTTTGTCAAATACTTCCCCACCTTCAATAATTTTTAAAAGCTTAATTGGAGGAAATATATAATTGTCTTGCTCTACATGCCTTGTGTGATCAAGTGTTAAAACCTCTTTTATATCTTTATCTTCTTTTTGCTCTTTTTGCTTTTTAAAAAATTCATCTCTTTGCTGTTTTGCTGCTAATTGAGTTTCACTCGGAGGCACACCTAATTTATTAAAATCAAATTCTATTTGCTCATCATTATCAACTCTTAGATTCTCATCTACATTTGAGCTTCCTGATTCTTTCATTTTTTGTTGTGCTAATTTTTCTTTCTTTTCTTCTGCAAGTCTTTGCTTCCTAGAAATCTTTGTATCTTTTTTATCATCTTTTATTGTGCTTTTTGCATCATCGTCTATTTCATCATTTCTAAATAGTGTCTCAGATACTCTGCTAAACCCATTAAATATTCCTGCAAATATATCGCCTATAACTTTAAAAAATTGTTTAAAAGATACATTAAATGAATAAAGTAGTGCAATAAATGTAATCGCGCCCATTAGTATTTGAGTAGCAAGTACTCCTATAAATTTAACAAAAAGAGATGCAAAAATAGCTCCTACTACTCCACCTATATTTGCTCCTATAACACCAGCATTATATGAATCAACTGAAAATTTAACAATATTTTCAAATACATTAAAATTTTTCTCAACCAAAGAGTACATAAAAATCGCTGCAAATATCATAACAATACTGCCTTTTTTTATTTCACTTCCAATTTTTACTTTTTCATCAGCTACAATAGAATATACTCCTGTAATAATTAAAACAACTGGAAACAAAAACACAGTATTTCCTAAAAGGCCTTTTAGTAGACTCTTTATAATTTCTGCTACAATACCTATATTTTCAAATCCTAAAAACACAGTAAGCATTAGTCCTAAAACCACTAAAATTCCACCTATCATATCGTTTCCAATTGTCTTTTCTACTTTTTTTCTTGATTTTCCTGTTCTTTTCTTTCCCATTTACCTACACCAACCTTAAAATCCAGGCTTATTTTAATTCTCTTCTGTTATTATGTACAACTTCCATAGTTTCTTTTAAAACTTCTTCTACTTTTTCTAGTATTGCGTCGGCATAGTCACGAGTTCCAACACTTATCTCTTTTGAAACTTTATTGGCATTAGCAATTATTTGTTCTTTTTGCTCTATTGCCTGCTTTGTTATAACGTGTTCATCAACCATTGTTATAATTTTATTTTCAGCCTCTTTCATTAAGTTTTCAGCTTCAACACCAGCATCTGACATTATTCTTTGTCTTTCTTCTTTAACCCATTTTGCTTGTTTTAATTCATCTGGTAGTTTTAATCTAATTTCTTCTATTTTTTCACGTAATTCTTCTATATCAACCATTACTTTTGTTGAAAAAGGAACTTTTGCGCCTGACTCTAATAACTCTTCTAAATTTTCTAATAATGTAAATATTTCCATTCAATTTACCTCCACTTATACAATTTTAAAATTACATTTCCATAATTTCTTGTATCTATACATTTTAGTTCTACAAAACTATCCAACAACTCTTCATCGTCTTGTTGTATTTTTTTTATAAAATTTTTATCCGTTTCGTATATGATTATACCATCTTTTTTTAGAATCTTATTACAAGTATTTGATATATATTCTAAAGACTTTAATCCATAACGGCTATCATATGGAGGATCTAAAAATATAACATCAAATAGCTTATTTTCTTTTTCTATTTGCTTTAACGCTTTCATATAATCTTTCCTTGTTATTTTAACATATTCTTTCATTTTAGTCAACAAGATATTCGATATTATTGTCGAAACACATATATTTTCTATATCATTTATCCATGCAAATTTTGCACCTCTGCTAAGAGACTCTATCGCAAGATTACCAGTTCCTGCAAATAAATCTAATATATCTGAATCTTCTAAATATTCATCAATTATTGAAAATAGAGCCTCTTTAACTCTATCTAGTGTTGGCCTAGTCTTTTCAGTCTTCGGACTATTTAGCACTTTGGCCCTACATTTCCCAGCAATTATTCTCATTTAACACTCCTTATCTTTTTATACAGCTCATGTATAGCTTACTAAAGCTCTACATACTCGTAACAAACATTATAAAAATCTAATATTTTATCTATATCTTTTGTTTTAAATATTACAGTAGAAGTATTTTCATTTGGATGAAAACACACTTTAGCGCTTTTTAAAAGTTCGCTATCTATTACAAATTTAACAGCTGTTTTTTCTACCTCTATTATATTTAAAAGAGATACCGACCCACGTTTTACCCCAAGTTTTTCAAACAAAACATCTTCTTTTGCAAATTCTAATCTATTAGTATTTAGTCTCTCTTTTAAAAGTTTTAAATCGAGTCTTTTTGTAAGAGGCAGTGATACTAAATAGTATTCTTCTATTTTCGAATCTTTTAGAAATAGATTTTTACAATCTGTACCGTTCATATTTATATTATATTTTTCACAATCTCTTTGACCAAATAATGCTGGATGTTTAATACTTTCATAGCTTATATTAAGTTTTTCTAAAACAGCATATACTTTTTCATCCAATACTTTTACCTCTTTTCAATTATTCTATTATATCTAGAATATGTGATTTATACTGTAATTCATGAGCTATATCCTCACTTACATTTTCTATATATATAGCATTTTTTATATATTCAAATGCTTGATTAAATTTTTCTTTATCGTTATATAGACAAGTAAGTATCGTATCTCCTGCCCTTACCTTATCTCCTACTTTTTTACCAAATTCAAAACCTACAGAATAATCAATCAAATCATTTTTTTGATTTCTTCCACCACCAAGACAAACTAGTGCTTCACCAATTTTGGCGCTATCAATAGAAATTAGTATTCCATCTTTTTCAGCATGTATTTCCTTTAGAAATTTAACTTTATCTTTTAACACAGGCATTTTTAACTCTTTAGAAAGCCAGTCCATATACACACTATTTATTTTTCCGCCTTGAGCTTCTACTAATTCTAAAAATTTATCATATGCACTTCCACTAGTAATACATGCAAGTATGTCAGTTTTATTTTCTTCTACATCATCACCAATACCTGCCATTTTAATTAGTTGAGCAGTTATTTCAAAGACTACTTCACGTAAATCATTATATTCTCTTGAGTATAGAGTCTGTTCATCAGCAAGTAAAAAAGCTATTACTTCTTTTATCTCTACTGCATTTCCAACAGTTCGTCCAAGTGGTTCTGACATAGATGTTATAACAGCTTTAGTTTCTATTCTTGCAAGCTTCCCAATATCTACCATTGTTTTAGCGAGTTTTCTTGCGTCTTCTAAATTTTTCATAAAAGCTCCACTACCAACAGTTACATCTAGTATTATTTTTTCTGCGCCTGAGGCTATCTTTTTACTCATTATAGAAGATGCTATTAAATCTATTGACTCTACTGCTGCAATAGTATCTCTTAACGCATATATTTTTTTATCTGCTATATCTGTATCGCTGCTTTGACTAATTAAGCATACACCTATATCTTTTACTTGTTCTATAGCCTCATTAATTGGTATGTCTACATCATATCCAACAATAGATTCTATTTTATCTGCTGTACCTCCTGTTATTCCAAGTCCTCTACCAGACATTTTGCAAATACTTGCTCCCATTGCTGCAACTATAGGTAGAACAATTAACGTTACTTTATCACCTACACCCCCTGTAGAGTGCTTGTCCACTATATACTGACCAGATTTTTTTAGCTTGGACAAATCTATTGTAGATGCAGAATATGCCATTGCAAAAGTTAAATTTACAAGCTCATCATTTGTAAGTCCATTTATATATATTGCCATAATTAAAGCAGATGCTTGATAATCCTCAATTTCTCCATTACTATAGCCTTTTATAAAAAAATCTATTTCCTCTTTTGTAAGTTCAAGTCTATTTTTCTTCTTATCAATTATATCATACATTCTCATAATGCTACCTCTTTCTTTTTATATCTTTTTATAACTACTTTATATCTTTATATCTTTGAAATACATTTTTTAGTTTAGTTTGTGCCTTTTATCCCATATCTTTTAGCATCTACTGTATAATTCATATTTACTTCCTCATCACTAAGAGCTCTATTATATATACGAACGGAGTATACATCTATTTTTGCTAATTGATCAGGAACTGGTTTATACGAACCCAAACTAAAATATGTACCATTATTGTTATTTGTAAACTTAACACTATCACCTATTTTTTTTGAATCAGAATATACATCTAAGTATAATTCATTGTTTTTTGTTCTCCACTGCAATACTCTACTATGAGGATTTTGATCTACAATTTTTGAATCAACTACAGATATAGGAGGTTCACCTTTTATATACGCATTATTTCCTTGAAAATATGTTCTATAATTCGCATCACTTCTTGCTATGTAAGAACCAGAATAATATGATGCAACTATTTCAATACAGGCATTACTTCCACTAATATTCATATATTTATATATCACATCATCAATTCCATCTAGTGATATTTTATTATCTGACCAACCACTACCAAACGTATCAGTTATACCTGTTATTATTCCATCATTTCCATTTCCACTTAAATCTTTCCAAATAAGTGATTTATTATCATGTGTAGTGCCAGTATTTTTTATTGCATCCCAGTGTAGTATAAGTCCATCTTTTATATATGCATTTTCATTTCCAAGTATTTTTACTATATCTGCTGCCCATAGTTTTTCGTTTGGATCATTTCCTATATATACAAGCTCTGAGTCTTTTACAATAAACGAACTAAGATCTTCATCTTTTATACTAGGTATTATTGTTTTTATATTAACCTTTTCTTGCTTTAATGAATCATAATATGACATAGTTCTATCTGCATATAGCGTCTTGTTATACCTTCCAGCGTTTTCCATCTCTTTATTTGAAATATATTCATTTAGCTCTGTTTCATATGTTTTTACATTTGTCTGAAATTTAGTTTGAACAGAGTTGCTAATTATATTTGTTCTTCTTAAACTTAAAACTACTACACTTACTAAAAGTATCCCTACAATTATTGTAATAACTAAAGCTATTAAACTCACACCTTTTTTTGTATTCTTTTTCATACTCCACCTCAATAATTCATCTCTTTAGTATATCTTACTATATATTCATTCTTTTTTCAAGATTTTTCATATTTTTTCTTTATAAGGGTTAATTTTTCATTTGTTTTTCACTAATATTCCTACAAAATATTTTTTTGCTTTTAAAAAACACAATAAAAATTAATTACTCTCTATATTATTTGTTACTATTATTTACAAATATTTAAATATCTATCATAATATTTATTATATAGCATATACTTAAGTTAGATATAAAGGATTAAGGTGATTTTTATGTGTGGATTTTGTGGATATATAGATTTAGAACTAAATATTACAAATGACAAAATTATACAAAACATGACAAATACATTAACTAAAAGAGGTCCTAATTTTCAAGATATTTATATAGATAAAAATATAGCTTTAGGACACACCAGACTTAGCATAATTGATGTCATTAGTGGAAACCAGCCCATGCAAAAAACACATCTAGGAAACAAATATATAATTGTATATAACGGAGAACTCTATAACACTGAAAGTATACGTAATGACCTTATACAAAAAGGATATGATTTCACTACAAAATGTGATACCGAAGTAGTACTTTGTGCATATATTGAATATAAAGAAGAATGTGTTAAAAAATTTAATGGCATATTTGCTTTTGC
Organism: Clostridia bacterium; assembly: GCA_036645795.1. GTDB lineage: Bacteria > Bacillota > Clostridia > TANB77 > CAG-465 > CAG-465. The sequence continues at coordinate 15,892 of JAVXNL010000009.1, forward strand.
AATCCAAGATGAAATTCAAAACTGTTTGTTTCTTGCGCGTGATCGACTTGGAATAAAGCCATTATTTTACACGCAAGCTACAATTCCATCACAAAAGTTTATATTTGCCTCAGAAATCAAAGCACTCCTTGCCCACCCAGATATACATGCAATAATAAATAAAGAATCTATAAAAGAAATATTTGGGCTAGGACCCGCACATACGCCAGGAAAGAGTTTTTTAAAAAACATAGTAGAATTAGAAGCTGGCCATATTGCATACTTAAAAGATAATGTGTTTACAACACATAAATATTGGGACTTAGAAACTAAAGAGTGTTTTGATAGTCAAAGTCAATCAATAGAAAAGATTCATGATTTAGTAGTTAATTCAACAAAAAAGCAACTTGTATCAGATGTCGGAATCTGTTCTATGTTATCTGGCGGACTAGATTCAAGTATTCTTACAAAAATAGCAAAAGACAATATATCAGACCTTGCAACATTTTCTATCGACTATATAGAAAACGAAAAGAACTTCGTATCAAATGACTACCAAATGACAAAAGACAGCGACTATGTAAAAATAATGAAAGATTTTTTAAAAACAACTCATAAAACTATTAAAATTAAAGATACAGCCTTATTTGATTTTTTAGAAAATTCAATGATTGCTCGTGATATGCCAGGTATGGCAGATATTGATTCATCAATGTATATATTTTGTAAAAAAATAACTGAAAATGGCTTTAAAGTATGCCTATCGGGAGAATGCTCTGATGAAATATTTGGCGGATATCCTTGGTTTTACAAAGAAAATTTAATAGCTCATAAAGGATTTCCTTGGGCACTATCTGAAAATTTAAGAGAAAATATAGTAAAAAAAGACATTTTAAAGCCAGGAGAGCTGACAGAATATATAGCTACCGCAAAAAAAACTACGCTAAAAAACGTAGTACATTTAAATGAATCTGATGAATTTGAAAATAGATTTAGGGATATAAACTACCTTACAATAAAATGGTTTATGAATACTTTAATAGAGCGCACTGATAGAATGTCTATGGCAAATGCTTTAGAGGTTAGAGTTCCCTTCGCAGATCACAAAATATTTGAATATGTTTATAATTTACCCGCCAAAACAAAACTAGGTCTTAATAACTCTAAAGAGCCCATAGAAAAATTCTTACTTAGAAAAGCTTTTGAAAACGAATTACCAAAAGATATAGTATACCGAAAAAAATCTCCTTTCCCAAAAACATACGATCCTGCTTATTTATTACTTGTCGAAAATAAAATGAAAAGTATACTAGAAAACAAAAACTCAAAAATACTAAACCTTATAGATTCAAATTTTGTTTCAAATATGTTAACTACTCATGGTAACAGTTTAACTCAAAATTGGTTTGGTCAACTTATGACATATCCTCAAACTCTTGCATATCTTATACAAATTGAGATGTGGTTAGATAACTATAACATAGAAATAGAACTATAACAAAAAAGTAATAACTAGGCATAAGAGCCAATACTAACATTTGTATAAATATTAGTATTGGTGTATTTTTATCTTTTAAGCGTTTTATAACTTTACAATTATTTTGCCATTTTGTACTTTAGAGTCTAACGAGTTTTCTATATTCCATTTATTAAATTGTTCCAGATATACTGCAGCTTTAATTGGGTCATATTGTGTATACATACAAGTTTTTTTCTTATCTACTATATATGTTGGCGTCATGGTTATATTATCAATCTTGCCTTCTTTAGATATTCCTATATTAAATATATATCCTTCTAATCCCACATTAAAATCTGTATCTGATATTAGGTAACCTGTACTATATATTATTGGTTTGTCTTTATATTTAACTATTGGATATACTCCTAAAGCATGTGATCCTATAACCATATCTGCCCCAAAATCAATAGCAGTTGTTGCAATATTTCTCATTTGATCATTTAATCCATATGTATATTCTCTGCCCCAATGAACATCCACTATTACAATATTTGCACAGTCCTTTGCCTCTTTAATGTTTTTTATCAAGTTTTCTTTTTCATAAATACTTATACCTTCTTTGGTATAGTTTTTTGATGTTCCGTTTACTACAGCGTTAGTAGATATTATTGCTATTTTCTTATCATCTTTTTGTAAATAAACCGGTGTGTTTTCTCTACCTGCAACAAATATTTCATTTTTTTCTAATGTATCTATAGTATTTTTAAATATATCTTCTGGAAAATCTACCATATGATCAGAAGATATCGACACAGCATCCATCCCCATAGAATTTAATGCACTTATAGAGTCTTTTGTAACTAAATATTTAGATTTAGCATCTTGTATTTTTTCTAAATTTGTTATATTAGTTGAAAAATTAGCATAAGCAAAATCTGAGGATTTCGGTATATTATATATTTCTTTAAATGCGTCCATATACATATAGTTTAGGTTAGTTGTAACTTGTCCACCCAGCATAATTTCACCCATCAAGCACAGATTTACAGTGCCTTGGTTATTTTTTATAGCATCTTCTTTTTTTGATTTGGCATTTTCTTCAAATGTTTTATTATCTTCACTGTTTGTATTATCCATATTGGTATTTTCTGTTTTTTCTTTATCTTTTAACTCAGCTTTATATACTAAAGTGGAGTTTTTTATTTTCCTTTGCAATATAGCATTACCTACAAGCATCGCACTAAGCACTATAGTACAAATAACACAAGTTAGCATTATTGCGTTTTTTAATGATAAATATTTCCTAACATTAAATCGTCTTCTATTGAAGTTAACTCTATTTCTTGTTGACATCCCCATAAGCTTTTATCTCCTTTTACTTTTACTTTTATATAATTATTTGTGTAACCATACAAATAACCATCTAAATATGATTCGAAAAGCACGCTTTTTTTCAGTCCAATATAGTGTTTCATATACTTATGTTTTAAATCACAACCAATTTTTATTAGTTCTTCACTTCTTTTATTGGCTATATTTCCATCAATTTGATTTCCCATATTTGCGGCCTTAGTCCATTTCCTTTTTGAATATTTAAATATATGTACTTCGTAAAATCCAATTTCTTTTACAGTATTTAACGTGTTTAAAAATTCTTGCTTAGTTTCACCAGGAAAAGCAACTATAATATCACAAGTAATAGCTACATCTTTTAAAGACTCTCTTAATTTTTTTATTCTATCTAATAAAAATTCTTTTGTATAATGCCTATTCATTCTATTTAGTACATTATTATCTAAGCTTTGTACTGATATATGAAAATGTGGGCATAATTTTTCTGTTTTTTTAAGTCTTAATATATTTTCGTCAGTAAGTATTCTTGGTTCTATTGAGCCTAGCCTTATTCTTTTTAAATCTTTGATTTTAGCCACATGTTCTATCACATCAATCAAACTTACACCAGCTTCTAAATCTTTACCATATGAAGCTATTTCAATACCTACAAGTACAACCTCTCCTAATCCGTTTTCTACAAGCTTAGTTACCTCTTCTACTATATCTGTTATACTACGGCTTCTAACTCGTCCTCTAACGTATGGTATTATACAATATGTACAAAAATTATTACATCCATCCTCTATTTTTACACTCTCGCGTATACGATTTCCATTTTCCAACCTATCTTTTTGTATATATTTTTCTACTTTTGATATATCAGATATTTTATGAACTTTATCCGTTATAGAATCCTTTAAAATATTCTTCTTTGAAATATATTTTTCTACAATTTCAACGATTTCTTTTTTCTCTTCATTTCCAATTATTATATCTACATTTTTTAAATCTTCATCTTCTTTTATCTCTTGAGCATAACACCCAGCAAGTATAACTATTTTTCCGAGTTTTTTAGCTTTACTTAATGTCTGTCTTGTTTTTCTAGTTGATAAATTTGTAACACTACAAGAATTAACTACATATATATCTGCTATTTGTTTTTCATCTACTAATTCATATCTTGCATCACTAAATTGCTTTTTCATAAGATCTGTTTCGTACTGATTTACTTTACAACCTAATGTAAAAAATGCTACCTTCAAAATATCACTCCTATTCTTATACTTTATTATGTTTTATTTTAGCTTCCTAATTTTCACTTTTTATTTTTCTTTTTTTCTTTTTTTCTTTTACTTTTTATTTTTTTATTTATTGTTTTTTATTTTGTTAACTTTTTCCCGCTTTTAATACTCTCCACATTTACACTTCTTACTCTTTTAAGTAAAAACTTTTCTATCCATCCTTTTTTATATTTAAGAGAAATATACCCTATACTTGCCATAGCAAAAGCTCCTACACTATCTACAATTAAATCTTTCATAGTATCTGCTAGTGCTGCTTGACCAACTAACACAGTTCCTTGGTATGTTACAAACTTTTGCATATTAAGACCTAGTAAAGAGTCAAACGAATATTCATATATTTCCCAAGCAACACCTACACTTACTGCAAAACAAAATGAAAATAAAGCAACGAATATAGGGCTTAACTTAATTGATTCGATTCTGTCCGAAGAATTTAGTAAAGATATAACAGAAAATCCTAATGCTCCAATCATCGCGCCACTAAAAGTATGTAGTATTGTATCCCAATTTTGTATATTATAGTAAAAATTACTAACCTCGCCTAATATAATAGCAGCATATAAAAATATAACGTATAATATTATCATATTATTTGGTATTTGTACTTTAAACCTCTTAGATATAACACTAGGTAAAAACATTGCAACTACTCCAAGTATACATTGTATAAGACTCAGCGTATATGTTGATTTTACTGGAAGGCCAGACTCCGGAGTACTTGGCGCTAAAACCATTCTAACAAGAATATATATTATTGATGCTATAAGTGCTAAAAACACATATATTGCAATATTTTTTTCATTAAATATCTTCTTTATTATTTTTTTCATTACTAGACCCCCATCCATATTTATGTGTTAATTTAAATATTTTTAATCGTATATATTTATTTTTAAAACTATATTTCCATTTTTAGTTTTACTACCAAACTCCATAACTTTTAGCTTACCATATTTTTTAAAAGATATAATATCTGATTCTTTTACATTCTCACTACTTGAAAAAATGTTTTTACAATTTATATATACCTCACCTTTTTTTATCTTTTCTTTTACATCTTCTCTACTTATCTTATATACATGACTAAGTAGTAAATCTATTCTTGTAGATGCTATTATCACTTTTTTTTCTAAAAACTTTACACTAATAGGTAGTTGTTTATCTTCTTTTATATCTATCTTTTCTAATAAAGCTATTTGATTGCCTACTTTTTCTAAACTGTTTAATATATATGTCTCAACCAAGCTCATCAAAAAGACATAAGCGCTATTATCATTTACAAATATATCTCCTATATACTCACTCTTTATTCCTAAATTATATATACTTCCCATATAATCCTTATGTTTAATTTCTCCTTTTTGTTTAATTGTGATTTTTACACAGCTTATATAGTTATTAAAAATATCTTTACCTTTTTTTATATAACTGGGTAAAAAAAATATATTACATTTTTCTGCGTTTTCATTTACTCTATAAACATAGTAATCTACTTTTAAATGATTTAATATACTTATAGCTTTATGTGCTTGATACAAGTTTAAAAAATTTGTGTATTGAAGTTTATCTGTCCTCTCAAATATATACGCCTTATCTAATACCTTAGAAAGCGTAAGTTTTAAATCCTTATCTAAAACTCCTATAAGAGCTTCATTTTTATCTTTTTTAGTTATCATTATATTCTCCACTGATTTCATTAATCTTTTCAAAGTAGCTATTTAAAATTCTTTTTACATCATAAATGCTTTCTGCTTTATTTATCATATCCCTAATTTTACTACTTCCATCTAATCCTTTTATATACCAAGCTATATGCTTTCTAAGTTTTAAATTAGCAGTTTTTTCTCCCTCATATGCAAAAGCATAATCTATATGTGTAAATATGACAGACTTTATTTCCGCTATTGTTGGTTTATAATCGCTTCCTTGCAATATACTTTTAAATATCCATGGATTTCCTTGTGCACCGCGACCTACCATTATCCCATCACATTTAGTTTCCCTAAACATATTTTCTGCATTTAAAACATCAACGATATCACCATTGCCGATTACAGGTATTTTAACGCTATCTTTAACTTTTTTTATTATATTTAAATCCGCTTGTCCGAGAATAATACTGTTCTCTTGTTCTTCCGTGTACTGTTATCATAGATATTCCATTTGCATCACATATTTTTGCTACATCTATTGCTGTAATGTGCTCTTCATCAAACCCTTTTCTGGTTTTTACAGTTACTGGTTTATTTGAAACTTTTACTACCTCTTTTACAATACTTTCAATATTTTTCAAATCTTTTAAAAGGCCAGCTCCATCTCCGTTTTTTACAAGTTTTGGTGCAGGACATCCCATGTTTATATCTATTATGTCTACCATTTTGTTTTCATTTAGTTTTAACACAGTATTTTTCATTACCTCGGGATTACTTCCAAATATTTGGACAATAGATGGTCTTTCATCTTCCATTATTTCAAGTAATTTTTCTGTTTTTTTACTTTCATACTCCATTGCTTTACTACTTGCCATTTCAGTAAATGTAAGACCTGGATTAAATTTTTTGCATATTTTTCTAAATGGTATATCGCTTACTCCAGCCATTGGGGCTAAGAACACATTATTTTTTATTTCTATATTTCCTATATTTATCTTTTTTATATATTTATCTATCATCTTTATTCCTTACTAATTACTATAATATACGTGTGATTTATACTTAAAGCCTTTCATGTAGTATATATTTTGTGTATTTTGTGTAACAAGAAAAACATCTTGTGACGAAATAGTACCTCTTCCTTTTTTTATTGTTGAATCAGTGATTTTGGTCATATCCACTACAAATAAAGGATTTTGTTCATCACTTTTTTCCTTTAAATTCACCAAAAAATCATTTCCTAAGGATTGTGCAGATATTACCTCACCTGTTACTGGCAATTCTTTATTTTCCATATAATATTCATTTACAACATTTGATACTCTACTAAGTGTTGAATTGTATTCTTCAAAATTTGCTGTTGTAATAGCTCCACTTCCAATAACTGAGGCAGCAGTGATAAGTATCAACATAACAGTAATTGCAACTGTTACAATTACAAGAGTCATACCTTTTTTCATAACATCTCCTCTTTTCTTTTTTCTTTTCTATTTGGTTTCTATTTGGTTTTTATTTGGTTTTTATTTTTTTATATTTTACTATATATATTTTTTTTTTGCAAGTCTAGATAAAAAGTAGATTTAAACAACATATCTTATATATATTTAACCTACCAATTTAATATTTATTATATCATTAATTTTTAAATAATCCAAATAAAACTTCATATTTTATAAGTTTTACCATTATTTTTGTTACTATTTGATACTCTCACTTTATTTTTTTAGAATAATATCGCCTCTTTGTCAATAGTGAGAGCAAAAAAATGAAACAAGTCAAACTTATATAAATAAATTTATTTGTTTCATAAAATTGTGAGATAACTTATTATTTTTTTGTCATATCTTTAATCTGCTTTGTCATATTTAGATATATGCGTAAAAATGTCATACTCACTTTATCTTTGCTAGTGCATGTATATCTAATATTTTTTTTATTTATGCTATATTTATATTTTTTTGCCCAATTACCCCTTTGTATTTTGCATATATGCATATTTAGTTTGTTCATGTTTCTACCACCCTTATCAACATATCCTAAACTTCTATAGTATGTTAACCCAATTATAGCATATATAGTCGAATTTTGTCAATACTTTTAAATTGCAAAAGGGCTACCTGCATCTATTTATGCCTGTAGCCCTTTTTTATAAAAATATCCAATTATTTAATTTAATCTAAAAACGTATCTTTTGAGCGTCTTGCAGACACATTAAGAGCGATTGCTATTGCAAGTCCATTAGTAATTAAACTACTACCGCCATAACTTACAAATGGTAATGGTACACCAGTTATTGGCAGCAATCCAATTGTCATTCCAATATTTTGTACAAAATGAAAAAATATCATTCCAGCGACTCCAATAACCATAAGACTTGCAAAGTCATCTTTTGCATATTTTGATATATGTATAAGCCTTAGTATCAAAACAACAAATATTATAACAATAGAGGCTGATACAACAAATCCTAACTCTTCTGATATAACGGAGAATATAAAATCTGTTGATTTTATAGGTAAATATCCAAATTGCGTTTGTGCCCCTTTTAAAAGTCCCGTTCCAAATATCATACCAGAACCTACTGCAATTTTTGATTGTATTGCATTATATCCACTACCTAAAGGATCAAGAGATGGATCTATAAATACTTGTATTCGTTGTTGCTGTATTGGATTTAAGAAAAAGAAATATACAATGGGTATAAGCACTATTAAAAGTGCAATTCCAAGTATTATATATCTATATTTTATTCCCATTTTAAATATCATAAATACAGTTATTACCGCAAAAACTACAGCTGTTCCAAAATCTGGTTGCATAAGTATAAGACCTACCGGAATTAAAAATAAAAAGCACAGTGCAGATATAAGTATAGCCTTTTTCTTTTTATCTCCTTTTTGAGTATTTTTAAACATACTCATATATTTTGCAGCACAAATTATATATCCGATTTTCATAAACTCTGATGGTTGATATAGCACTCCGCCAAGATTAAACCAGCTACTTGCTCCCATAAGACTTGGCATAAAGAGCACAAGTATAAGTAATAATAGATTTACCCCATATAATATATACCCTGCTATATCAAACGATTTGTAGTCTAGTGACCATACTATTATCATCATTATTGCTACTGCACTAAACCATATCATCTGTTTTATATATTCATCTTTATTTACCTCTGTTGTGTATCCCGCACTATATATTCCTACTACTCCTATTCCAAATAGTATTAGTATACATATTAATACGATATAATCTGTATTTTTCACTAAGTTTTTAAACAATTTTTACCTCACCCTTTATTCTTTAAAAAATGCTTTATATGCTAAATATGTCATATATGCATCATATTTACTAGCTATTTCAAATGGTGAATGCATAGCAAGAATTGCTGTTCCGCAGTCTATTACATCTACACCTTTATTAGCAAGTATATATGCAATGGTTCCGCCTCCGCCTTTTCCAATTTTACCAAGTGTTCCCATTTGATATATTATTTTATTTTTATCAAATATATTCATAACCTCTGATACGTATTTTGCGTTTGCATCACTTGCACCTGATTTTCCTCCTGAGCCGCTATATTTTTCTAGTGCTATTCCGGCACCCCATTATATTACTGTTTTGTATATCTGATACTTCATCATATACTGGGTCTACTGCAGTTGCTACATCTGCTGATAACATTTTAGAATTATAGAAAAGCTCCATTAAATCTACATTTTCCTCTCCTGTTTTCTTTATTATCTTATTTACAAACATATCGAATGTTTTTGACTCCATTGAAGTATTTCCAACACTTCCAATCTCCTCTTTATCTACAATTACTGCAAATATTGTCTTATTTATTTGGTTTGTATCTTTTGAAATATCACAGATTGCCTTAATTGTTGCATATGAACAAACTCTATCATCTTGCCCATATCCGCCTATCATACTTTTATCTATCCCAACATATTTTGCTATAAAGGCTGGCACAAACGATATTTCGCTTCTTGCAAAATCTATTTCTTTTATTCCATATTTTTGATTCAAAATTTTAAGCACTGCCATTTTCACACTGTCTTTTTTCAAATCTTTATCTTTATCTTTTAAATTTCCAATTATTACAGACATTTTTTCTGGATCTATAAACTCATTGGCATTTGCCTTCATTTGATCTTTTGCAAGATGTGGAAGTAGGTCTGCCATTGTAAAGCAAGGATCGTTTTTATCGTCTCCTATTGCAATCTCTATTTTTTCTTGTTTTTGTGTATATACAACACCGTACATTGCAAGTGGTATTGACATCCATTGATATTTTTTTATTCCACCATAATACTGTGTTTTTAAAAGTGCTATATCATGATTTTCATATAGTGGCATTGGTTTTATATCAATTCTTGGGCTGTCTATATGTGCACCTATTATATTAACTCCATTTACTAAACTATCTTTACCTATAATTGATACAAATAAAGACTTATCTTTATTAACAAAAAATACTTTATCCCCTGCTTTTAATTTTTGAACTTTTTGTATTTCAATAAAACCTTCTGAGCTTAACATCTTCTTTGCCTCTTTTACGCAAAGATATTCTGTTTTTCCCTTATTTAAAAATTCTAGATAATTATCACAATAATTATCTACATCTTTTAATTCTTTTTCATTCAAACTACTATAAATATCTTCTTTTTCATATTTTAAATTCATATATAATCCCTCCGTTATTTAACTAAATATATCTTTTTTTGTGTATTACAAAGTGGTATTCCACCATATTTTGTAACTTGTATCATCTCTTCTATAGAACCACCATTAGGAATATTTATTCTGGGTTCTAATGTATATACCCCATTTTCTATCAATTCTAAATTTGCTCTTTTACTTGTACTAAGCGAGATAATTGCTCCTGCGTCATGAACTTCACTACCAACTCCGATGACCAGTTGCATGATTGTAATCTGGATAATTCTCTTTTAATATTTTCCTTCTAACAATTGCATCAATTGTCTTTCCTTTTACTTCGGGCCTCATCTGATCAATTCCATCTTCTATTGCATCTACTAATGTATTAAATACTCTCATTACATCCTTTGGAGCAAATACTTCATTTTCTGCTAAGGCATAACCCATTCGTTGCATATCAGTATATAGAGTTTCTCCATCTTCAAATATAGCTTTTATACCAAAATCAAAATATATAGTGTCACCTCTCAAAAGCTTTTTTTGACTTGGGATAGAATGTCCTCCTTTTGCAAGATTTACTCCTGTAAGTACTATTGGACAATTTTCCCATGCTATATCAAATGTTATTATATCATTTGAGTTTATATAAAGGCTTGTTATATCCCTCATTACTTTTAGTGTATGGGATGCTATTTCAATTTCACTCATTCCTACTTTCAAAGAATTAAATGTTTCTTCTAAAATAGTATTTGTTATTCCAGATAGTAGTTTAAGCCTTTCTATTTGCTTTTTTGTTTTTTGTGATGCAAGAGCATACATTAATTTTTCTGCGGATACAATTCTTACTTTTTTCAAATACTTTTTATATATATCTTTTAAAAATTTTGATAAATATACATAGTCACCATGAGTTAAAACATCTGTTTTTGCATCTCCCATGGTAGAATATGAAAAAGATACTTCTTTTGGGAATTTAAGCTCCGCTATTACATCTTCTAAAACATTTTCCATATTTATTTTTATATCATCATATATTAATATGCAAACTTTATTTTTATCATAATCTGCATATATTATATTTTGTGCATCTAGTGCATGAACTATAATATAAATCTTTTCTTTTGTTATAACAGCTATAGTTTTTGTAGATAAATTCTTATGAATATATTTACAAAAATATTTATCCGAATTTTCTTTATTATACATTATCCAAATATTTTTATCATATTTTTTTAGTAAATTTTGTATAACTTCTAGCATTCACTAACCACTGCCTTGGTTTGTTTTGCAATTTCTACTTCTTCATTTGTTGGTATTACAAATACAGGTATCTTAGAGGCTTCAGTTGATATAATGCCTTCTTTTCCAAGTATATTTAAAGAGTTCTTTTCTTCATCTATCTCTATCCCTAAATATTCCATATCTGATAAAACTAAGCTTCTATCTTCTGCATTATTTTCACCAATTCCACCAGTAAATACTATTGCATCTACACGATTAAGTTGTGCCATGTATGAACCTATATATTTTTTAGTTCTATTACTTTGCATACGTCTTGCAAGAAGTGCATCCTCGTTTCCTGAATCTGCAGCTTTAATCATTTCTCTTTGATCTCCTATTCCACAAATCCCAAGTCTTCCTGATTCTTTATTTAGTATTTTCTCCATTTCATCTGGAGTTAAATTTTCTTCTTTCATTATTTTTATAACAGCAGCAGGATCTAAATCACCGCTTCTAGTCTCCATAATAAGACCTTCAAGTGGCGTAAATCCCATAGAAGTATCGTATGATTCTCCATTTTTTATTGCACAAACACTTGCTCCACCACCTATATGACATATTACAGCATTAACATTACTTTTAGGTTTCTTTAAATATTTAGTAGTTAATCTGTCTAAAACATATTTGTATGAAGTTCCATGAAATCCATATTTTCTTATTCTATATTTTTGATAGTATTTTTGATCTATTGCATACATATAATTATACTTTGGTATTGTTTGGTGAAACGCTGTATCAAATACTACAACATTTTTAAGATTAGGAGCTATTTCCTTTATTGCCCTTATTCCCATTAACGCTCCTGGATTATGAAGTGGTGCTATTTTTCCAAGCTCAGCTATCTCAGATATAACCTCATCTGTTACAAGAACTGCGCGTGAGAAATTATCTCCACCATGAGCTACTCTATGTCCTACTGCAGATATTTCATCTAAATTAGATATCACTCCATAATTTGGATCTCTTAAATCTGCTATTAATATCTCCATTGCTTCTTTATGTGTTGGCATTGGAACCTCTTTTGTGTGAGAGTATTCATCTCTTAGATTAGAATATATTATATTTGAGCCTTTCTCATAGCCTATCATATCGCATCTTCCTTTTGCTATAACCTCTTCTTGTTCCATGTCAATTAATTGAAATTTTATTGTAGTACTACCACAATTTATCACTAAATTTTTCATAAAATAATCCCCCTTTATTTTTTATACATATATATAATACCACTTATTTTGCTTGAGCGCAAGTAATTGCTATTACACCCACTATATCTTTTGTGTTACATCCTCTAGATAAATCATTTACTGGTTTTTTTAATCCCTGTGTAATTGGTCCTAAAGCCATAGCATTTCCAAAGTACTGAGCTATTTTATACCCTATATTTCCTGCTTCTAAATTTGGAAATATTAATACATTTGCCTTACCTGCAGCATTACTATCCGGTGCTTTTACCTTTGCTATCTGTGGTATTATAGCACTATCTAGTTGTAGTTCTCCATCTACTTGCATATCTGGTTGTATATATTTTAATCTTTTTACAACATTTACTGTTTTTTCTATTTCGTCTGATTTAGCACTACCTTTTGTTGAATACGATAGTAATGCCACAATTGGTTTTTTTTGTACAAACTGTGTAAAACTTTTTGAGGCTGAAAGTGTAATATCTACAAGTTCGTCCTCAGTTGGAAATTTTATAAGCCCACAGTCTGAGAATATAAACGAACCATCACTGCCAAGGTTTTTATTTGAAGATTCAATTAAAAAAAATGACGATACACTATTTACGCCCTCTGCGGCTTTTATTATTTGTAAAGCTGGTCTTAATGTATCAGATGTAGAATGTATTGCTCCACTTACCATTCCATCAGCATATCCCACATATACAAGCATTGTAGCAAAATATGTATATGACTCTAGTAATTTAGTTGCATCTTGTTTGCTCACACCTTTGTGTTTTCTTAACTCATAGAGTTGATTTGCATAACTTGATGTCTTATCATATTTTTTAGGATTAATAATTTCTATATTTAATTTATTAATATCTAAATTCATCTCGTTATATTTTTTAGAAATCTCTTCTAACTCCCCTATTAATATAACATCAGCTATTCCCTCTTTTGCTGCAATAAATGCAGCTTCTAAGACTCTTTTATCACTAGCCTCAGGCAGCACAATCTTCTTTTTATTTTCCTTTGCCTTTTCTACTATATTTTTTAATATTCCAAAAAATTCCATTCTTTCCTCCTCATTTATATTTTATTTTTCTACATCAGTTTTTATATCTGATATTTTACCAATTGATTCTAATTTTTCAAATACTTTCATATACGCAATATCATCAAAACCCGCAATATCTTTTTGATAAACAACATTTGTATTCCTTGCCATAATACCCAAGCATGCTACCTCACTTGATAAAACAGTTTGTAAATTTTGAATATTTTGCGCGATATTATCTTCATTACTAATTTTTACTTGTTCGAAAGCTTTATTTGTAATTTCATTTAAATCAACGTAACTTCTAAGATAATTTATGTCTGGATAATCATTTACATAAACGTCTGCAAGTACTATATCATAGCCTTGTCCGGAAGATATTATTTGATTTATTTGTTCTGGCTTCAAAGACAATATATTAACTTTAATACCTATCTTTTCAACCATTTGTTTTATTAACTGTGCTATTTCTATTTTTGTTTTATCATTCAAATTCACAAGTAGCTTAAGCTCTAAATTTCTTGAATTTCCATCTATTGTTTTATTATATATACCACCATTTTTCTTCCACCCATTTGAAAGAAGCACATTTTCAGCTCCGTATATATCATACTTATATTTTATATCTGAGTATATAAATGGCAAATCTATAACCTCTGCAAAAGCATTATTTACTTTTTTAACAATTTCTTCTCTATTTATAGAATATGCCAACGCTTGCCTTACTTCTTTTCTACTAAAAAATATAGAATTCTTATTTCCTAATAAAAACACAGTTTGCCCATCTCTATATTTTTTTATATTATAATCATGCTTACCAATAAGCTGCATAACACTGTCTGATGATACGCAAAAAGCATCTATTTTTTTATCTCTAAAGTCTTTTATAAGATCATCTGTATCCATATAATTGGATAGCTTTATAGTATTAAGTGTACTTTTACTTTTATTTTTAGATAAGGTAAGCTCACTATCCGTTTTCGAGGTTTGAAAATATTCTGTGTTTTGATTTTCACTTATCTTTTCTTTAGAAATTGGAAAGTCTAAAGTATATATAAAATATGGATTTTCTTCTTTTAATTTAATCTTTAATTGTAAATCATCAACACTTGTTATCTCATCTATATTTAAAATATCACTAAAATATATATTTTCTGTACCTGAACTTTTTATAGTTTGAATTGAACGTTTAATATCTTCTAATGTATATCCATAATCTTTATTTAAATTTACAAGATATTCTTTATTTGTAATTTTTTCTACCTTTTTTGCAGCCATATAATTTATAGAATAATCTTTATTTATACTTAAAAATTGGTTTTTAGCCTTCAAATCTAGTTCATTTAAAATTATATTTTTAGAATTTATCACATCTGTTGTATCAAGTTTTGTTATTCCAAATTTTAAATCATATGTTGGTACTAAAGACACCTTTTCTTTTATAGGATTTGAAACTTGTGCGACTGGCGTAGTGGTTTGCATTTTCATAATATATTTTGATGAAATGCCAATTCCGCCAAGTAATATAAAAAGAAACACTATCTTAAATCCAGTTGGTATATTTTTCTTTTGTTTAGTCTTGTTTCCATCAATGTTTTTTTTGTTGTTTTCTACTGCTTTTTTAGTAATGCCTTTTCTTTTATTATTTTTGTTATTACTCCTTTTTTTAGTATTATTTATTGATGTATCTATATATTTTTCTTGCTTTATATTTGACATATCTTGGTTTTTGCCATTTAAAATTATATTCTTACTTATTCCGTTAAGTTTTATTTCATCTGTAGTTGTAATAGTCGTTGATGTAATGTCAGATTTATTAACTGGTATAGTTTTAGCATTTTTTATATTTTTTGAACTTCTTGAAAGTTTTACTCTTTCTTTATTATATTTTATATTTTCTCTTTTTATCTTTTTGTCATCATTTATTCTTTTTCTTGAAACATTACTTTTACCATTTTTTTTATCACTTTTGGCTTTACTTCTTGTTGTTTTTTTATACCTTCCTGAACTAATAATTTTCGAACTCAATTCTTTATCACCACCTTAATACTACAGTAATATTATGGCTCAATTATATCATAAAAAAACTCAAAAAGATAGTATTTTTTCTATCTTTTTAAGTTCAATTTATATATTTTAATTTTACAAACGTGGTTCGACAAGGAATTTAATTCCTGTTTTATCTTCATTATCAATCTTTACTTCTGTAAATGCTGGCGAACATACAAGTTCTACACCAGTAGGAGCAACAAATCCTCTTGCTATTGCTACCGCTTTTACTGCTTGATTTATAGCCCCAGCTCCTATTGCTTGCATCTCTGCACGTCCATTTTCTTTTACAAGTCCTGCAATTGCACCTGCGATTGCATTTGGGCTAGATTTTGCTGAAATTTTTAATATATCCATTATATCCCTCTACCTCCTAAAATTTATCCTTTGTTTGTAGACCACCTTGTAATCTACATCTATGATTATATATAATAATATAAAAAAAAGCAAGTACTTTCATAGTATTTGCCAAAAAAATACTTTATTTTACAATTCCTGCAATTATAGTTAAAAGAACTCAAGTTTTAATAAAAACTTGAGATACTATTTTCCATCTATAAATATTTTCAAATATAGTATTTCAAAATAAATTAATTGTACAAAACACTAAATTATAACAAACACTACTTATACCTATTCCAATAAATTCTAACATACTTGTTTTTCCTCCTACAAATTATTATTTGAGACTTAAACTTTGCAACTTATACATTATACTATAGTTTCTTTATATATGCAATAAAATTACAAAATTAATGAAAAGAAGCTAGGCGTCAATTAGTTAGAAAGCAAAAACATTGTGCGTTTTTAAGTATATTGTCAAAAGCTACAACACAGTAATTTAGTGTTTTACAGTCATTTCATCATTTTAAAACTGTCAAATTCAAAATTATACGTAAATAGTTTACTATATCTTTTTATTTAACATAAAGCGCTACACGAAAACCAATACTAGTATCCGTCTGGACAACAGAACTGCAATAATTACGATAAGATGTTGAGATGTCACGGCCAGAATAATAGTAACTACCAGAACGATAAACACGAGAGGCTAAGCAAGCCTCCATTGTCCATTCCCATACATTTCCTGCTAAATCATATATGTTATTTGTTTTCCAAATTTCAGATGAACCAGTATTTTCTAATTTATTTGAGCTAGTTTTATGATTTCCCCAACTACTACTATCTTTCATCTGAGCTGTGCTTTTGCCTCCACTTGACTCTATAAACCTTAAAACCGCATCATACTGCACTCCATACATAAGGGTTGAAACCACTGCTGCGTCAGCAGCATACATTTTTCTTGAAACAGTTACTGCTCCATTTCCAGGCTCTGTGTCTGAATTATTTATTCCCCATGGAATATTATTCCATACTGTAGCACCTTTTTGTGATACTGGTTTTACTGTTCCATCAGTTGCAGTTCCATTTGTCTTTCCTGCTTCATAACGTGCTACATAAAACCCACCATTTGTATTTACCGAGTTATACATTTCTTTTAACTCTTGCGTTTCCAATTCTGTACACTGTGATACTGTTAGTCCATTTG
>JAVXNL010000010.1:0-12659 GCA_036645795.1 Clostridia bacterium
AAACAATTGATTGAGACAAGTTATTGTTTCTCCAATTTTATTTAAGACATAAAATATAAAGCTGGCGAGCTAAAAATACGCAAGGAGAAAAAATGAAAAGAATAAAAGGGCTGATAGCCCTAGGAATGGTATTTACACTTTTAATTACCGCATGGGCAACCGTGCGGGGAGTAAAAGCGTCACAATTCGAAAGAAATTGTGGCGAGTATATTCGTAGGGCCACGGTGGCTGCGGATATACAAACAGCAAAAGTAGAGCTTGCAAAAGCTCTTAACTATGCTGAAAAAGAAAAGCTCACCAAAGGAACGGTGAAGCTTTTTAGACAAGATCCAAGGAATGACCTTGGATTTTGGTATAACACGCTGTCAAGTTCTTACCAAGAGCTTGACAAAGTGTCAAACGGTTCGTGGATGGAACAATCCGCGTCCCTCATGAAAATGAGGGGAAGTTTGCAGGAAATGGTTATCCCTACCGGGATAACCATTTACCCATACAATATGTTTTATTTTGTATGGGTAATGGTTGCTCTATTTGGAGCAACCATATGCTACCTGTTAGCTTATGCTTACCTTAAAGGTAAGCATAAATAATTCTCACCCCGCAAGGTCTTTACTGACCTTGCGGGGTGTTTTTTATATTGACATTAATATACCCAACAAAACATGTTTTTTCATCTCCTTTTTTTATGACTTTAAGCACAAAAATAACGTATGTACTATTTTGATACATTATTTTTCTATATGGTTAAGTTTTTTTATTTTGAAATCTTTAATATATAATGATTTTTTCTGATTACTATAAGGAGTGTCACCATCTGGTGATGCACGTTAAATATAGCGAATTTATTCTTAAAATAACATTAAATTAAATTATCCAATCAAAAAGTAGCATATAACGCTATACTCTTTATATTCGCTTTTTTCAAAAGAAAGTATTCTATATGTCTTTCAATCTTGTCTTACCCCGTAAATTATAACTATATGCAATTATCACAAGTGAAGTAGAACTTACAACATCTAAGATAATAAATATAAAGGCTTATGGAGAATAGAATAAAGTTTTAAAGTTATAAAAAGTGACTTTGGAACACTAAATGAATTGGATGAAGAATACAACAAAATAAGTACTGGAAAAGATAAATAATATTTTGAAAATATTTTAAAATGTAATATAAATGTAATATCGCCACTACATATTTTGCTTTCAAAAAAAGATTAGTGATTTTTTTACTAATCTTAAATATTTTAGGTTAACAGCATTGAGTAAACGGTAACTTATTTTTTTGTTAAAGCAACATATAATTTGGTAAAAAACTTGCACTTTTATTTTGACCGTGCTATAATTAAATTATAATATATTTTAGCGCCTCTGAAATATATATAAAAATTTTCGGAGGCAATGTCCTCCAAGCAAACGAAAGAGGAAAAAAATGAAAGAAATGAAAAAAGACCTAATGGTAAAACTGTTTCTGGCCCTGGGATTTATATTCACATTACTGTTTTTCGCATGGGCAACCGTGCGAGTAATAAAAATTGCGGATTTTAATATGAACTGCGTTTCATATATCCACAGAACAGGTTCGGCAACTGATACCGAAACGGCAAAAATAGAGCTAAAAAAAGCTCTTGACTATGCCGAGGCAAAAGGCCTCACTGAAGGAACTGTATCGGTTTTTATCCAAAACCCTCAAAATGACATTGGGTTTTGGTATGGCACTTTGTCAAGTACTTATAAAGAACTTGATAGTATGTCGAAGAACCGTACGGTGACAGCAATTGAAGAATCTAATTACCTCATGAGATTGAGGGAAAGATTTCACGAGGTCGTTGTCCCTGTCGGGATAACCATTTATCCATACAATATTATTTATTTCGCATGGGTAATGGAATCCCTAATTGGAGCAAGTGTATGCTACCTGTTAGCATATGCTTACAATAACGGAGAAAATAAATAATTCTCACCCTGCAATGTCTTTACTGACCTTGCAGGGTGTTTTTTATATTGACATTAACATATACCCAACAAAGCATGTTTTTTCATCTCCTTTTTTATGACTTTAAGCACAAAAATAACGTATGTACTATTTTGATACATTATTTTTCTATATGGTTAAGTTTTTTTATTTTGAAATCTTTAATATATAATGATTTTTTCTGATTACTATAAGGAGTGTCACCATCTGGTGATGCACGTTAAATATAGCGAATTTATTCTTAAAATAACATTAAATTAGATGGATATTATGCAATTATCACAAGCGAAGTAGAACTTACAACATATGAGATAATAAATATAAAGGCTTATGGAGAATAGAATAAAGTTTTAAAGTTATAAAAAGTGACTTTGGAGCAAGGACAATATATCTAAAAAATACAGATAGAATAAAAGTGCTTTTTATGATATGTTTTTTAAGTTTATTGATAATAAGGGTATTGCAGTTAAAAACAAAATTTAAATATAGTTCTACCCAAATAATTGATACATTAAAAGAGGTAAATGTTAGTTATTTAGAAAAAGAAATCTCTTCAATGATTAGAAGCAAAAAAGAAATATATTTAAAATCAGAAAAAACATTTAATGTTGATTACATTAGAACAGAAACAATTAATGCTAAAAAAAGAGAAATCACATAACACATTTCAAAAAGCAGCAAACACTACTAGTAGTATCGTTTGCTGCTTTTAGCTGCCAAACTCAGGTTAATATTTATTTTGCATTTATACTAGAAAATAAAGCCTATATTTCTATAAGCCAGGCATTCCTGTTCTGTATTGACCTCTAGTTTGTAATCCACCGTATACCTTTTATTCCCTCTCTTGTATTGGATATTATATTAGCAAGCGGTACAAATTCATCTACTGGTGTATATGCAATTGTCTCTGCTACTATAAGTGGATCCATCATATCAATAAGTACTCGTTTAGGTGCACTAGCAAAATTTGCTCCAGCTGATATTATAGCTTCATAATAACTTTGGCAAGCACCTGCAAATATAACTAGATTATCTAAATTATGCTCATAACGTCTAGCTTCGAGTACACCTTGAATATAAAATCTTGAATTTTTGTAGTTATCTATGTTATACATATCATTTCTACGTCTCATAAATGCATCATGTCCTGTAAGAATAAGTATATTGGGTCGTATTTTTTGTAATAAGACATATACTTGCTTGTACTGTTCTGACTCAGCTATATTATATACATAAGATGTAAGTCCCATTTTTCTATAGCTATCCTTACATTTTTGTGTATATTCTGGATCACCATCTATATGTAGTATAACCCCTGGCTTTTTTAATACTGTATCTTTTTGATACATATTTGGTTTTTCATTTTGTATATATTGTTCTCTCATATTATACTTCCTATTTAAATTAGAATAACATCTACTTATTCTAACTCTTCTAGAATTTTCAACATTTGCAAGCATTTTATCAACTTCTGATTTTGATATATGTTTTAAATCATAATCTGGAGCATCCGCTATAATTCTTACCGTCATCCCCACTAAATCTATTATATTATTACTTCTCACTCCCGATATTTTAAAAAGTATATCATAGTTATATGAACGTCTTGCGACGATATCTCCAATTTTAAAAATTTCCATAAAATTACCACCTCATATGATATAGTATGAAAAGCAAACTATATAAAGTGACAAATCCCACTTTTAAAATATATTTTCTTACTATATCAAGATTACTTCGAGCTAATTTAAAACCATTACTCCATATATTTTATTTAGATTTTTAAACTTATGTTACCCTTTACTACTTTTTCAAAAAAATAGTAATAACTATCCATTTGTAATATAAATATAGTGTACATTACAAAGAATTTTATTTTTTTGTAATAATTTGTTTTTTAAGTTTATTTATAATAAGAATATTGCAGTTGAAAACAAAATTTAAACGTTGATTACATTGAAACAGAAACAATTAATAATAAAAAGAGCTAAATCACATAACACATTCAAAAAATATGATATGGTAATATATATAATCGATATAAGAAAAAATGATGATATATAAAAATAAGAGATGATTTGTTAAGCTAGATCACCTCTTATTTATGTTTATGTTAATATTGATAAAACAGTTATATACATTGTGATGTAAGAACTCACTGCTAAAATGCCTGATGTAATTAAAGCACTTGAAAACAATTTATACTTAGTTGCTTTTAATATAAATACACCAAAAGCAATTATTATAACACCTAAAATAAGTGCTGCAGATAAAAACAAATTCAGCATATCTTTCTTTTCTGCATGTAATAATTTAGTGTATTCTTGATTTAAATTCATCACATTTTCCCTTATTTGCTCTGTTGCATCGGCATCTTGTGTAATTTTAATTGCATAACCCACTGGTCCTTGGAAAGCACTTCCCTCAACTTTAACTAAATGTTGATTTTCAGTACCAGCTTTTAAGACAAAAAATGGTATACCCGTTATTATTATTAAAATAATGATATTTAATAATATAAATTTTAAAATTTTCATATGCAACCCCTCCTATGCTAGTTATATAATACTTATATTATATCCTCAATATTTTACATATACTTTTTTGCTTTCATAACACAAAATAATATAATCTCAAGTTTGACACTTATTAATGAGCAAAACCACTCTAAACTTTACAATATATGCATTTATAGCCACTTTGCTTTAGTAAAAAAGTACACAATGTTTTTTTGTTACTATTTCACGAACAGTTCTAAAATTATTTTTTTCATATAAGAACTAATTTAAGGCTTTTCTTATAATTTTAATTTTATATTCTTAGGTATCTAGCTTCATTATAATTTGCTATTTTTATATTGTATAAAGTGATACTTTTATATCTTTAAAGTTCAATAAAAAGCTTAATGATACATTGCATTGTTTAAAAAGCCATATGATATTATCATCATTATAATACTTGCAAGTATTACCCCTATAGTTATTGCAACAAATGCTTTTTTCTTATCCATGTTTAATACACTTGCAATTAATGCCCCGGTCCATGCTCCTGTTCCAGGAAGTGGTATTCCAACAAATATTATCAATGCAATAAACTCACCTTTTTCAAATTTATCTTTGTGCTTTTCTGCTTTACTTTCAAGCTTATCTACCATATTTTTTAAAAGCTTAGTTTCTTTCATCCAATTAAATATCGGCGTTAAAAACATAAGGATAAATGGTATAGGCAAAAGATTGAAAAATATTGATATAGGATATGCAATAAATGGACTTAAATTTAATGCTCCTGCGGCAAGTAGCCCTCCTCTTAATTCTAAAATAGGTAATATAGAAATTATAGCCACAATAATTTCTTTACCAAATGGTGTTGAAGCAAAGCTCCCAAATGCACCCAATATACTAGTTACTAATGTTTCAGCCATATTATCTTTAAACCTCCGTCCTGCTTATTATATTATATTTGTTACATAGTGTCAATAGAAATTAAAGGTTTTAAGTTTATTCCTTATAAATACAAATTTTGTAATATAGCAAAAACTCATTTCAATAAAAAATTGAAATGAGTTCCTCATTATATATGCTTATGCTTATATTTTATTGTACTGTATAAGGTAAAAGTGCTATATGTCTAGCTCTTTGAATTGCCTCAGTTACTTTTCTTTGATGCTTTGCACAAGTACCAGTAACTCTTCTTGGTAAAATTTTACCTTTATCACTTACATATTTTTTTAACTTTTCTATGTCTTTATAATCTATTTGATCAACTCTATCAACACAAAAGCTACAAACTTTTTTTCTTGGTCTTCTAAAAGGTTTGTCTCCTTTAGGACCTTTTTTTACATTTTTGTCTATCATTTTAAGTATATCCTCCCTTCAACTAAAAATACATTCTTATTTTTAGAATGGTAATTCTTCTGTATCATCTATAGTTATAAACTCTCCGTCTACACTAGATGATGGAATATCCATACCATTGCTACCGCTATTATTTGCTCCTGGTTCTCTTCTTGAATCAGCAAAATATGCATTGTCTATTATATAGTCAGTACCATATCTTTTTTGACCATTTTGATCATCCCAAGATCTATTTTGTATTCTACCCTCAACTAACACTTGTTGACCTTTTCTATAATACTTAGCACAGAATTCAGCTAATTTCCCATATGCTGTAATATTAAAAAAGTCTGCTTTTCTTTCTCCATTTGCATCAGCAAATCTTCTATTTACTGCTAAAGAAAATGTTGTAACAGGTGTATTAGTATTTTGAGTAAATCTAGATTCTGGATCTTTTGTTAATCTACCCATAAATTGAAATTTGTTCATTTTTAAATTCCCCCTTAAATTACATATTAAATATGTGTTTCTAATAGCCTAACACCTTAAATTTATTTGTCTAATTTTATAACCATGTGTTTTAAAACGATTTCATCTAATCTTAAAATTCTTTCAAATTCAAATATAAAATCTGGCTTTGCTACAAACGTAAATAATATATAGTAACCTTCCTTTTGCTTCTTTATTTCATAAGCTAAAGTTTTTTTACCCCATTCATCTACTTTTGTAAGTTCGCCACTCTGAGAAATCAATTCTTTCATTTTTTCACCGAATGCTACTGTAGCTTCTTCTGGTGCACTTGCTGAAAGAATTATAACTGTTTCGTAATTGTTCATGACAACTTCACCTCCTTTTGGACCTTTGACCCTACACTAAATGTAGAGTAAGGAAATTAACTTTTGTCATTATATCACAGTTTCGTGCTATAATCAACCTTTTATTAGCACTATTTTCACGAGTTTTTTTAAAAAAGCTAAAAATCATAAAAATAATTATACTTAAGTATATTTTCACTCCTTTTCACATCATATTTTATTATTTACATTAATTTCACTTTATTTTACTTTATTTCACTTTATTTTACTTTTGAAGTATTCCATCATTTATTGTTACTTTTTATTTAGATTTTCACCACTTTTCAAATTTTTATTTATAAATTCATATAAGTTGAGCCATATTATAGATAAAGAAACTTTATAAAAAATTATTATTTAGTTCTATTAATTTAAAACTTATATAATACATGTACAAAAAGGCACCCCAGTTTATTATTTTCACACATTTTCTTAGTCCTTATTGACATTGTAACCGTTTAGAGATATAATACATATACTTATGATAGGTATTATATCATATTTAGATAAAATGTTACAGGAGGTAGCCTTTTATGAAAGTCGAAAAACTAACAGAAAATAAAATAAGAATAACACTTACATTTGATGAATTAAAAAAGCGTAAAATATCTTTATCAGATCTTCAAAGTGACTCTTTAGTAGCAAAAGATCTATTTATAGATTTATTAGAAGAATCAAACTTAGAAGAAGATTTTTCTCTTGATGATGCACAACTTTTTATTGAAGCAAGTGCAGATAGCAATAATTTATTTATTGTTACTATTACAAAAGTGGAAAATATTCCCGAATTACAAAAATACTCTTTAATAGAAAATACAATTCCTAAAAAAGTTTCAAAAAAGAAAAAAATACGTACTAACTATGATAAAAAAATTGATTATAAAGTTGATAGTTTTGTATATTCTTTTAGTTCTATAGATGATATTTTAGACATGTGTAATGTGGCTAAATCCGAGAAATTATTTTTTGGTAAAAACAGTTTATATAAGTATATTGATACTTATTTCCTAGTTTTTAGCAAATCATCTATAAAGAACAAAAAGTTTATAAAGACTTTTGTATTTTTATCTGAGTTTTGTAAACAATATTACTCTTACGATATATTTGGCATATCAATAAAAGAAAAGTCCAAATTAATTATTGAAGATAAAGCTTTACAAAAGCTAACAAAAATTTAATTTTTTATATTTTATACAACTTGATATTTTTTCAAGTTGTATATTTATCTTTTACAAAAGCTATTTTTCTTTACTGTAATATATATTTGCTTTTCTTTTGAATTTAAAATATTATTACTTATTGTAGGCGTTTTTATAACAAGTTTATACCTAATACTAAATTCTAATAATTCTCCATATTCTTTTATATTATTTGGCGCATCTATTTGTATGTTTTCTGTATTAAAACCTCTATTGTTTAAATCTTTTACTAAATTTTCTTTTTCTTCCACTGTTAAATATCCATACTTTTCTATCACAAACATGTACTTTTGTGAAATAGAATTTAATTTTTCATACCAAAGAAATGGTATTATACAATTGATTATATACACCCCTATAACAACTATAAATATAACTGATATAATTAGTATAAGGGGCATTGTAATTGCACTCTCGCCTTTTTTATTTAAATTATATTTCATATTACTCCACTTCCATCATCTTAAGCTTTACTTGGCTTTTTAATTTTAAATTTATAATGCCTATTTGTTTAGATAAAACTAACGGCTTTATTTTCACATTTAATACTATATCTACTTTTTTTTGGTCATCATTATATGAGAGCTTATCTATCGTAACGGTATCATAATTTTTACTAAATATATATGATACTTTATCTCTTAATTTCTCCTCATCTACCTTATACTCAAAATACGATAAATTTTCTTTATCAAGTGAGAGATATGCATTTTGTACTATATAAAAAATATCTTGTTTTATAGGATATATATAACTATTTATTTGTGTATATAAAATATACATAGCCCCAAGTATTACAAACATAGCCAAAACTAAAACTGTCATAAATATAATCTCAATGCTACCCTGATTTTGCCCTAATCCCTTTTTTTGCTTTATCTTATCTATTATATATATTTTTTTGCTTTTATTATTATTTTTGTTTTTATTGTTTTTATTGTTTTTATTGTTTTTATTATTTTCATTTTTCATTTTTTTATCTCACTTTATTTTCCATTTCCTTATCTTACACTTTTAACAAATACTTTTTATAATAAACGTTTTTCTAAAATTTGCTATATTTTACAAACCGCCCATTCTTCTAGTTTTACTTTACTTTTTAATTCTTCTTTATTTATAACTGAGTTATTAAATATATAGTTCATATTTATTTCAAAGTCATCAATACTATCAAATAAAATTATTTTTTCATATTTATTTTCAATTGAATTTACTTGTATTTTTAGTTCATTTGGTATATTGACCCTTATCCCTATATTTTTAAAATCAATATCAAAATAGTTTTTTGTTTTATCTCTTAAATAATTCCAACTCGTTAAGGTGTTTTTTATATCTGATGGTATTTTCACTTCAAGCACTTTTAATAATTCTTCACTATAAACTTCACTTGTTTCTACTTTTTGATTATTTAAAAAAACTGATATATCTTCTTTATTTATTTTTTCTTCTAAATTAAGTAAAATTGCTAAATTTCTTCCTGCTTCTACAACCCCTTCTGCATTAGCATTTTGTGTGATATTTGTTTTTATCAATGGAGATACTAAATATTTTTGATTATCTTTTTGTAAAACTTTTAAATATACATCTTTTACTGGAACTTCCTTTTTTGATTCAATATTTACTATTACATCAAATTCTATCTCGTCTTTCATAAGCCCATCTACACTAAACTCAGTATATAAATAACTTACTACTTTTAAATGAAGTGGATATTTTTGTGGAGTATCATAATCACTTCTATGTATTTTAAAATTTATATTTTTATCTACTTCTAATTTTTTTGTATCAGATACTTTAGCAATTTCCCTCCCATCAATATATAAAACTGCAGCAATTTCTTTTACATGTTTTGATTTAGCATACTCATTTAAATTTATAGCGTTTGTACCAAATAATACCGCCAAATCAACTTCTTTTTCTTCTTCTTTTATAGTAATATTTGGAACCGTTTTAATACATGCTTTAACATCAGCTTCTGCAGCCATTGGCTTTGTAGCAAATATTGCATTTCTTATTTGACCTTTGTTATTTATTCTTTTTGTAGAAATAATACCCATTGTCTTCCAAGTAGAACAAGTATTAAGATTGGCTCTATCTAGCCCTATTCCATTTGGACTAATATTGTACTCAACTAAATTATATGAATTAGAAGTTTGATTTACAAAATCTAGTTCATCAAACAACATATTTTTACTTTTCATAAACTCTAATTGTTCTTCATATTTATATTTTGTCTCATCAAACCAAGACTCATAAGCTCCTCCAAAGCTAATATAGTTCCAATAATCAGGCGTAGTTTCTGGTACTGCGTCAACAGGAAAATATACATTTTCAATTAAAGAACCACTATAACTTGTTCCAAGATAATAGTATTCGCCTCTCGTACCAGTTCCATTAAAAGGCAGACCTTCTTGTGTCCACTTTCCATTGTTTAATTCCAATTTAAATCTTTGTGAAGATGTTACCTTATACATATCTTTTGGATTTGAGTATACAAAAACATTATATGAGTTATATACATCCTCATTTATTTCATCTCCATAAACATTAAACTGTGGTATCCCTATAGTGTCTACAACAAACTTAAAGTCACTACTAATACCTTTACAACTTCCCCTAAAACCTATAAGTGCCAATGTACAAAAAACACTTATAAATACCAATTTTAATTTCATATAACAACGCCAACCTTTCCAAAATCTATTTTTAAAGCTACCATATTATCTATAATATCTAAAGACATATCATATTTTGAAATAGTAAAATTAACGACTTTATTTCTTAGTTGTGGATTATCCACATTTTGTACAGCTCTAATCGATATATATGCCTCTTTAACATGTTTTTTCAACTCTTCTTGGTTTTGTTGATTAAGCTCCAAATTAAATATTTTATTAATAAGTCTTAAACTTTCATCTAAATACTCCTCATCAAGATTTGACGTAACTTTACAAAGGCTTAAATCTTTAAATAATTTATTTATATTTACCACTGCTGTAGAGTTGTTTACGCTACTTATACTTATATCAAAATAATTGTTTTCTAATTCTTTTTGGCTTTTTCCTATAAGAATCTTTTTACTATTTTTATCTACTAAAACTGACCTATATTTCACCATCCCTTTTATAACCGCTTCATTTGAGTCTATATAATTTTTATAAAACTCAATTTGATTTACTTCTGCTTTATCCCCAACTTTTTTATTTTTTGTATTGCCCACTCCATTTAGAAGTATATATGCAATAATTCCTACAAAAAAAATACAGAAAGCAGTTAAATACACAATTTTTATATTTTTTTTCATTTTCTTTATTACTCTTATTTCCATATATTGCCCCCATTCAAACTTTTACTTTATGCTCTTATAATTATTTTAAATTTGCTCTTTTATCTTTATATAGTTTTTCACTTTAATTAAAATATCTATGTTCTCGTTTTTCATATAGCATACACAAGATGTTAATTTTAAGCACTCCAATATATTATCAGTATCCATATTAGCAGTTACAATTATTAATTTCCCTTTGTTTTTATACCTTAAAGTACACTCATGTATATCTTTTATACTATCTGCAAAAACTACACAAACACTAAAACTTGTTTTACTTGTGGGATTTGCAATAAATTTGTAATTAGCACATTTTTTATCTATTTGTGCTTTTGTATACTCATTTGAAAATATAACAAATTCATCAACAACTTTACAAATCTTTATATTCTCTTTTTTACATATAACTGCTATATTCATAAATTCTTCCTTTCCTACCTTACTAAAGATATACTAAATATCCCATAACTTTTTAAGTTATTTAACTTCATTACAGTATCTTTATCTGTCTCAACCATAATTGTATCTATTAGCGATGCATCATTTCGCGTGATATTTTTTGGTTCTAATATATTTCCATATCTGTCAAAAACGTTTTTAACCTCTACATTTTGCATAACATTTAAAGTCACATAACCTTCTGTTTTGCTACTACTATTTATACTTGGGAACTTTTCTTTATTTACTATTTGTTCTGCTTGTGCAGCTTTTCCCGTATAATATATATTTATAATGCAAGACTTAGCTATTTGATATGATAGAGCGTCTTCAGGATTTGATATTTTTATAGATACTAGTTCTTTTTTATCACTTCCACTTATATATTTATCTTTTTTTATAACCATGCTATCTAATAATATTTGACCTTTGATATAGCCGTCACTAGAAATATAGCCCGCTATTTGTTCTATATTAAGTAAACTCTCATTTGATAAATCTTTTTTATCTATATTTATTTGCTTAACCATATCTTTGGTTATTTCTTCACCTCTTGAAACATTTTTATTTAGAATATATGCCTGACAAAACTCAGACTTTTCGAAAAAAAACTTATAACAAAAATTCAAAAGAAAATATATGATTATAGCTAATACAATCACAATTATCTGCCTTCTATACTTTTTCAACTATAAGCAACCTATCCTTGTTAGCGCTTGTGAGAACCAATTATTTAAATTTGATAGTAATGTGTTAAATAGACCTGATATGCTAGGATAAAACAATACAATTACAAGTACTAAAGATATAGCTATAAGTAATATTGTTTCTGCTAATGCAACGCCTTTTTTGCTTTCTATCTTTTTTATTGAAGCCTTAGCACTTGCTTTTTCTTTATTTTTAGTCGTGTTTAAATATTTTACTTTTCCTCTTTCTACTAATTTTCTAATTAAATATAATTCATTCATAGAATCTCTCCTTTCTAACTTATTTTTTACTTTTACTGTTAATTCTTTTTATTATTTTTTACTTCTT
>JAVXNL010000010.1:12759-31564 GCA_036645795.1 Clostridia bacterium
TTTATTTATTTATTTTTCTTATTTATTTTATCTTGTTTTTTAAAATACTTTTTCTATTTAAAAATATCAGTTAAATTACTAGATACTTGTACTGCTATTGGATACATAACGATGACAAAACTATTTATTAAAGATATAATCGTTGCAAATGATACAAACAAAAGTCTTTTAGATGCTTTTAGTTTTAGATACTTAAAATACATAAGGTCTAAAGAATCATTAAAAGTCTCTAAGCCCTCAAGCATATTACCTTCTTTTTCCCCTTGGATTAATATTGATAAGAACATGTTAAACTCATAAGAATTAAATTTTGTTTCAAACTCTTCTACAGCTTTTAGTATATTAAAATTATACATCATATAATTGTTAACAAACTTTTCAAATTCGATTTTAAATCTTTTATGGCTTATTGGGGTAACGCTAAGTTTTAAAGATTCATATACAGACATATTAGCTGATAGTGATAATATGATACTTTCAACAACTTGAGCTATCTCGTTTATTATCTTGATATTCTCTGTTTTTTGATAAAAATATACTAATATATCTGGTAAAAAGAAAAATATAACAAAATATATTAAACTAATGAAAATATTTGATGTACGGAAAATTAAAATCAACAAAATAAATAGTGAAATGCCATATTTAAATGCAATATATCTTTTTATACCAAATCCATATGGATTACCTAAATCTATAAGCCTTTTTTCTATATTTGAAAAATATTTTTTGAATATGGGTATTTTTAAAAAATTTGAAATTTTAGTACCTTTAGAATAAATGTACTTGATTTTTTTTGTTATAAAATAATATGAAAGAATACTATATGAAAATACTAATGAAAAAACTATAAAAATTAAAACATGTATACAACCACCTCCTGACACTCATAATATACCATGTGAATATATAAAAGTCAAGAAAAACCGGTCGCGTAATTCGACAAGTAAAAACATATTCCATATTTTACACCTACAATTAGTATCTATATGCACACAATTTCTTTTTGTTTACCTTTATTTTACACTCTATTTTACTTACTTTTTTATACTTTGTGTATTGATTATTTTTTGTATATTTGATATACTATAATATAAGTGGGTGGTTTTATGGAAAACGAAATTTTAAATAACGAAATAAACGCTGAAAAAAGCGCAAAAATTGTGGAGCATATAACAAATGCAAAAATATTAATCATAGATGATGACGTAAATATGATGGATATTTTAACAGTTGTACTTAGCAAATATGGACATATTGTGAAAGCTTTTACAGAGCCAGTTGCAGCTATTGAAGAATTAAAAGCAAACTCTTATGATATCTTGCTTGTAAATTATTTAATGACTCCTGTAAATGGTGATAGAATAATAGAGCTGGTCAGAGAATTTAACAAAGAAATCTATATAATTCTTATGTCTATGCATAGAGATTTAGCCCCCTCTATTGAAACAATGCAAACTTTAGATATTCAAGCCTATTTTGAAAAAAGCTCTCGCTTTGATCAACTTATAATGTTTATACAAAGTGGTATTAAATATACTGAGCAACTAAAAAAGATTCGTAATATGGATATGAAATTAGAACAATACTTAGCTGATTTTGCAAAAATACTGCTAAACACAGTTGAAGCAAAAGATCACTATACAGAAGAACATTCCAGAAGAGTATCAGCTCTTGCTGTACTTTTCGGAAAATTTTTAAACTTGCAAGAGACTCAAATAAATAACTTAAGAACTGCAGGTCTTTTTCACGATATTGGTAAAATAGGTATTCCTGATAGTATTTTACAAAAAGAAGACATACTTACTGATGAAGAATATGAAACTATAAAACTGCATCCCGTTATTGGGGCAAATATACTTTCTTTATCTAGTATATATAAAGATGTGGCACCAATTATATATTATCATCATGAAAAATATAATGGTAAAGGTTATCCTGACAAACTAAAAGGTGATAAAATTCCATATAATGCAAGAATACTTTCTTTATGTGATTGTTTTGAGGCTATATACTCTAAACGACCATATAAAGAAAAAACTGACACAAACTATGCTTTAGACCAAATTAAAATAGGAAAAGGTACTCAATTTGACGCACAAATTGCAGATAAATTTATTGAATTTATAAATAAAAATCGTGAACAAATACATACTATAATGAATAGCCACGAAGGTGTTTTTACAGTTTAATATTCATATAGTCTACTTATTAATAAAAACTAACTAGTTAAAATTAGCTTAAACATTAAAACTAAAACCTATGAATACAAAAAGTGAATGTATTCATAGGTTTTATTATTATTTTAGAGCATATCTATATACTTTAATATCTTTATTCTATAAATATTGCAAGAGCTTTTATTATTTTTTTGTTTTCAATACTATTTTCACCCAAACAATTCATCGTGTAACCCACTACACATACACTGCATTCCATTTTACTAAGAAGTGATAAATCACATTCAAGAAGTGTTTTATCAAACCATACATAACAATTATTTATCATAAAGAAACCATTTTCTACAAGAAATGGATATGTCTCATCTCCTCTTAAATATGGATGTATAAAGCCTTTTTCTTCACATATTCTTTTATTAGTAATACCTCTTGTGTTATCCCTTAACGTTTTTGTTAATGCATGATAAAAATTAGTGTTTTTCATATGAGTTACATCTTCAATATTTATATATCTTTTTTCTGTTTGAATATTGCATGTTCTACCTTGATCATAACATACACCCATTTTTTCTTTATTCATATTTCCTTTTTTTTGCCTTTTTGTTTTATTATTATTTCTATTACTTTTATCCGCGTTTTTACACTCAATATCTTGTGAACAAGAATTTTCACAATCATTAAATTTTTCTATCGATGGATCTAACCTTAGTAGATTGCTTGTAGTATAGCTTTTCATCTCTTTTAACTCAATTACTTCTATATTAAAATCAAAATCTTCAATTGTAGAAAAAAGTGTTCTTAAAAAACATTTATCTAAATATATATAATATCTCATTTATTTTCACCTTATATACTATATGTTATTTATAGTGTATATATATGGAATTAAACACAAATTTTATCTTTTATATTTGCAAACTTACTCTCCCCTATTCCTGGGACTTCCATTATATCCTCTATTTCATTAAAAGGTGTGGTTTTTCTATAATTAATTATTTTTTTAGCTGTAGATTCTCCGACTCCATTAAGTTCCATTAGCTCTGTTTGGCTTGCGGTATTTATATTTATTTTTAAGCTATTTGTCTCATCACCGATAAACATCCTCACTGCTTGATGCATCTTCGTATACGTCCTCTTTATTTTCTTGCTTTACAGGAACTACTAACTTATCAGAATCTATTAGTTTTTTTGCTAAATTTAATGCATTAATATCTGCATTTTCAAGTACCCCTCCACAGACATCTAAAGCATTACTTACTCGTGCTCCTTCATTAATGTAATATACTCCTGGATTTTTAACTGCGCCTGTTATATATACTGCTATTTTTCCGTTTTTCGAAGATATTTCTTTTGAGTTTACTTTTAGTGTATTTTCTCTGTCTTTTTTTTGTATAAAAATAGATACAAAAGACAATATAACTACAATGATACATATTATATATATTTTGTATTTTAATATAATTTCTTTAATTTTGTTAATATTTTTCATTTTTTCTCCTCCTCTATTTATTTTTAATTTAAATTAGTATATAATATACATATATTTATTAGGGGTGATTTTTTGAGCAAACTGCACAAATATAACAATAAGATATATACGATATCAAATACTTTTATTTATTTATTTGGTATAACTTTTTTCTTTATTTTTTTGTTTGATATAACTAGCAAAGTATATTCTACAGGAAATATCGACACAAATAATGCTACAAATAGCAACGAAATACACACTAATGATGATTTGCAACTATACTCAAATGCATCTGTTGCAATGGACTTCGATAGTGGGAATGTATTATTTGAAAAAAATGGATATAGCAAAGTTTATCCAGCAAGTACTACTAAAATACTTACTGCACTCCTTGCAATAGAAAATTTAGATTTAGATAAATCTATTGTAGTTTCAAATAACGCAATACAATCTACTCCTTATGAAAGTTCAATAATGTTTTTAGTTCCAGGTGAAGTTATTTCTCTAAAAAACGTACTATATGGATTACTATTACAATCTGGAAATGATGCGGCAAATGTACTTGCCGAAAATATATCTGGAAATTTAAATGACTTTACCAAGCTTATGAATAAAAAATTAAAAGAAATTGGTTGTAATGATACACATTTTACAAACGCTCATGGTTTTCACGATGCCAATCACTATACAACGCCTTTTGATATGGCAAAACTTATGAGATATGCTATGCAAAATGAAGAATTTAAAAAAATAGTTGAAACTAAATTTATTATAATTGAGCCGACTAATAAAACACCTAAAAAAAGAGAATTTAAAAACACTAATAAAATGTTTGAAAAAAAATATCCTAAAATGTATTATGAGTATACTGTTGGTGGTAAAACTGGCTATACACCACAAGCACGTGGAACGTTTGTAGGATACGCAAAAAAGGGAGATAAAACCATTATCTCTTCAGTATTTGATGGTTCTCAAAACATATCACAAAATGAAGCTAGATTTCTTGATAGTATCACGCTATTTAATTATAGTTTTGATAATTTCACTAAACAAAAAGTCTTAGACAACTCAAAATATTTATTTAATATCATTGATAAAAAGAGTTGTAAAAAATATACTATACAACTAACAAATGATGAATATGCGTTAGAAAAAGCTAAGTCAAATGAGTATACATCCTATAATTTAAATGTTGATTTTAATAAACTCGAAGATGAAAATATTACTCCAGGAGATATTGTAGGTGATATAGAGGCAAGTATTAAAGGTGAAAATATAAATATTTCTAATACCTATACAGTAAAATTCCTTAGTAGTAGTAATTACTTTGATATACATTCTTTGAAAAAATATTTACCTTTACTTTATATCTATTTGCTTTTTATTGTAATAGTAATATGCTCTGCTCTACTATATAACTATGACAAAACAACTAAAGAAAAAAATATATAAACATATAAATGTGCAAATATATAACTATAAAAATATAACATATATATTAACATGCATATATATAAAAGTAAAGTATTTACTAAATTGTTACAAAAACATACAAAATGTTTTGCTTTTCTACATTTAATTGTTTAATTATTTACTTATTTAATGCTCAACTCAAATCAATCCACCAAAAACGATGTTTTTTTGGTGGATTGATTTAAATGTTTATTGCACATTTATTGCACATCTATTATTTTTATTACACCTTAAATTTTAAGCGCTTTAAGGATTTGTTGTTTTCGTAGTAGTAGTTTTTGTACTTCTACCTTCTTTTTTAGTATCTTGCTCGCTAGTTTTCGTATCTTTAGATGTTACTTCTTCTTGTGGTGGTGGAGTATTAAATTTTTCTTTTATAAGTGTTGCTGCTGCGTCTTCATCCATTAAAAAATATGATAAATTATCTATATATTTTGCTTCGCCTGGAGCTGTTACTGTAAGTATATTTTCAGTATTTATTTTAGTTGCATCGCTCACATATTTTAAAGCTTCTCTTACAGTTACATTTGTATCTGTATTTTCAAGAGCTATTTTTACTATTTCTGGAAGTTTAGTAATGTTTTTAGGATTTAATATTGTATTCATAAAGACTTTCATAAAACTTTGTTGCGCCTGTATTCGTTCAATATCACCTTGAGCATATCCTGTACCATCATTATTATGTCTAAACCTTACAAATTGTTCTACCTTTTTACCATTTAATACTTGTACACCTTTTTTTAAGTTTATATGTAAATTCTGTGTTGGATCATCATATTTCATATTTATAGGGACATCGACCTCAACGCCACCAATAGCATCTACAAGCTCTATTACCATATTAGCATCAAATACTAAATAATAATCTATTTTTACATCTAATAGTTTTTCTACTTGACTAACAAGTGGGACAATATTTTTACCTCTATATATTGCATTTATTTTATGCCCTATACAATACTCGTTTGTAACATATGTATCTCTAGGTATTGACATCATTGATATTTTACCAGTCTCTACATCATACCTAGCATACATTATTGTATCAGTTAAATTATCATTAACTCCACAAACAAGAGCATTTATAACTGTTTTTTTAGGTGCAAAATCCTTTTTTGAACCATCAGCATTTTTTTCTTCTTTTCCATCCATTACATAGTTTAATGCAAAAACACCACTCCATATAAATATTCCAACAATAGAAATTATGATAAATGCTTTAGTAAACTTTGAAACCAAACTTTTCTTTTCACTATTTTTCTTTTCACTCATATTATCTCTTTTCTCCTATACTTTTATCTTTAGCCCTGATTGTATAATTGATACTATTATATTATTTGTATATATCCAATTTCCAACAATACTGTTTTGTACTATCTCTACTGCTTTAGCAGCAAATGGCATAGGTGCTATAAATGATAAAACAGCTAAAAATATTGAAATTTTTATAAAAGATTTTATTGCACCAATTCCGATTCCTCCAAGTTTATTTATACTACTAAGAATAGGTAAATCAAACACTAAATTGAGTATCATCTGCAAAATAAAACAAATTATAAATACTATTACAAATACCCCTACAAAACTTAAGCCTTTTAAAATAAAATTAGTTATAAGTTTAGCAGACTCATTTGATGTAAGTGTATCTTTTGCACCGTTTGTTATACTATTTAATATTGTATCATAAAAAGTATTAGTTTTATTAGAATCTGGAGTTTCAGCGTTTTGCCTTGCGATATCTTCTAAATTAGTTTGAATCGTTTGAGTAAGTGTTGTCCCAATGGATGTATCATTTGCTATATAATCTGCAAGTGGTGCTTGCAATATGAAAGCAAAAAGTATAGAAAGTATAATACTTGCAAAACTTACTAGCACACCCACTAAACCTTTTTTATACCCATCAAACATTTCCAATGCCAATAACCCAACAATAATAATATCTACTACCATTTTATCTCCTCCTTATATATTTATAATATATATCTTATTTGTATAAATTAGTCCAACGCTTCTTTCATCTTCGAAGATTATTATATCTTTAGGAGGCGCATCTAAATGTATGTTTTTTATTTCTACACCCCATTTATTTATAACTTGTAAATTATTTGGATATAAAAGATATGTTAAAATCCCACTATTTTTCATTATCTTTGGTAAATTTTCAATCTCTTGACTACCTATTTGGCTATTATCAAATCTAGACATCTGTATTTTATACTTATCTTTTTGTTCAGATAATACTTTTTCTACATAAGTATAATAATTTTCAAATATCGATACAAATAGCATTTGAGTAGATTGAAAGTTTTTTATATCACTTAATTTTCCACTATTTATATCACAACTTGTAATTTTATTATCTAATAACATTATAATATTTTGACCTTGAATAGTCAAGTCATACAATAAATTATTATCTAATTTTACAATTTCTTTTATATTATCTGTTTGTTTTGTTCCATCAATCATACTAATTGATGTTCCAACTTTAAACGATGAAGAGTCTACTTGTGCTATAACAAGTTTTTTTCCTTCATTTAACATCTCTATATTTATTATTGCATTTCCTGAGAGATAAGTATTGTATAAATTTTGACCATTTTTTGAGTATACTCCAATTATTTTTTTATAGCCTGTTGTTGAGTACTCTATTGCAAAATTACCGTTATTATCTAAAAACACATGTTGTATAATTCCATCTATTTTTTTATTTAAAATTTCCTTTTTATTTTGAAATAAATATATTGTACCATTTGCATTATTGCTAACTACCATATAGCTATCTTTTATATATATACTAGGGGTGAATTGTTGTGATAATTTATACTCCCAATTTTTCTTTCCATTTCTATTATATGTTCTTATAATTTGATTTGAATAAACAAGTAAATCTTTATCATACATCTTATATATGTCTTCTTCGGTTGTGGCTATATCTATTTTTTTATCATTAGATATACCGCTTGCTTTATTTATGCTTATTCCAATAATAGGGCCATATGTAAAAAAAACATACAGTAAAATCACTACAAATATAAATAATGTGCATATAATTATAGGTATTCGTTTTTTG
The DNA here is from genome assembly GCA_036645795.1 of Clostridia bacterium. Taxonomy (GTDB): domain Bacteria; phylum Bacillota; class Clostridia; order TANB77; family CAG-465; genus CAG-465. The sequence goes on from JAVXNL010000010.1 coordinate 20,957, forward strand.
CTTTTTTCTGCTTTATATTCAAGCTCTTCTTCTACCTCTTTATATGTTTTACCTTTTAGCATATCTCTTTTTTGTTTAATCGATTTTTTATATTTATTTAAAATTTCAATACCTTCATCTGGAATGTTTTTTCTTTCTCTTTTTTCACTTCGACTTTTCAATGTTTTCATATCTTCTTTTGGCATTTTATTTTGAATTTCAACTTTAGAGCGCTCTTTATTATCTTGCTTTCCTTCTTTTCCTAATGCCTCTTGATTATTTGTTATTTGACCTTCTTTAGAATCTTTTCTTTTTTTAACAATATCTAAGTCTATATGCTTTTTATTTAAATTGTTAGATTCTTTTTTTGTATCCAATGGCTCTACATTTGTTTTTCTTGTTTTATCACAATTATTATCAATATGACTTTCATAACTTTTTTCATTCAATTGTTCTACTATGTCTTGTAATTGTTCATCTACACCTGTCACGCTTTTTTCCTTTTGCCTAACAGCTTTATCTACTAACTTTCTTTTAATACTTATATTTGATTTTTTATTAGTATCTCTATTTGTTTCGTTTTCTTTAAATGTATTTTCTTCTTTTGGCGCAATTGCTCCACTTCTTCTTTTTCTATGTGAAGATGTTACCATTAAATCTTTATTTATTGAGATCTTTATATTAGTTTTCTTTTTCATAAAAACTCTCCCATTCTTTTGGCACAAAATATTTCTTACCTACCAATTTATCCGGTAAATATTGCTGTTGTACTTTTGCATCTTTATAATCATGAGGATATTTATATCCTTTTGAATAACCAAATTCTGTCATTGCAGCTACCGCTGCATTTCTTATATGCATAGGTACTTGTCCAATATCTTCTTTTTCTACATCTTCTAATGCTTGATTTATACCTCTATATGTAATATTTGATTTTGGACTAAGTGCTACAACTACTGCAGCTTGTGCTAATAGTAGTTTAGCTTCAGGCATTCCTATTTGATGAACTCCATTCATTGCAGCCACAGCTACAACAAGTGCTTCATTATTTGCAATAGTTACATCTTCTGCGGCATGTATTACAATTCTTCTGGCAATAAACATTGGATCTTCTCCACCAGCGAGCATTCGTGCTAAATAGTGAAGTGTTGCATCCGCATCTCCACCTCTCATTGATTTTATAAAAGCAGATATTACATCATAGTGTGAATCGTCAGTTTTATCATATATAGATTTTTTTTGTTGTATACAGTTACGAGCAACATCTTTATCTATTAAAATTTTACCATCGTCATTCATCTTTGTTGTAAGCACTGCAAGTTCTAAAGCATTTAAAACAGTTCTTACATCGCCATTTGAATTCATAGCAAGAAAATTTAATACTCCATCTGCTATTTCTAAATTATAATTACCAAGTCCGTTTTTTTTATCTTTTATACAATTTTCTAATATTTTTAAAACATCCTGATTTTTGAGTTCACCAAACTTAAATACAGTAGATCTAGATATAAGGGCTTTATTTACTGAAAAATATGGATTTTCTGTAGTAGCACCTATAAGTATAACTGTACCTTTTTCAACATGTGGTAAAAGAGCATCTTGCTGTAATTTATTAAACCTATGAATTTCATCTATAAAAAGTATAACTTTTCCTGTTGGATTTACAAATATATTTCCCGCATCTTCCACTGTTTTTTTTATATCCCCAACTCCTGATGTTGTTGCATTTAAAGTCACAAACTTATTTTTAGTAGTGTTTGCAATAACTCTTGCAAGAGAAGTTTTTCCACAACCAGGAGGCCCCCAAAATATAGCAGAAGTTAATTTGTCTGCTTTTATAAGTCTATATAATAATTTATCTTCACCTATTATTTCTTCTTGCCCATAAAATTCTTCTAATGTTGTAGGTTTCATTCTATATGCTAATGGTTCCATTTTTTCTCCTTATCCTTACTTTTATTCTTGCCCTTTTGTTTTACTATAAAATACATCTATTATATTTTGACATGTTATACCATACATTTCGTATAACTTATCAGGATTTCCAGATTTTCCAAATCTATCTTGAAGACCAAGTTTTACTAATCTTTTTGGATAGCTTTCACAAAGCACGTTTGCAACAATACTACCTATCCCACCTATGACACTATGGTCTTCTATACTAACAAGTTTATCTGTTTGCTTTGCGCAGTTAATTATTGTATCTTTATCTACAGGTTTTATACTATACAAATCAACTACTCTTACATACTTCCCGTAATTTTTCTAATTCTTTTTTTGCATTAAGTGCAATGTTTACAGTAGTTCCCACACAAAATATTGTACCATCACAACCATCTCCAAATGTATTTGAATGTCCAAGAAAAAACTCATTCTCCTTAGTATATATATCTGGAACATTATTTCTACCAAGCCTTACATATTTTGGCCCTTTTTTTTCTAAACATTTACTAAGAATCTTTTTTGTACTTATATCATCTGCAGGACATAGTACACTCATATCTGGTATAACACTCATAAGTGCAATATCTTCTATGCATTGATGTGTCGCTCCATCCTCACCTACAGCAAGTCCTGTGTGTGTAGCGCACAAACATATATCTACATGTGAATACGCTGCAGTATTTCTAACTTGCTCATACGCTCTACCTGCTAAAAACATTGCAAAAGTAGATGCAAAAACATGCTTTCCACTCATTGCCATACCACAAGCAGTCCCTATCATATCTTGTTCTGCTATTCCCATATCAAAGTGTCTATCTGGGAACATATTTTTAAAATCTGCTGTACAAGTAGCTGATGCCAAATCTGCGTCAAAAACTACAATTTCTTTATCTTTACTACCTATATCACATAAAAACTCAGAGTACGCTTTTCTAGTAGATTTCATCTTATCAACTCCTTATCTAATTCTGCTTTGGCCATTTTGTAATGATCATAATCTAGACTTTTCCCATGCCAAGATGCATCATTTTCCATAAATGATACGCCTTTTCCTTTTATTGTTTTAGCTATAATGCACGTTGGCATATTAGTAAGTTTTGCACGATTTATTGCATCTATTATCTGTCTATGGCTATGACCATCAATTGTTTCTACATTTAATCCAAATGATTTTATTTTTTCCTCTAGATTTTCAAGTTTTTTAACACTCTTTATTGTACCATCTATTTGAAGTCCATTATTGTCAATAAACATTATTAAAGAAGAAAGATTATATTTATTAGCACTCATTAAAGCTTCCCAAACTTGACCTTCTTCCATCTCTCCGTCTCCTAGTAGAGCATACACATACCCATCTCTACCCGATATTTTATTTGCAAGTGCCATTCCATTTGCAATAGATAGACCTTGTCCTAGTGAACCACTAGAACTATCAACCCCATTTATTTTATTACTTGGATGACCTTCTAAATAGCTATCATATCGCCTTAAATTCTTTAAATCTTCTTCCGGTATAAATCCTTTACTTGCAAGAACTGCATAATATGCTGGAGCTCCATGACCTTTGGATAGTACAAATTTATCTACTCTTGTACCATCAATACTATTTTCTAGATTCATTATCTCATGATATAAACAAACCAAAATATCTACACAAGATAGACTCCCACCTAAATGCCCGGAGCCTGCACTATATACCATATCTATTATATCGTTTCTTATTTGTTTTGATTTGTTTTGTAACCACTCTATATTTGCCATTTGTGCCTCCTTATTTTTTCCCTGTCATTTTATTTATATCATTTTTTAATCTTTCAATTATAAGTGAATTTTCCTCAATTACAAATTCTTCTTTTTCTTTATCAAAATATGTAAATATATATTCTTTATCGGTCTTTTTTATTTTACACGCAAAATATATCTTATCAAAAAAAGCTAGTTTAAATATAACAATATATTTTTTATCTCCTATCCATACCCCTTTTGAAGTTCTAAACATTTTAAATTCCCCCTCTTTAAATAAACTAATAATTCACTTTGGTTATATACTTTTAAAACCTTCACCAATTACCTCATTGCTTGTCGTAATATACATAAGCGCGTCTGTATCTTGTTGTCTTACAATACTTTTTAATTTAGCTATTTGCGGCCTTGTTATGATACATGTAATAGTAGTACTCTCTTCTCCTGAGTGTGCTCCAATTCCTTTTGTTATTGTAGCTCCTCTTTTCAAATCATTAAGTATTGCATCTACAAGTTTTTCAGGATGTTTGGTTATAATATTTACAACCTTTGTATAAAATATTCCCTCAAACATAATGTCTACAATCTTCATAGATATAAACATTGAAATAAGTGAATAAAGTCCTAAATTTATATCTCTAAAAACAAGAATTATTCCTGTTATAATTATAATCTCTATTATCATTAAAGTTTGGCTCAAACTTTGTACTGATGTTGTTTTATATATTATTTGTGCAAGCAGATCAGATCCGCCAGTGCTTGCTCCCGTCTTAAAAACAAGAGACAATCCAAATCCACTAAGAAGTCCACCAAATACACAAGATGTAAACAGGTCAAGAGACTGAGTTGCTATAACGCTATCATATTTAAATACTTCTAAAAATATAGATAATAATGTAGTGGCTACCATTGTCTTCATTGTAAATTTTAGCCCAAGCTTTTTTACACCTACTATAAAAAGTGGAATGTTTAAAACGAGTAAAGTAAGTCCTACCGGTATATTCATAACGTAAAAAAGTATCGTACCTATACCTGTTACCCCACCAGTTGTCATTTTGTGTGGAAGTAAAAATAAATTTATTCCAACACTAATTATAAAAGTTCCTACAATTATAAAAAAAGCCTCTTTTAATATTTCAATTCCTCTTTTTTTATTTACTACGATTTCCTTTTTTCCTGTTTTATCGTTTTTAACTTCTTTTAGAAGTTTTTCTTTTTTTGCTCTATCTTGCAAACTAATCGCCCCCTTTTTTTAACAAATAAATACTCTCTTTATTTGTTTTTATACTATATATTTTACACGCTAACTTTTTATAATTATATTTCTTTTCTTAATTTATCCAAAAAATCATTATTTGATACATACTTTTTAAATTCTTTATTTTTGAGTTCCACTATTTTTTCATCAAAATCTTCTCCGTCTTTGTAATACATAAGGTAATCTTCATTTTCTAAAGCTTCACATATTTCAATTTGATGGTCGTTTACATGCTCACCGAAACTTATGTAGGCGAGGTAGTGCAAGCACTTTTTTTCCTAACTTTAATGCGTCAAATATAGAGCCTACCCCTCCATGACAAATCACAATACTAGAATTTTCTATATATTTCTTTATTTCTTCTAAACTCATAAAAGATATTATCTTTGCGCCTTCACATTTAAAAGCTGTATGACCAGTTTGAAATACTTTTTCTTCATCTTTTAATTCTCTAGATTCATTTACAAGTTCAAAAATTCTACTAAAATTTTGTTTTTGAGTTCCAACACTTACAAATATCATTTAAATCAACCTTCCTAAATATTCCGCTTTTTTATATTTTAGAGCAAGACTTTCCCATTGTACATAAAACTTATCTGCAAATGGATATACATTTTTACCCGTAACAGATAGCCCTTTTGTTTTAGCAAGAGACTCTATATATATTATTCTAGAATGTCTAAATATTTTAGCTATTATACACATTATTCCACCAGTATGTGCACCCGTAGTAACTATAGTATCTGGTTTAAAGCTCATTACAATCTTTATACATTTAAATACATTTGTTAAAAAGACAAATATATATTTTAAAAAATAATGTCTTGAACCGTACTTTAAATACTTAATGTTATATTTATCAACATACGTTCTAGTTAGTTTTGTATCCTCTGTAACTAGCATATACTCATATTGACTAAATAACTCCTCAAGTCTTAATAATTCAGCAAAATGTCCACCTGAACTTGATACAAAAATAACTTTTTTCATTAATTTATCCCCTTTACATTTAATATCACATTATATTTATCATACATATATTTTTTATTTATCTTTTTGGGACCAACTACTATAGATATATATTTACTTGGAACGTATAAATTTAAATATACTGACTCGTATTTAGGTTTATCGTTTTTTATTTTTTGTGCTTTTTTTGTAGCTTTTTCTTTTGCTAAAAAAGTTGACTCTATGGTCTCTAAAACTATTTTTGCTAATACATACTCTGCAAAATTATCACATATGGGTCCTGCAATATCTGCATTCTTAGATGTTATTTCATCTGTTGATTGTAACCCAATCCTTATAATTTTAACATCTGTTTTACTACATATTTTTAAGACTTCAACTGTCCTGTTTATCGCTAAATCTAGAGTAAGCGGTATATATTCCCCCTGTTTATACATAGTATAAAGCTCACTACCACCTAAGACATATACAGGATATATTCTAAGGCATGATGGTTTTTTTGCTAAAACTTCTTTAATTGTATTTGTCTCACTTAAAAGAGTACTTCCGGGTAACCCTATCATTATTTGCATTCCAAGTTCAAATCCCCACAGATGTATCATTTTTGATGCCCTTATAACATGCTTTTTCAAATGACCCCTTTTAGATAAAGCAAGAATTTTTTCGTCCATTGATTGTACCCCAAGTTCTATTGTAGATACATTATATTTTTTTAATACATTTAGTATAGCTTTATTAATATAATCCGGCCTAGTTGAAATTCGAATACCTTTTACATATCCTAATTTTATATACTTATTTGCAACTTTCAAATATCCAATTTGGCTCTCTATATCAATTCCTGTAAAACTCCCACCAAAAAAAGCTATTTCAATATCTTTTTTTGCATTATCAAAAAACTTTAAATGACTATTTATTATATCATCTACTTCATCAAAACTTACTGGATTTTCATGTCCACTTATCTTTTTTTGATTACAAAAAACGCATTCATTATTACACCCCTTATGTGGAATAAATACAGGTATAGTATATTGTTCCTTCTTGTTTTGTATATTTTTTAACTCCTGCTTTAGATCAAGGCTAATATCATAAGTTTTCAATAGCATATTTTGCTGCTTTTTGTTCTGCTTGTTTTTTGCTTTTTCCAATTCCTTCACCAATCTTTTTATCATTATATAACAAATCTATATAAAATGTTTTTTCATGTTCGGGCCCCTCTTCATTTACAAGTATATACTCTATTTTCACATTACCATTCTTTTGCAATATTTCTTGTAAATGTGTTTTATAATCAACGTTTAACTTTCCATCTAAGAGTACTATATTTATTTCTTTTCCCAAAAGATTTAGCACTACATCTTTTACAATATCATATCCTGCATCTAAGTATATTGCTCCAATAATCGACTCAAATGCATCCGCAGTAATTGCTTCTTTAAACTTACCATTATTTATCTTTTCACATTTCCCTAAATATATATATTCTTGTCCATCAATTCTTCTCATTGCACTATTTAGAGATGACTCACATACAATTGCAGCTCTTTTTTTTGTCATATCACCTTCAGTAAGAAGTGGCTTTTGTGTATAAAGTAAATCTGATATTATATGCTCCAAAATAGCATCTCCTAAAAATTCTATTCTTTCGTTATATTGTTTTTTTTCAACTCCATTATTTTCATATGCATATGATTTATGTGTTAAAGCTAGCTTTAACAGCGATATATCATTAAATATATAGTGTAGTTTTGCTTGTAGCAACATTAATTTTTTTTCCTCTGTCATGTTATACACATCCTCATATAATATATTATATATAAAAAGCATTCAATTTTCAAGCTAAATTGTAATATTGACTGCATTTTTTTAACTTTTTTTATAAGATTATTTAATATTTAAACATGTGCTATATATCTCTCTAACTATATTATATAAATTACAATTTTCAAAAACTTCTAATTTATACAGCATCATAACATAAATTCTATTATTTATATAATATTTGTTTATTTGTTTTTATTAAATACATACCCAAAGCGCTGCCTTTCTTTACTTTTTATTTAACCATTAATTAAAACCTATATTTATAAAACAAAAAATCTAGCAAACAAAACTTTTTTTCCCAACTGCTTTAAAACCCAAACCTAATGTGATATAATATCAAAAAAAGGAGAGATATATGATTTTTAAAGAATTTGGAAACAAAGATAAACCAGTAATTATATTTATTCACAGTGAATTTTTATCTTACTGGATGTGGGCTAATCAAATAGAAGACTTGCAAAAAAACTACAGAATTATTGCTACTATATTAGATGGCCACTCAGATAATGCAAGTAATAGTTTTGAGAGTATACAAAAAAGTGCAAATCAAATCATTGCATATATCGATAAATTTTTCAATGGACATGTATTTGCAATTTGTGGCGTTGGAATTGGTGCTCAAATCACAATACAAATACTTGCAAAAAGAAATGATATATCAACCAAAGCTGTAATAGAAGCAGCTCTTGTCATACCCAATAATATAATCACCTCATATTTATCTAAAACAATTAATATAAAACATAATAGTTTTAAAAAGAAACTGTATGCCATAAATTCCGCAAAAAAATTATATATTAAAAAAAGTTGGATTAATACTTACCAAAAAGATTTAAAAAGAATTTCTAAGCAAACACATCTAAACATTTTAAGCTCAAAATATCTATTCTCTATACCCACTAACTACTCTAGCTCCTCAGCAGATATTTTAATACTTTGTCCAAAACATGAAAATCATAATATTAAAAATTCTGCTAAGCTACTATATACTGAGAATAAAAACTCTATCCTATACTTTGCCAGCGGTTGTCGACAAAATATTGGCTTAAAAAAAAGAGATTTATACTTACAACTTTTAAAAGAATTATTTGAAACAACTCATAAAAACTACATGAGTCCCAAGCAAAAAGCAAAACAAGAAAGACTAAAACCAAAAGAAAAAAACAAGATATTTAATAATAAATATTTAACTAAAAAAGAGAAACAAATAACAAAAAAATAAGTAAAACAAGCAAAGATTAAAAGGTAAGCCTAGGCTTACCCTTTAATTGTTCGTATACAAAAAAGTATACAATTAATTGTTATTTTTTATATATTCAACTACATCACTAACAGATGTGATTTTCTCAGCTTCTGCTTCTGGTATTTCCATATCAAATTCTTCTTCTAAAGCCATTATTAGCTCTACAATATCTAACGAATCAGCCCCTAAATCATCCATAAAGGTTGTATCTATAGTAACTACATCTAAATCGTCTATTCCTAATTGTTCACCAATTACCTCTTTTACTCTTTCTAAAATTGCTTCAATACCCATTACCGCACCCCCTTGATTATTATATTATCTATTATCTAATATTTACTCAATAATGTCAATAGTATTACTGATTTTTCTTATTTTTTTTACTAATTTTTCCAAACTTCACTTATATTTTGTATAATTTATATAAAACAAGCACAAAATATATACAATAAAAGTATAAAACTTTTACACTACCCATAAATTTAGAGAGGAGAAAAAATGAATAATATACAAAACATCTTTCCAGAAAATATAAATATGATACTAAAAAAAATATCTCAAATTATTCATTTAGATAATATAGATTGGTCAAATTTAACAAGCACTATTATTACAACACTTGCAATCATTATACTATCTACTATATTCCTTTGGTTAATTAGAGCAATCGGATTATATAAAATGGCTAAATCAAAAGGAAATAAACTTGCTTTTATAAGTTTCATACCATATTTTTGCCTTTATATAGAAGGTATAATTGTAGGTCCTACAAAAATAGCAGGAATAGAAATAGAAAAAACTGAATTTCTATTACCCTTTATTGCACTATCCACTATGTTTCCATATACCAAAGGATTATCTATAGTTCTATTGATATTTTTTTACTATTGCATACTCTATAAAATATATCAATCAAGAACCCCAAACTTTGCAATAATATTTTTAATTTTAAGTATTATATTTCCAATTCTACAACCTTTCTTTATATTCTCAATTAGAAACAAAGAAGTACAAAGTATCTAAAAAACAAAATCAAATAATAGAGGTAAATAAAAATCAATAATAAAAGCAATAACATAATACTTAAATATATACTAATCAAATGTATAAGTACAGCTATATATAACATATAGCTGTACTACATTTTATAAATTTAGCTTTTATTTTTTCAACATGCTCTATACACTTTAATCTAAATCTATTCCTTCATTTATCCACATCTTCCACAGTTACTATACATACCTCTTGAATACTGTTTACTTCATTAGGGAGTAGAACTTTAACTGTGTAATTTTTTTAGTGATAGCAAATTACAATTTAATCTGCTACTCATCTTTTTTTATTTAACGTAAAGCGCTGCGCGAAAACCAAAACCAGCGTACCTATGGCCAAAAGGAATATCGCTACGACAAGACGCTGAATAGAGACTGCCAGAATAGTCGTAACTACCTGAGCGACGAACACGGCGACCGCTCGTTGAATAAGATTCCATTGTCCATTCCCATACATTTCCTGCTAAATCATATATGTTTTTTGTACTCCAACTATCTAATGCTCCAGATTTTGCAGGAGTATTTTGTGTTACATTTCCTCTATCTAGATTATTACTATGGTTTCCCCAAGTAGTACTATCTTTTATCAAATC
>JAVXNL010000011.1:0-27868 GCA_036645795.1 Clostridia bacterium
AAGGTTTTAGCGAATGCACTTTTGTACCCTCTAGCCTTTTTTATAAAGCTAGCCCAGTATATATTTCTACGAAATTAATATATATTAATAGAAGGGTTATAAGGTGATAAAATTGAAAAAGTATTGTGTAATAGGTACAGATAAGAGAAGTCTAAATTTAAGAAAAATGTATAGAGACAGAGGCGAGGTCATAGTTTCATTTGATATGGCAGATGTTGTTATTGCACCAATTCCGTTTTCTCGTGATGGTGTTAAAATAAGTGGGGAAATTATTTCTTGTGATGAATTAATCGAATGCTTAGCTGGTACAGATAAGATAGTATATTCTGGAGCTATAAGCGATGAATTAAAAGAAAAGTTTGCTAAAAACAGTGTCAAGTTTTTTGACCTATTAGATATTGAAAGCGTTGCAATTCTTAATGCAATTCCTACTGCTGAAGGCGCTATATCTACAGCTATAGAGGCTACATCTCATACAATACATGGGTCAAACATACTTGTTATGGGATATGGTAGAATAGGAAAAGTACTTTCAAAAATGCTAATGGGCATGGGAGCAAATGTTTTTTGTGAAGCAAGAAATCAAAAAGATATTGCATTAATTAGAGCTTTAGGGTATAATGGTATAAGTTTAGAAAATATAGAAGAGTATCTCCCAAATTTTGATATAATATTTAATACTATACCCATACAACTTCTCACAAAAGACAGGTTAAAATTAGTTAAAAACACTTGTACTATTATAGATTTAGCGTCTCCACCGGGTGGTGTAGAACTAGATGCTGCTAAGTCTTTAGGGCTAAATATAATATGGGCATTAGCACTTCCAAGTAAAGTTGCGCCATATAGTGCGGCAATTTATTTGAAAGATACTATAGATTTTCTTGAAAAAAGAAAGGGTAATATATAAGGTGATATAAAGTGGGCACAATAATAGACGTAAGAAAAATAGTAGAAGATAAAAAAGAGGTATTAAAAATAGAAATAGCAAGATTAGGAAAAAAAGGAATTGTTCCAAAACTTGGAGTGATACTTGCAAATGAGTTAGATGCTTCGAGAATATATGTTGAAAATAAAAGAAAGCTTTGTGATGAATTAGGCGTAATACAAGTAGAATATGAGTTTGATATATCTGTTACAACTGAAAAAATAATAGATACTGTAAAAATGCTAAATAATGATGAAAGTATTGATGGAATACTTGTACAATTACCCTTATTTAAGCATTTAGATGAGACTAAAATACTTGAGAGCATAGATAGTAGAAAAGATGTTGATGGATTTAGTCCGCTAAATCTTGGAAAGTTATTTAGTTTAAGCCAAGGTATTGTTGCATGTACCCCACGAGGCATAATGAGTATAATAGATTCTACAGGCCAGACTTATGTGGGTAAAGAGGCTGTAGTAATAGGTAGGAGCATTATTGTAGGAAAGCCAGTTGCACAACTTCTTTTAGCAAGAGGAGCTACCGTTACAACATGTCATTCTAAAACAAAAGATTTGAAATCACATACTAAAAGAGCAGATATTTTAGTTGTAGCGGTAGGTAAACCTTATTTAGTAACAGCCGATATGGTAAAAGAGGGTGCAATAGTTATCGATGTGGGAATAAATAGGGTGAATGGAAAAGTAATAGGAGACGTTGATACTAACAAGGTAAGTAAAGTTGCAAGCTATATAACACCAGTTCCTGGAGGAGTTGGGATTACTACCGTAGTATCTTTGATTGAAAATTTAGTTGACATAGCAAAGAAAAGAAGCAAATAATATACTTATCAACTGAGTAGATATAATAGTTGCTTCTAAATTAGAAATTAAATATTTAGGCTTTATTATTGTAATAAGTATTGTTTTAAATATAATGTAGAGGCGTATTTTATTTATTGTTATTGTATACATCAAAAGAAGGTGGAAAAATAAAGTCTTAATTTAGTTGAGCTAAACTTTTAATTCCACCAGCTAATTTTTTTTATAAAGCTAGCCCAATAAACTCAAACAAACTATTTACAAGAACTTTTATACATGGTATAATGTAAGAAACATAATTATAAGAAGAGAGGACTTTTATTTTATGAAAAAAAACATATTGTTAAAAATTGGAATGACATTTTGTGCTTTAAGTATTATTATGGTATCTAGGGTATATTCACAATCTAGTGATATAAATGTAAATACAAGTACAAACACTATAAATTCAGTAAATAATACAGATACTCAAAATAGTAAACCACTTAATGAGACGGAAATAAAAAAACAAAAAGAAGAAATAAATATGATGCTTGAAGAGTGCTTAAAAGAATTAAAAAGCTCTTTAATCGAAATAGATTCAAAGTTGGCGCAACTTAAAACAAAGGACGAGTATAACACATATCCTGCAATTAGACTGAATATAGATACTCCTATGTTTGGGCTATATTCTATAGTTGATCAAAGATTAAAAATCACAAAAGATGTATCAACTATGGATGTTGCAAGTGGTTTTTCTATACGTGATGTAGTAAAGGGAAGTTATTTAAAAGTTCCTGATGTATATGCGCTTTTTATTGTTGTAAAAACACGTGATGTGAAATTGGATGAAAATATAAGTCTTGAAGATGGAAATATTGCAGCTTTAAAATTGATGCAGTATATTTCTCAAGTAAATAATACTAAAGATTTTCTTGACTTACAGATAAATAAAACATTTAATGAGTATATTCCGAAGAAGAGAACTGAAAAAATAAAAGATTTAGAAATACGAACTGAAAAAATAACCAATTCGCTCGTAGATAATTCAAATAAATTAAACGAATTGCATATTATGGTAAAACAAGGAGATACATATGACAACTTTTTAAAAGAATATACAAACAAAGTAAAAGAAATTCATCAAATAAAGCAAGTATTAAAAAATATTCTTATAACAGATGAACAATTAGGTGAGATAGAAAAGCAAATACTTACTTTGGAATCTAAAATGATAGATTATTCAAAAGATATAGAGGATACATATAAAGATTCACAAAAAAACATAGATGAAAAGCAAATGATTATTACTGTTCAAAAAGAGTTAGAAGCAAGGCGTGATAATATAAAAAAATATTTAGATGGCTCAACCTCTAAAAAAGAGGTCGTTAAAGTACCAGAAAAATCATCTGATGCTGGAAATAATAAAGAATCTTTAGTAGAAGATGGAAAAATTTCTAACATATCAAAAGATAATTTAAATGCAGAATCAAATAATAATACATCAGAGGAAATAAAACTTTATGAGGTGACATCTGCAGGATTGCTTGATTCTATGAATATAGCTATAAATTCAATAAAAGATTTGTCTAAGACGTATGTATCTGCACAAAATGAAAATATACAAAACATTGATAATCAAGAATCTTTAAATAAATCGGAAGTAAATAGTGTTATTGTAACTAATCTTACAAATGAAGAAAAAAAACATATATTAGAACAAATTAATAAAATATATGCTGACTTTATATTAAAAGAAAACAAATTTTATTTAGATAATTTGAATTTTTTACTAAAAGATACTACTATGAAAATATCGGAAATCACAAAAAACACAGGTAAAAATGTTATGAATGAAATGAAATATGTATATTTAGAATTACCACTAAATTTAGAAAGATATGCAAAAACTACTGATTATGGTTCTATAGTTGATACAAAGATATTAACAAGTGATATAGCAAATGAGCTTGTAAGTCTTATAAATGCAAATATTAGTGTTACAAAAACATATAAAGAGATGGTAGAAAAAAATGCAAAAACTTAAAAACAAATAAAGGGGGAAACAATGGTAAATCTTACAAGACAGCAATATTTAAGCGTTGCTAAGCCTGCAAGATATGTAGGTGGAGAATACAATCAAGTTGTGAAAAAAATAAGTGATATAAAAATAAGGTTTGCTTTTTGCTTTCCAGATATATATGATATTGGAATGTGTAATCTTGGATGGAAAATACTATATAATATTTTAAATAAAAGAGACGATACTTGGTGTGAAAGAGTATTTGCTCCCTGGATTGATTTTGAAGAGCTACTTAGAGAAGAAAAAATCCCTTTATATGGCTTAGAATCAAAAGATGCTATAAAGCAGTTTGATTTTATTGGATTTACGCTTCAATATGAAATGAGTTATACAAATATATTAAATATGCTTGATCTTGCAGGTGTTCCAATATTTTCAGAAGATAGACATAAAGGAGATCCTTTTGTTATAGCGGGTGGTCCTTGTGCTGCAAATCCTGCACCTATGTCTAAATTTATTGATATATTTGTAATAGGAGAAGCAGAAGAAATCATAGTAGAACTTATGGATAAATACAGAATATGGCAAGTTAAAAGAAGGCCAAGAGCAGAATTTTTAGAAAATATTAAAGATATGCAAGGAATATATATCCCAAGTATTCATACATCAGATAATATAATAACTAAAGTTATAGTTAAAAATATAGATGAAGTTACTTATCCAGTAGATTTTGTTGTACCGAGTGTTGAAGTTGTACAAAATAAAGTATCGTTAGAAGTTTTTAGAGGATGTTCTAGGGGGTGCAGATTTTGTCAAGCCGGATATGCATATAGGCCAGTAAGAGAAAAAACGTCAAAAAAATTATTAGAACTTGCCAAAGCTGCGCTAGATAGTACGGGTATAAACGAAGTATCCCTTGCCTCTCTTAGTACCAGTGATTACTCAGATTTTAATAATTTAGCTAATGGTTTAATACAAATTGGAGAAAAGAAAAAAGTTGGAATATCTCTTCCGTCTCTTAGGATTGATTCAATTGATTTAGAACTTTTAAAAAAGATACAATCTGTCAGGAAAAGTTCTCTTACCTTTGCGCCAGAAGCCGGAACTCAAAGACTAAGAGATGTTATAAACAAAAATATAACAAAAGAGGAAATACTTTCTTCTTGTAAACTTGCTTTTGAAAATGGGTGGTCGAATATAAAACTATATTTTATGATAGGACTACCTACCGAGACAATGGAAGACTTAGAAGGAATTGTAGAACTTGCAAATAGTATAGTGGCTACATTTTATGATATACCAAATACTAGAAGAAGAGGTAGATGTAATGTTACGGTGTCTACTTCAACTTTTGTACCAAAACCACATACGCCTTTTGAATGGTGTGCTCAAGATAGCATTGAAAAAATTGAAGAAAAACAACAGTTTTTAAAAGATAAATTAAAAAATAAAAGTATAAAATATTCATGGCATAACCCTAAAGTATCTATGCTTGAAGCCGTTATATCAAGAGGCGATGAGAAAATAGCCGATGTTATATATCAAGCGTACAAAAATGGAGCAAAATTTGATAGCTGGGAAGAGTGTTTAAATTTTGAGGCGTGGGAAAAAGCATTTGAAACTACTAAGGTAAATATATCAGACTATGCAAATAAAGAATATGATATGGAGCATGTATTTGCTTGGGATAATATAAGGCATGGTGTAGATAAAGAATTTTTAAAAAGAGAATATATAAAATCTACAAGAGAAATCACTACGCTTAGATGTAGTAAAGATTGTGCTGGTTGTGGTATCACAAAAATTGCCACTTGTGGTTTTTTAAAAATAAAATAAAAAAGAACAATATAATAAATATAAAGTAAAGATATAGCAAAGAAGGTTGGTTAAATATTGAATAAAAAATATGTAAATAAAAACAATGTATGTATAAAAAATAGAGAGTTAAATTTTAAATATAGTGTGATTGAGACAATAGAGTGTGGTATTGAATTAAAAGGCACTGAGGTTAAGTCTATAAGGGATGGAATGTGTAATTTAAAGGATAGTTTTGCTCTAGTAAGAGATGGACAAGTCTATTTGAAAAATGTACATATTAGCCCATATGAGATGGGAAATATAAACAATGTTGAACCGGCAAGAGATAGAAAGCTATTGCTTCATAAATCTGAGATATATAAAATACTTGGTTATATAAAACAAAATGGATATGCACTTGTACCTTCGAAGATGTATATTACTAGGAGATGGGTTAAAGTTCAACTTGCCGTTTGTGTTGGAAAAAAGCTTTATGATAAGCGTCAGTCTTTGAAAGAAAAAGATGCTAAAAAGCAGATAAATGAATTTAAGAAAAATGCATAGTATCTAGGGCTAGCTTTATAAAAAATACTTTCGTACTTTTTTATAAAGCTAGCCCGTTTTTTTGCTGCAGTTTTCTTTTTCACAAATTGCAATACAATTTGAGTTTGCTGCCACAATAGTAGCTAAATTTTGGCCAATACTTTGTAGAAAATTACCAAGCAAATCCATTTCGGATATGGTTAAATCACAAGAAAGCACTATTGTGGCAACAGTACTTAGAGCTATAAATTCAAAACCAGCATTTTTACAATTACAATCGCAGTTTATATCCATTTTAAATCCTCCATTTATATTTTTTTATAAAGCTAGCCCAACGTGCCAGATACTGTTAATATATGGCAGCAACATTTTGTAGGTAGAGATATTTGCATAGGATAGGTAGGATATATATTTCGTATAATTACATGTACACCGTTTTGTATAATAACAGTAAAATATGTAGAGCTTACATATATAATGTTTAAGATATAATCTCCTTGTAAAATAGCGGATTTTGAACTAGATGTAATAGTTATTTCTTTTTGTAATGTATTTGTACATTCATCTCCTGAAATGCAATCATTTATATTTAAATTTACACAAAAATCATTCATGCTAATACCTCCTAATTAAATCCTTTTGCAGCAAACAACACTCTCGCCACAATCTATTCCTGTAGCGCCAACAAATATTTTAAGCGTTCCACTCTCTTTTGGTAAATCAAATATTTTATAGCCACCGTTTGGAATGTTAAATATCAAGTTTGGAATAGTGTTTGAATTTGATATTTGTATTGTAACAAAGTTTTTACATCTTTGTATTATTTTTAGTTGATACCCAAAAGATAGGGGAACAATACTATTGGTATTTACATTAGTATAGACATTATCTATTTTTCTTGAAATACCATTTTGGCACGTTCTTTGTCTTACTGCTAAGGTATAACATATTTCATCCATCATAACAACACCTCATCTATAGATATACTATGATAGAAAAATAACATATGATACTATGGTACATGCAAAAAAACAAGTAATTTTTAATATTACTTGTACTATAGTATAGTTTAAAAAAAATGTTGTAATTTGTAAAATTACATGATATAATATTCAAATAAAGTATATAGAAATTAATATAAAAAATAAAGGGGGTAATACAAATAAAAAGTGGATATGTAACAATAATTGGCAAACCAAATGCAGGTAAATCAACACTTGTAAATAAATTAGTGGGATTTAAGGTTGCAATAACTACACCAAAACCACAAACTACAAGGTTTAATATAAAAGGAATAATAACTACTCAAAATTCTCAAATGGTTTTAATAGATACACCCGGTGTACATTTACCTAAAAGTAGAATGGGTGAATATATGATGAAAGGAGTAGAAAATTCTATTAAAGGTGTAGATGTTGTAGTATATTTAGTAGATGCAATAAAACCTAAAATAGATACTGCAAATGAACAAATTATGAGTCGTATTGCACAGTCTGGAGCAAATACAATACTTTGTATAAATAAAATAGATAAAGTCCCAAAAGAAAATATACTTAAAATAATGGATGAGTATAATAGATTTATGAAAAATGTTGGTGGCGAGTTCAAAGAGCTAATCCCAATATCTATATATAAAAATGATGGGTTAGATATTTTATTACAAAATATAGAAAAGTATTTAAAAGAAGGCCTACCTATGTATAGCGAAGATGAGATTACAGATATAACTGAAAAAGAACTTGTTGAAGAAACAATTAGAGAAAAAGCTCTTAATAATTTGGATGAAGAAGTGCCTCATGGAATAAAAGTAGAAGTTGAAAAGTTTAAAAAAAGAAAAAATAAATCCAAACAGAGCGTATATGATATAGAAGTAAATATGATTTGTGATAAAATGTCCCATAAAGGTATAATAATTGGAAAAAATGGTGAGATGCTAAAGAAAATAGGTAGTGAGTCCAGAGTGGAAATAGAGGCAATGCTAGAAGATAAAGTTAATTTAAAACTTTGGGTTAAAGTAAGACCACATTGGCAACAAATGGAAAACTATCTAAAAGATATAAAAGGAAAAATATAAATAAGATAAGCTAAAAATTGATAAAAGTTTTTGTATAATGCATTTTAAAATGCGCAAAATAATATTAGTGGGTGATAAAAATGTATGAAAAAATAGCATGGAATATCTTTTTAAATACTGGTGATATAGAAAGCTTTTTAGAATATAAAAGGCTAATTTGCTTAGGCATAGGGGCAGATGAAATACAGAAAAAACAAGATGGTAGTTTAGATGATAGTATAACTCAAGGGATAAATAAAAATGCAGAACAAAATATAAATGAAAAAATAGACAGTAATAAGGAAATAGATATAGGTGAGTTATTAAATGAAATTAATAAAGGTCAATGGGATAGTGATAAAGGAAGTAACGTTTAAAGATAATGATAAAATAATAACAGTGCTTACAGATAAGTTGGGTAAAATATCGTGTATGGCAAGAGGAGCCAAAAAAACGAATAGCCCTATACTTGCAAGCTCGCAGTACTTGGTATATAGCGAATTTGTGTTATATAAAGGCAATAACTTTTACTATGTAAATTCTACTTCAATTATAAACATGTTTTATAAATTAAGAATTGATTTTGATAAATTACAAATAGCTTTTGAGCTTACTAAAATATTGCAAAGTGTAATAGAGGAGTCAGAAGATACCTCTAAGATAATAGCGCTATTTTTAAACACTATATATGTATTAGAAAATTTAGACAAACCAAAAGGACAAGTAGTAGCAACTTTTAAGATAAAGCTATTTGCTCTTTTAGGCTTTGCTCCAAGGCTATATGAGTGTAACCAGTGTAATGAAAAACTATATCATATAAATAAAGAACCTGAAGAAATAAGTAATATAGCAGATAAAATATATTATGATTTTGTAAATAATACATTTTTATGTAATAGTTGCGGTTGTACAAAGGATAGAAAAAGAACTATAGAAATAACACATGCATCTCTTCTTGCTATAAAGTACGTTGTAACATCTGATATAAAAAAGATTTTTAACTTTGAATTAAAAGATATACAAAATTTTGAATTGTTTAGCAAAGTTTACACAGATGCTATGATGAGCGGAGCATAGATAAAAAAACAATAAAAATAGCAGAAATCTTTTTAAAAATTTCTGCTATTTTGGAGTGTGTAATATGTTTTGTAAGTAGAATGAAAAGAAATAAACTAAAAGATTTTAATAGAAAATTTGAATTTGATAAGTAGATTTTTTTGTTGACAAATAAACTTTTGTTTAGTATAATAGGTGGTTGAAAAGGGTTGATAAAATGATAGCAAAAATATTAATAAATACGTCGATTAAAAGTTTAAATAAAGTATATGATTACAAAGTTCCAGAAAAATTAGAAGAAAGTGCAAGTATAGGGAAACGTGTTGAAGTAAGCTTTGGTAGGTCCAGAAACTCTACAGAAGAGGGGCTAATTGTAAAGCTTGTAGATGAAGAGTTACAACAGGAGTCTAGCAAAAAATATAAATTAAAAGAAATTATATCTATTCTTGATGATATATCATATATAAATGAGGATAGATTAAAACTCGCAAAATATATTTCTCATTTGTATTTTTGCAATGTATATGATGCCTTAAAATTAATGTTGCCCCCAGGCACGGTATCTAAAAATAGCAAAAAAAGTCTAAATACAAAATCTGAGAGTATATTAAAACTTGTAAAAAGTGAAGCAGATATTTTAAGCGATATACAAATTGAAAAAATAAAGAGCGCAAAACATATAAGGCTACTTAAGTTTTTATTAGAAAATGATTTGGTATTTGTACAAGATGTTGTAGAGGGACTGGGGATTTCTAAAGCCGTTATAAACACTGTTATAAAAAACGGATATATTGTAATAGAAAAAATACAACCACCAAAAGATTTATTAAATGAACTAAAAATAGAAAAAACTTATCCTAAAACACCAACAAAAGAGCAAAAAAATGCGATTGATAAAATAAGTAAGTATATATATGAAGAAGAATTTAAAGAATGTTTACTTTTTGGTGTAACAGGAAGTGGAAAAACCGAGGTATATTTACAAGTATTAGAAAAAGTGTTAATTCAAGGTAAAAAAGCTATTGTACTTGTTCCAGAAATATCACTTACATATCAAACATTAACTAGATTTGTATCTAGATTTGGAAATAATGTAGCAATACTTCACAGTAAGATGACTATATCAGATAGAAAAAAAGAATATAAAAGAATAAAAAGAGGAGACGTAGATATAGTAGTTGGAGCAAGGTCTGCTATATTTGCACCTATTGAAAATGTTGGGCTAGTTGTAATAGATGAAGAGCATGATCCAAGTTATTATTCTCAAACAACACCTAAATATTCTACAAAAGATATAGCAAGATATATTTGCAGAAAAAAAGGGGCTATGCTGCTTCTTGGAACTGCTACGCCAGAAATATCTACATATTACAAAGCAAAAACAGGAAGTATTGAATTAATAGAGATGATGCAGCGCCCAGGAGATGCACTGCTTCCAGAAGTAGAAATAGTAGATATGAAAGAAGAAAAAGTACTTGGAAACAAATCGATACTTAGTGGAAGATTAAAAGAAGAAATATTAAAAAATATAGAAGAAGGGCAACAAACTATGTTGTTTTTAAATAGGCGTGGATATAGTTCTTATCTTACTTGCAATGAATGCTCATATATATTTAAGTGTCCTAATTGCGATGTTTCTATGACATATCATAAAAATAGTGGATTACTGCTTTGCCATTATTGTTCACATGTAGAAAAAAACATACATGAATGTCCCAAGTGTTTGAGTCAAAATATATCTAGTGGTACAGTTGGTACACAAAAATTAGAAGAACAATTAAAACAAATATATCCACAAATAACAACACTTAGAATGGACGCTGATACAACAATGACTCGTGATGCACATCAAAAAATACTAGACGAGTTTAAAACGAAAAATATAAATGTATTAATTGGAACGCAAATGATTAGCAAAGGACACGATATTGCAAATGTAACATTAGTCGGTGTGTTGGGGATTGATGCAATGCTTTCAATGAGTGATTATACAGCTTCAGAAAAAGCTTTTTCTAATATATCTCAAGTAGCAGGACGAGCTGGCAGAGGTCATATAGCAGGCAGAGTTATAATTCAGACAAATGATACAGATAATTATATTTTAAAAAGTGTAGCACAACATAGTTATACTAGTTTTTATAACGCGGAAATTGAACATAGGAAAAACTTTGGGTATCCACCATTTTTAAATTTACTACTATTTGAAATTATAGGAGAAGACTTAACACAAGTAAAGAAACAAGCAGATATCTTGTATGAAATTTTGTATAAAGAAAAAAGTAACATATATAAAGTTTTCTCACCAAAGTCACCATATATTCAAAGAATAAATAATAAATATAGAATAAATATAATAATGAAAACTAAACTCACAAATGAATTTTATAAAAATATATATGAAAAATTGGATGAGTATAATAAATTTAAAAAAGGTGTAAATATGATAGTAACTGTTAATCCAATATTTATAAGTTAGAGTTTTAAAAAAAATATATAAATTGACAAAATATATGAGAAAAAGTATAAACTATTGAAAAAAATTATTATTTTAAGTATAAACTATTGAAAAAAGTTATTATTTTAAGTATAATAAAATGATGTAAGGGTTGGTTAAATGAAAGAGTTAATAAAAAAAATTACTAAGAAAAACAAATGGAGACTTATTGTTTTCTTTGTAGCTATAATATTAAATACATATTTGCTAATATTACCAGCGAGAATTATTGGAAATATTATAGATTTACTTGGAAATATAGATGCAAATAGAGTCTTAATAATAAATAATATCGTAATGTTATTAGGGCTTAGTGTGTTACTTATGGGTATTAGACTTGTATGGAAATATTATGAAACATATTTAATAAGGATATATGAAAAAGAAATAAAAGATAAAGTGTTTAAGCATGTAATGGAAATAAAATTAGAAGAACTGCAAAATAGGAAAAATGGAGAAATAATGTCCTATTTTGTAAAAGATATAAATGAGATAAGAATTATGATTCGTCATATAATAGCTTTTGGAACAAGGATTTTATTTACATGTATATTTGGTGTTTATGCAATGGCTACAAAGGTTGACTTGAAGTTAACTATAATAGCAATAATACCATTAATAGTAGCAGCGTTTTTAACATTTAAAATAAAAGAACTAATAATTAAACATTTTAGAAAATCTCAAGAACATTTTACACAACTATCAGAGTATTTACAAGAAAGCACTGAGGCAATAAGGACAACTAAGTCATATGGCCAAGAAGATAGTCAAATAAAACATTTTGAAACTTTAAATAAAGCTGTTAGAAAAAGTAATATAAAAGTCGATGCATATTCTACCCTTTTATCAACTTGTGTAAGTATATGCTTTGGTTTAAGTTATGGACTAGCAATAATATTTGGCTCTAAGCTTATAATATCGGGCACAATTACTATAGGAGCCTTTGTTACGTTTAACTCCTACATTGCTTTATTTGTAAATCCAGTAACTTGGGTGCCAAATTTTATATCAAGACTTAAAAGAGGAACAATATCTTTTAAAAGACTTGATAGTGTGTTGGAAATACCAATAGAACCAGAGCAAAAGAGGCTGCCTCTAGAGGAAGTTAAAAAAATAGGCTTTTCTGGAGATATATTAATAAAAGATTTGTCATTTAGGTATCCTGAATATATTGATACTGTACTAAAAAATATAAATGTAGAAATAAAACAAGGCGAAACAATAGGTATAATTGGAAAAATAGGATCTGGAAAATCAACACTTATGGATTTGCTGGTAAAACTATATAATGTCAAAAGAGGGAAGATATTTGTAAATAATGTAGATATAAATGATATACCAATAAGTGTGCTTAGAAATAAGATATGTTACATTACTCAAGAAAACTTTTTGTTCTCTACCACATTAAAAGAAAATATAACCCTATTTAGAGACGGATATTTAAAAGAAGAGGTTGAAGATAGTCTAAAACAATCATTGATATATAAAGAAGTAGAAGAAATGCAAGACGGAATATATACTTTAGTCGGAGAACGAGGGGGAGATTTGTCTGGGGGGCAAAAGCAAAGAATTGTTATATCAAGAGCGTTTTTAGATAATGCAGATATAATAATATTTGACGATACATTCTCAGCGCTAGATAATAGAACACAGCAAAAGTTACTAAAAAACATAAAAACATTAGTAGAAGGAAAAACATGTATTATAATATCAAATAGAATATCGGATATTAAGCACTCAGATAGAATACTTGTAATGGAAGATGGAGAAATAATAGAGAGTGGAATACATAAGGAATTAATAGCTAAAAAAGGAAATTACTATGAATTTTATAAAGAACAAGCTATAAAAAAATCAGAGAGTATTTTGAGTTAGGGGTGGTGAGATGAAAAATAAAACATTAAAAAGAGCATATGACTTAATAAAGCCACATCAAAAAACAATAATAATCGTCACTTTAATTTCCCTTGTAATAACTATATGTGAGCTAATAAAACCATATCTTATGAAAATAGTAATAGATGAATATCTAAGTGCAGGTATATTTGTAAAAGCAGGTGTTACAATAGGAATGATTGGAGCTATATATATAGGAATAGTTTTATTTGGAAATATACTTAATTTTATAACAAAAACTATAACTAATATAATGGGTGAAAATGTAGTACGCGATTTGAGAAATAGATTATTTAGGTTTGTAGAACATGCAAATGTACGATTTTATGATAAAACATCTACAGGCAAAATATTTGTAAGGATAACGAACGATGTAGAAGATATAGCATCTTTATTTAAAGATGTAATAACAACTTCTATCAAAGATATTATACTTATCGTTGCATTACTTGCAATGATGATATACTTAAGTATACAGCTAAGCATGCTAGCTTTTGTAATAATACCTTTTATTTTAGTATCATCATATTTAATATCAAAAACACTTCATAAAGTATATGGTATTTCAAAAAATATAAGAACATCATTAAACACATTTCTTGCAGAATCAATTTACGGTATAAAACTAATAAAAATATTTGATAGAAAAAAAGAAAAGCAAAAAGAATGTAATAAATTAACGTCAGATTTATTTGAATCTAGAAAAATCACAGGAATTTTAGAAGGGCTACTTCCTGCTATAATGCTGATACTACAAAATGTGGGTATATCAATAATTATAGTAGCATTTACAAACAGGTGGTTTAATATAGTTTTAGATGTAGGACTTATATATTTATTTGTAACATATATAAAACAAATATTTGATCCTATAAATAATATTATAGAAAATATAGAAGTAATACAGGAGTCCGTTGTATCAATAAATAAAATATATGAGATGCTAGAAAAAGAAAAATATCTTGAAGAGTTAAATGATGGAAAACAACTTGTAAGAGTAAAAGGAAAAATAGAATTTAAAAATGTATGGTTTGCATATGATAAGAAAAACTGGGTGCTAAAAGATATAAGCTTTGTAATAAATCCAAAAGAAAGTGTAGCACTTGTTGGAAAAACAGGAAGCGGGAAAACAACCATTACTAATTTAATAAATAGATTTTATGAGATACAAAAAGGAGAAATATTACTCGATGGCGTAAATATAAAAGAGTATACCCTCAATAGTTTAAGACGAAAAATTGGAATTATACTACAAGAACCATTTATCTTTGCAAGAAGTATAAAAGATAATGTAAGATTAAATTCTGACATATCAGATCGAGTAGTAAAGGGTGCATTAAAACTTTCACACTCTCAAGAGATAATAGATAAATTACCAAATGGCATAGAAGAAATTGCATTAGAGAGTGGAAGTTCATTTTCTTCAGGAGAGAAGCAATTAATATCTTTTGCTAGAATATTTGCTCACGATCCTAAAATATTTATACTAGATGAGGCTACTGCAAATGTAGATACGCATACAGAACAGTTAATACAAAAAGCTGTAGATATAATATCTAAGGACAAGACCTCTATATTTATAGCTCATAGATTATCTACTATAGTAAATGTAGATAAGATATTTGTACTTGATAAAGGGGTGATAATAGAAGAAGGTAATCATTGCAAACTTTTAAAACAAGGAGGATATTACGCTGAACTATATAATGCGTACTATACTAGTTTGGATGCTACGAATTAAAAAGTAAAATAAACTAAGAAAAGAGATATAAAAATAAATAAGAAAATAAATTAAAAATAAATTGAAAATAAGTTTCAGAAAAAAATATAAAAAATATGCTTTAAATTTTAAAACAAAAGTGATATAATACAAATGTAATGTTACAAAAAATATAAATAAATATTTGGATAATTAAAAAAGATATGATATATATCATTTTAATTATATCTTAAAAGGAGGAACAAAAATGATAATAGGAATACCAAAGGAAATTAAATCAAGCGAAGAGAGGGTCTCACTTACA
This sequence comes from Clostridia bacterium, assembly GCA_036645795.1. GTDB lineage: Bacteria > Bacillota > Clostridia > TANB77 > CAG-465 > CAG-465. The sequence continues at coordinate 15,612 of JAVXNL010000011.1, forward strand.
CCGTTTGGCGTGTATGAGTTAGTAAAGCTTGGTCATAGTGTAATTGTTGAAAAATTCGCAGGAATTGGAAGTAATTTTGAAGATTCAGAGTATATAGATGCAGGTGCAAAGATTATGCTTAAAAAAGAACTCTTTGATGCAGCAGATATAATAGTAAAGGTAAAAGAACCATTAGAAGAAGAATATTGCTACTTTAAAGATGGACAAAAATTATTTACATATCTTCATTTAGCTGCAGATAAAAAATTGGCTGATTTTCTACTTAAAAAAAATATAACAGCTATTGCATATGAGACGATAGAAGATGCAGACAAAACTTTACCACTACTTAGCCCAATGAGTGAGGTGGCTGGTAGAATGTCAGTACAAGTAGGAGCAAATCTTTTACAAAAAAACAATAATGGTCGTGGTATGTTACTTGGAGGTGTACCTGGCGTGCAAGGTGCAAATGTCTGTATAATTGGTGCGGGAAATGTTGGATTAAATGCTTTAAAAATAGCAGTAGGAATGGGTGCTGAAGTTACTGTATTAGATGTATCAAAGAAAAAACTACAGTATGTTGATGATTTATATTTTGGTAGAGTTAAGACTATATTTAGTAATGAAAAAACAATAGCAAATTCAGTAAAAGAGGCAGATCTTTTAATTGGAGCTGTACTTATACCAGGCGCAAAAGCACCAAAACTTGTTACCGAAGATATGGTCAAAACTATGAAAAAAGGCTCTGTCATAGTAGATGTAGCAATAGATCAAGGTGGATGTATAGAGACAATAGATAGAGTTACAACACATGATAATCCATATTTTGAAAAATACGGAGTAATACATTATAGCGTAGCAAATATGCCTGGAGCAGTTCCAAGAACTTCTACAATAGCTTTAGTTTCAGCAACACTTCCAATATTAAAAAAGATAGTATCAAAAGAGGATGTAGTTACTATATTAAAAGAAAAGGGAAATGAGAGTATACTTAAAGGATTGAATACATATAAAGGAGTATGCACAAATAAAATGGTTGCAAAAGCTTTAGATTATGAATATAAAGAAATATAGAATAATTGTCAAATAAAATATAAATAGAAAAATGTATATATTATTAAGGTTTACTTTTTTTAGTAGAAATGGTATAATGTAGAAAATTAAAAGAAAATAATATGTTCTTTAGGAGATTTTATGGATTTCCTTGAACATATTATACCAGGAGGTAGGTATTTGTTTAATATATTTTCAAAAGAGGGAATAATACAGTTTTTGTTTGTACTACCAGCACTACTTATATCATTGAGTGTTCATGAACTTGCACACGCATATAGTGCATATAAGCTTGGAGATAAGTCTCAAAAGTATTTAGGTAGGCTAACACTTGATCCGTTTGCACATATTGATTGGATGGGCTTTTTATGTATAGCGTTGCTAGGATTTGGATGGGGAAAACCCGTTGTAGTAGATGATAGAAATTTTAAAAATAGAGCAAGAGATAATATGCTTGTAGCTCTTGCAGGACCGGCATCTAATTTGCTTATGGCTGTAGTTTTCACAATAATTTTAAAATTGCTTTTAGTAACTGGATTAGTATCTGTTGGAGCAAATTCTCAGGTAAGTTCTGTAATTATTACTATGTTTACACTTGCAATACAGTTTAACGCAGTATTTGCAATATTTAATATGCTACCAATTCCACCATTTGATGGTTCAAAGGTTTTATTTTATTTTTTACCATACAAATGGAAAGATATAATGTTTACATTACAAAGATATTCGTTTGTAATAATAATAGTGTTTTTGGTTACAGGACTTGGAAGTATAATAGTATCACCAATAGTTAATGTGATTCTTAATATATTAAATGTAATACTTATGTTATAATAAAAGGAGAATTTTAAATGATTTGTTTAGGAATAGAGTCAAGCTGTGATGAAACAGCAGTATCAATAGTTAGAGATGGAAGAGAAGTTCTGTCAAATATTGTTTCATCACAAATAGATACACATAAAAAATTTGGCGGTGTAGTTCCAGAGATTGCATCTCGTCAACATATATCACATATATCATATGTTGTTAAAGAGGCTCTAGTTGCGGCTGGTATGAAGTTTAGCGATATTGAATATATTGGCGTTACATACGGGCCAGGACTTGTTGGTGCACTGCTTGTGGGTGTAGCTTATGCTAAATCACTTGCATATGCATTAGATATTCCAATAGTACCAACACATCATATTGCAGGACATATCGCTGCAAATTATTTGACATATAAAAATTTAGAGCCACCTTTTATGGCACTTGTTGTCTCTGGAGGACATTCCCACTTAATATATGTAAAAGATTATACTGAATTTGAAGTGGTAGGTAAAACACGAGATGACGCAGTAGGAGAAGCTTTTGATAAAGTTGCGAGAACTTTGGGGCTTGGATATCCTGGAGGTCCAGAGGTAAGCAAAATGGCTAAATTTGGAAGTGCCACATATACGCTACCTAAAACTAAATTTGATAATTACGATTTTAGTTTTAGCGGGATAAAGACCGCTGTTATAAACTTAGCTCATAAGTTAGGAGATAATCTTCGAGTTGAAGATATGTGTGCGACTTTTGAAAAAACAGTATGTGAAGAATTAGTTTCCAACACAATGGAGGCAATGAGTAATATGAAACTGGAAAAAATAGTGCTAGCAGGAGGTGTATCTGCAAATAGTTATCTAAGAGAACTATTAAAAAATACTGCAAAAGAAAATAAATATCAATGTTATATGCCAGACCTTAAATATTGCACAGATAACGCAGCAATGATTGCTAGCGCTGCACATTACAATTATATTGCAGGCAAAAAATATAATATAGCAGATAAGCTTGATCTAAATGCTGTAGCTAATTTAAAAATAGATGAATAATTATAAATAATAATAAAATAAAAAGAGAAGGTGAAGAAATGGCGTTATATGCAATATCTGATCTACATTTATCATTTGGTACAAATAAACCAATGGATATATTTGGTGGACTTTGGAAAAATTACGAAGAAAAAATAAAAAAAAATTGGATAGAACAAGTAAGTAGTCAAGATTTTGTTGTAATACCTGGTGATATATCTTGGGGAATGGATCTTAAAGAAGCATATCCAGATTTTAAATATATAAATGATTTGCCCGGACAAAAATTATTACTTAGAGGAAATCATGATTATTATTTCTCGACTAAAACAAAACTTGAAAATTATTTTAAAGAAAAAGGTTTTACTACTTTAAAATATTTGCACAATAATGCAATTGATGTCGGAAAGTATATAATTTGCGGGACAAGAGGATGGGGTAAAACAGAAATTGGTGATGTACTAAGCGATAAGAAAATAATAGTAAGAGAGCAAATAAGACTCAAAATATCTTTAGAGGCAGCAAAGAAAATGCAAGATGAATATTTAGAACAAGGAATAAAAAAAGATATAATAGTAGCACTACATTTTCCACCATTTATAGGAGAGTTTGAAAAAATAATGAAAGAGTATGACGTTAAAAAATGTATGTATGGACATCTTCATGGGTTTGGGCACTCTATGGTAAAAGAAGGTAATATAGCTAGTATAGAATATATTATGGTAGGATGTGATTATACAGGATTTAAACTTATCGAGATAAAATAAAGAGTTAGTTATAAAAGGTTTTGAAAAAATTAAAATTTGATTTAGAAAAGGAATATAATATAATATAGAGTGAAAAAAGAAGTCTAATAAAAATTATATGAAATATATATAAAATACTTGAAAAAAACTATATAAGATGTTACAATATCTTTGTTGAATATATTGTGACATTGAATAATATAATTTTTATTCTTTGAAAGTATATAGGGGTATAGTACATCGGTAGTATAACGGTCTCCAAAACCGCTGAGCTAGGTTCGATTCCTAGTACCCCTGCCAACAATTAAACTAGAACCTTATATAAATCGCATTTGCTATGTTGGTGGATTTGCAGTTAATATAAGGTTATAATTTTATAATACTTTAGGATAATTAATAAGTTATAGGGGTAAATGATATGAGAAAAATAATTGTTATTGGAAGTCCTGGAGCAGGAAAAACTGTATTTTCAAGAAAATTAAAAGATATTACAAATTTACCATTATATCATTTAGATATATTATATCACAAAAAAGATGGTACACATATTTCTAAAGAAGAACTAGAAGAAAAATTAAAAAGTGTTTTTAAAGAAGAAAATTGGATTATAGATGGAAATTATCAAAGAACATTAGAATTAAGATTAAAAGAATGTGATACGGTTTTTTTATTAGATTTTTCAACTAATATTTGTATTGCAGGAGCAGAGTCACGAATTGGAAAGAAAAGAAATGATTTGCCTTGGGTTGAAGAAAAACTTGGAGAGGAATTTAAAAAATGTATTATAGATTTTTCAAAGGACAAATTACCACAAATATATAGACTATTAGATAAATACAAGGGCGATAAAGATATTATTATTTTTAAAACTAGAGAAGAATCAGATAATTACATTAAAGAAAATCCAATAAAAAATGAAAATTTATTGAATTAAAATATTAGAAGCTGATACCTACAATAGATAATTTTGAAGGTTCATTTATGGGTAAGGATGTCCTGCCATGAATAGGCTCCAAGTTTTGGAGTTAGAACAATAGATAAAAGCCATAGAAACAAACGGTTTCTATGGCTTTTTGTTTGCAAAAAAATGAGATTAAGATCAAAATCATTTACAATTTAATTGCATAATAATATAAAAGTATTGATATTGTAGTATTGTTAAAATATGAAAAGTAGTAAACCCCTAAATTATAAATAAGGAAAAAAGTTGAAATATATATGTTGCATATATAGCTACTTTATGGTATAATTTTAAAAAGGTGATTTATATGAACATATCAAAACCCAAAGGTACAAAGGATATTTTTTTTGATGAGATAAATGTCTGGCAATACGTGGAAGAAAATATAATAAAAGTATGTAAAGAATTTAATATAGGTGAAATAAGAACACCTGTATTTGAATCTACTGCTCTTTTTAAAAGAAGTGTAGGAGATAGCACAGATATTGTAAACAAAGAAATGTATACATTTGAAGATAAAGGGTTCAGAAGTATAACACTTAGACCTGAACTTACTGCAGGAGTTGTAAGGGCATATATAGAAAATGGAATGAGTTCGCTGCCAAGCCCTTTAAAATTTTGGTATAGAGGTAATATGTATAGATATGAAAGAATGCAAAAAGGAAGATATAGAGAATTTAGTCAATTTGGTGTTGAAATAATAGGAAGTGATTCGAATTTAGCAGATATTGAAAGTATAAGTGTAGCATATGCGTTATTTAAAAGAATTGGATTATCTTCTCATATAGTAATTAGTTTAAACTCAATTGGCTGCACTAAATGTAGAAATATATTTATTCAAGCTTTAAAAGAATATATAAAACCAAATCTTAATAAAATGTGTGATACATGTAAAGTTAGATTTGAAAAAAATCCCATGAGAATGATTGATTGTAAAGAGAAAGGCTGCAAAGATATTCTTGCAAAGGCTCCGGTGATAACTGATTATTTATGTGAAGATTGTAGAGTTGATTTTCAAGGAGTTCAAAATATGCTAAAAGCTTTAGATATACCTTTTGTATTAGATAACACTATAGTAAGAGGTTTGGATTATTACAATAAAACCGTATATGAGATTACATCTAAAGATTTAGGATTATCTGTTGGCGGAGGCGGAAGATATGATGGATTAGTCTCAATACTTGGTGGAGTACAAACGCCAGCTGTAGGATTTGCCATTGGAATGGATAGAGTAGTAATACTTTTACAACAATTAGGCTTAGATAAACAAATTTCTAAAAAGGTGGATTTATACTTTGCAATAATTGATAAAGACGCAGAAGTAATTTCAAGAAAAATCACTTCTAAATTAAGAGAAATGGGATACGTAGTAGATATAGATATACAAAGAAGAAGTTTTAAAGCACAATTAAAATATGCAGATAAAATTAAAGCAAGATATGTATGTATAATAGGTAAAAATGAAATAAAGAATAATACATGTATAATAAAAAATATGGAAGATGGAAAACAGTTAGAAGTTAAATTAGAAATAGATGAAATTATAAACAGACTACTATAAGGAGTAAATTATGGATATTATGGATCAAGGCATTGATGTAAGAAAAAGAATTTCACTAAGAGAAGTTTTCAAAGTTTATGAAAGCTTAAAAAACGAAAAATTTGTCTTTTGCGGCTGGATTAGAGATATGCGGAAAACATAAGGATGTTATAGTAGTTGAGTTTAATGATGGAAGTTATTTTAAAGATATCAAAGTTACTATAAGGAAAGAAATGATAGAAAATTATGAGCAAATTTGTAATATTAAAATCGGATCTAGTGTAGCAATAGATGCTTTCGTAAGGATATGTAGAGAAGAACCAAACTTTTTTTTGGATGTGAGTAATTGTGTATTAATTGGAAACTCGAATCTAGATTATCCTTTGAAAGAAAGAGCCAAACTTTTTTTAGAAGACTATAGAAAAGTGCCGCATCTTAGACCTAGAACAAATACATTTGCTGCTATATTTAAAATAAGGTCTATGCTGTACAATAAAATAAATGACTTTTTCTTTAAAAGGGGTTTTACATATATAAATATTCCGACTAATAGTTCTTTAAAAAAGCAAGGTAAAACTTCATATGCAAGCAATCTTGCTATTCAATGTTTTTCAATGGCTTTTTCAAATGTTTATTCGTTTGGTCCACTAAGTAAAAATAAAATACAAGAAAATAATGATATAGCTTATGATGCTTTGGTTGTAGAATCGGAAATGGAATTTTGCAATTTAGAAGTAGATATCTTTATAGCAGAAGAACTTGTAAAAGAGTCTATTTGCTATATATTAAAAGAATGTACAGAAGAGTTAGAATATTTAAGCCAAATATGCAATTATAGTTTGATAGATAGACTAACCTGGATTTGTGACACTGAGTTTGTTAAAATAGACTATTCAGACTTTTTTAAAATTTTGTACAAAAACCAGGAATTATTTGAACATAAGCTAAAATGGGGAGACTCGTTAGAAAAAGAACATATAGTATATTTAACAAACTCAGTATACAAAAAACCTACTTTTATATTAAATTCACCAAGAAGTTCAGATTCATTTTATATAAAACAAAATGGGGATAAAACAGAAAAAGCATTTAAGTTATATATTCCAGATTTTGGCGAAATGATGGAAGGCTCTCAAAGAGAAGCAAACACTTTAGTATTAAAGTCACAAATGGAAAACTCAAGACTTAATTTAAAAGATTATGAATGGTATTTAGATGCTAGGAAATATGGCTCTTCAGAGCATTCAGGTTTAAAGTTAGAATTAGAAAATTTACTTATGTATATAACAGGAATAAATAATATACAAGATGTTATACCATTTCCAAATAGACTAAATAAGATTTTAGATGACTAGCTTTTAAAAATAAGCAATATAATAATAAAAAAACAAAACTATAAAAAATAAAATAAAAAAGCAAAAAAACAAAACTATAAAACAAAACTAAAAAATATATAATGAGATAGTAATGGAAGGAAGAGATAGTATGCATATGTATAGAACTCATAACTGCAATGAATTAAATTTAAACAATGTAGGGGCGAGCGTGAAGCTTTCTGGCTTTATAAAAACGGTAAGAGATTTAGGTGCGGTTATGTTCATAGATCTAAGAGATCATTTTGGGATAACTCAGCTTTTAGTAAACGATAGCAAAATTTTAGAAGAGCTAAGAAAAGTTCCTGTAGAATCAACTATTTGTATAGAAGGCACAGTGTTGAAAAGAGATTTAGAAAATGTGAATGATGTTTTAGAAACGGGAGAAATAGAAGTTTGTGTTTGTTCATTTCAAGTGCTTGGAAAAGTAGAAAACTTACTTCCGTTTAAAATAGAAGATAGTAAAAGTGTAAGAGAAGATTTAAGGCTAGAGTACAGATTCTTAGATCTTAGAAATGAAAAGGTCCATGAAAAAATTGTATTTAGAGCAAAAATGATAAAAACACTTAGAGATAAAATGGATGAACTTGGATTTACAGAGATTCAGACTCCAATACTTGCAAATTCTTCACCTGAAGGGGCAAGAGACTTTTTGGTGCCAAGTAGAATACATGAGGGCGAGTTTTATGCACTTCCACAAGCTCCACAACAATTTAAACAGCTGCTTATGATGTCAGGATTTGACAAATATTATCAAATCGCACCTTGTTTTAGAGATGAAGACCCAAGATCAGATAGATTACCAGGAGAATTTTATCAGTTAGATTTTGAAATGGCGTTTGTAGAAGAGGCAGATGTTTTAAAGGTATTAGAAATTGTTGCAGGAGATGTATTTGAAAAACTTGGGAATAAAAAAGTTACAAAAGCACCATTTACAAGGTTTTCATATAAAGAGGCAATGGATAAATTTGGAACTGATAAACCAGATCTTAGAAATCCACTTGAAATAGAAGATGTAACAAAAGCATTTGAAAATACAGAGTTTAAAATATTTAAGGGTAAAACAATAAAGGCTATAAAAGTACCAACAAAAAATCAAACAAGAAAGTTTTTTGATAGTATGGTAGATTTTGCAATATCGAATGTAGAGTTAAAAGGTCTTGCTTGGATAAAATATGGAGAAGATGAAAATGTTAGCGGTACAATTTCTAAATTTATAACACCCGAAGTGTTAGAGTATTTTAAAGAAAACTTAAAACTTCAAAAAGAAGATGGCGTGTTTTTTATAGCAGATGGTTATAAAAAAGCCTGTGAAGATGCAGGAAAAATAAGGATAGAGCTTGGACAACGTTTAGAACTTTTAGATAAGAGTGAGTATAAACTATGTTTTGTAAAAGATTTTCCAATGTATGAATTAGATGATGATGGAAAAATAGCCTTTAATCACAATCCATTTTCTATGCCTGTAGGAGGTCTTGAAAGTTTAAATACAAAATCTCCATTAGATGTACTAGCTCATCAATTTGATTTAGTATGTAATGGATATGAAATAGCATCAGGAGCTGTTAGAAATCATGAAGTACCAGTAATGTTAAAGGCTTTTGAACTTGCAGGATATACAAAAAAAGATGTAGAAAAAAGATTTGGTTCACTATTTAATGCTTTCCAATATGGAGCACCACCACATGCAGGAGCAGCTCCGGGGATTGATAGGATAATGATGTTACTTACTGACGAGACAAATATTCGTGAAGTTGTTGCATTCCCAAAAAACGGAAAAGCAAGAGACCTACTTATGCGCGCACCGTCAGTTGTGACTAAACAACAGTTAGAAGATGTACATGTTAAAATAATAGAGAGTAAAAATCAAGAATCGAAAAATAAAAGTTAAAAATAAGTTTATAATATAAATATAGACATATATACAAAAGAAGTTAAAAATGAAAGGATGTAATTTATGAAAATATCAATACTTGGAATAGGTGCATATGGAATAGCACTTTCAAGAGTGTTTTATGAAAACAATAATGAAGTAATTATGTGGAGTAGAACAAAAGAAGAAGCTGACAATGTACTTTTAAAAAGAGAAAATATAAAAGTACTACCAGGAGTTAAGATCCCAAAAGATATAAATATAATAACGGATATGCAAAAATGTATAAAAGGAGCAGATGTAGTAGTTCTTGCGGTTCCTATGAGAGCTGTAAGAGAAGTATCAAAAACACTATCTAACTACCTTACAGCTAAACAAGTTTTATGCCTTGTATCAAAAGGAATTGAAGAAAACACTAATAAGCTAATGAGTCAAATTGTATTTGAACAAACTGGTAGTTTACGTATTTGTATGTTATCTGGTCCGTCATTTGCAGTAGAACTTGGTAACTACTTTGAAACAGGATTTGTAGTAGCATCAGACTCAGAGGAATCTTGTAAGCTTCTTAAAGAATGTATAGAAAGCGAAAAAATAGTGGTAAACACTACAAAAGATATAATAGGAGTACAAGTTGCATCTGCTGCAAAAAATGTTTTTGCAATAATTCTTGGAATGCTAGATGGAATGAAAAAAAGTGATTCAACAAGAGCTGCTGTACTTACATGCCTTGTAAATGATTTAAGGCTAATAATTGAGGTGCTAGGTGGAAAAGAACAGACAATTTATTCCTATGCAGGACTTGGAGATATGTTACTTACATGTATGAGTAAAAAAAGTAGAAATTATTCATTTGGTGTAAATATTGGCAAAGGGCTTACAATAGATGAATCTTTTGAAAAAATGGAAATTACTACAGTGGAAGGATTATACACATTAAAATCACTACTAAAACTACTTGAAGATAAACAAATAAATATAAAATCTATAAAACTTTTATATGAAGTAATATATGAAAATAAAAAGATAGATAATATATTAAAATATGTAAAATATTAGTGGAGATGAAATAATGAATGAAGAAAAACAAGTTATCTTAGAAGATATAAAAATAAAAGCAAAACAAAATTTTGTACCAATACTTCAGGATGCATCTCTTGATCTAATACTTATGGTATTAAAGCTAAAAAAGCCAAATCAAATACTTGAAATAGGTACTGCTGTTGGATATTCCGCAATAAAGTTTTCTGAAAATTTATCAGGAAAAAATTCTAAAATTACAACAATAGAGTTAAAAGAAGATATGTATAATCAAGCAATAAGCAATATTGCTAAAATGGGACTTGAAGAAAAAATAGATGTAATACATGCAGACGCAATTACATATTTAGAGAAAATTGATGAAAAAGAAAACAAGTTTGATGTTATATTTATAGATGCTGCAAAAGGTCAATATATGGTATTTTTAAAACATGCATTGAGACTTATTGCCTCGGGAGGTGTTATAATAGCAGATAATATTTTATTTAAGGGCAGAACTCTAGGTGGATATAATGAACATAGACACAGAACTGCAACAACAAGACTTAGGGAGTATTTGAAAGAAGTTTTTGAAAATGACAAATTAGATTCTAAATTGTTTCAAATAGGAGATGGCGTTGTAATAAGTATTGCAAAAGAGTAGAAATTATAAATAAAGACAAGAGCACAAGAGATAATAAAGTTATTATGAGTTTATAGCAATCTCTTAAAAAAAGCTAAATGTAATTATAGAAAATATAGTTGGTATTTTATTTAGATCAGCTATATTTAAATGAGGAGGAATGGGAAATGTATTGTAGAAATTGTGGTAAAGAAGTAAAAGATGACAATAAATTATGTGAAAATTGTCAAGTAAAAGAAAATCAAAAACAATCAGAAAAAGAAATTAATGAAGTAGTTTTAGAAGAAAACTCTGAATCAGTACAAAAAGAGAGTCCTATAACAGAAGATGTTAAAAACATTCAAATTGTTCAAGAAGTAAAAAAAGAAGAAAGTAAAAATAAGCAAGAGAGCACTATTAATTCTAGTGTAATTGAAAGAAAATCAAAAACTGCAGCAGGAATATTTGGTATTTTCTTAGGAAGTTTAGGTGTTCATAATTTTTATTTAGGTTACACAGGTAAAGGTGTAGCTCAGTTACTTATGTCTATGCTTAGTTGTGGAATGTTATCTCCTGTATCAGCTATCTGGGGCATGATAGAAGGTGTTTTAATACTTACTGGTGATATATCAAAAGATGCACTAGGAAACGATTTAAAGGAGTAAAATGAATAGAATAAAAAATGTATTAATGCTTATAGTTCTTGTAATAACGTTTTATTTGATATTTTTGTCAGGTATGTCAATTCCTTGTTTATTTAAACAATGGATTGGTATTGCATGTCCTGGTTGTGGAATGACAAGAGCATTTAATGAGATAATACACTTTAATATACTTGGAGCTTTTAAATATAATATTTTAGCGGTTCCACTGTTTATATTTATTGTATATGGAGTTATAGTAATACTTTATGATATAATAACAGGAAAAAGACTATTTATAGATATAACACTAAATTTTTTTAAGGATAATTATATATTTATTATATTAAGTGTATTTCTTAGTTTTGTTATAAATAATTTACAAATATTGATTCATTAGTAAGAAATAAATTAAAATAGTTTATATAACAAAAAGCACATTTAAATGTCAAGCAAAACTGCTCATTTAAATGTGCTTTATTTAAATATCATATATATAGGTCTACATCTCATCTATAATGCATTGCATATCATAAGGTATATTTGAAATTACAGATATATCAACACCAGTTATTGGGTGCTTAAAAGAAATTTTAATTGCATGAAGAGCTTGCCTTGTT
>JAVXNL010000012.1:0-25563 GCA_036645795.1 Clostridia bacterium
AAGTTTTCGTTTAACATAATGTTTTTCATTTATATCTACCTCTTTCTTTTATTTTTTATAACAAAGCATAGTTTCATTTCGGTCTTTATTTGCATCTTACATAACTATATTTTAGTATATATTTTAAAATTATTCAAGTCTTTTTATGATTTTTATTGTTTTTTATATAACTTATTTTTTTAGTGCGAGAGTATTGGTTGATACTTTTTCACTAAATTTAATTTTTTCTTTTTTCTTTTTTTGATTATATTTTCTTTTGACTTTTTTATATATTTTAATCACTTATGTTTATTTTTTTGGTTCTTTGTCAATAATGAGGTCAAAAAAATAACATAGAAGTCATTTACTACTATGTTATACACCCATTATACATCCAGTTTTTGTGTTAATTTAGAGCCACTACTATTATATTCAAATATTGCATAAGAACCATTTACTATAGTAAGTTGTGGATAAATATGACCAATATCTACATCATATATTATAGGAACATTTAGATCGCCTAATGATTTTTTTAGTGCATCTTCATAAGTGAAGTCTTTTATTTTTTCTTTAGAATATGTTCTTCCAAATAAAAATCCACGTGCATTATCAAACCAACCGGCTTGTCTACATTGCCATAATACTCTATATAAATCAGCTACATTATATCCATAATTATCAAAATACCATATAATACCCTCATTATATTGTTTGCAAAAATTTAGTGTGTTATCATATTTTGTCCCAAGCAAAATACTTATTGTATCAATTGTACCTCCAAGCATTCTGCCTGAAAAGGAACAATTATAGTTGCTTTTTAAATTTATATATTTTACATTTTCAGTAAAATTAAATTCTGCTTTGGGGTTGTTTTGTATTTCTTCTATTTGATATTTTTGGAAGCTTTCTTGAACTATTTCTTTATCCATTTTTCCAGATTCTATGTAAAGTGGTATAAGTAATGAATAAGGAAGTGGTGTCATTGCATACGTATTTATATTACTTGAATTTATAGTTGCAATATTACATTTTGTTGTTAAAAAATATGATATTAAACTAATATCTGAGTATCCTTGTAACCACTTAGGTTCATTTTCTATAAAAAAATCAATATTTTCATATAATAAAGGTAGCATTTCCATAGAAAAATCTCCGCCTCTTGCTGCAATAATCACTTTAACATTTGTATCTTTCCACAGCGATATAAATTCTTTTATCCTTATATCTGGTGAGGATGAAACTAGTTTACAACTTTTATATCTTACATTGTTTGTTTCTTTTATTTTATATCCTAAATGAGCAAGATTTTCAATTGCATAGTCTATTTTTTCAAATTTTGAAGAATCTGATAGAGCAGTTATGCCAATCGTATCCCATTGGTTTAAATTTTGTGGATATTTTATCACAAGAAAACCTCCTTTAAATTTTAATTTTCTAATTCATACATTATAATAGATATGGTACTTATTGCTGCAGTTTCAGCTCTCAAAATCCTACCACCTAAACTTATAGGGTAAACTGTATCTACTTCCTTTAAAAGGGAAGCCTCGCTATTATCAAAGCCTCCTTCTGGCCCAACAATAATAGAAATATTTTCTTTGTTATCATATTTTAAATTATTCATTACCGTATATAAATTTATTGTTGCTTTTTCATATGCAAATATATTTATATCAATATTTTTTAAAGAATTTATCATACTACTAAAACAGCATATGCTTTCTATAGTTACACTATCTGTTCTGCCACATTGTTTACATGCCTCATTTGCTATTTTTTGAAATTTTTCGATTTTTTTAAATTTGCCTTTTTCGTCTAACTTAACTATTACATTTTTTGATAAAAAAGGAACTATTTTTTTCACTCCAAGTTCTACTGCTTTTTGTATAACAAGCTCCATCTTATCTCCTTTTAACATAGCCATATATAAAGTGAGATTTGTACCCGGCTCCCCTACCTTTGAAGCAATATCTATTTTTTCTAATATAATACTTATTTTTTTCATTTGGATAATTTTGCATATACACTCGTTTATTGTAATTATATCACCTACATTTTTTCTTAAGACCTGTATATGTTTTACTTCATTTCCTGTTATTTCAAATATATTTTCATTTAACTCAATATTTTTTTGTATATCATTTTCATTTACTATAAACCTTCTTGCCATTTGTTTCTCCTTTGTCTTTTTATTATATATATTAGCTATTATATAATACTTTAATTAATACTTCAAGCTATTTGTACATTTTTATGTAAAAAAATAGGCCTGCAAAACTTAAAATCTTACATGCCTATTTATATAATTTAAATCATTGTCGTTAGCGTTTTATCTTCCAAAAAAGCCCTTCTTTTTATTTACTTCATCCCCTGTACTATCAGCAAATTGTGAAAGAATTTCTTTTTGCTTATCTGTTAGTTTTTTAGGTATATCTACTTTTACTACAAATTCTAAATTTCCTCTGCCTCTTCCATGAATATTAGGGATACCTTTTTCTTTTAATCTAAACTTAGTATCTGCTTGTGTACCTTCTGGAATATTAAAATCCATAATTTCTTCTAATGTAGGTACTTTTATACTTCCACCTAAAACAAGTTTTGTAAATGGTACTTTTATTTCCGTAAATATGTCAAATCCATTTCTTTTAAATGTTTTATGAGGAGATACATTAACTATTACAAACAAATCTCCATTTGGTCCGCCTTTTTTGCCTATATCGCCTTCTCCTCTAAGAGAAATAGCTTGCCCATTATCTATCCCTGCTGGAATAGATATATCTATCTTTTTGGTTTTACGAATGTTACCTTTGCCCCCACATTTTTCGCATGGATTAGATATTATTTTACCTTCTCCACCACATTTATCACATGTTTTTACAGTTGCAAAAGAACCCATTATTGTGTTTTGTGTAGTCTGTACTTTTCCTTTTCCACCACATTTATCACATGTGATAGGATTAGTGCCAGCTTTTGCTCCACTACCGTTACAACTATCACACTTTTCATTTCTAGATATACTTATTTCCTTTTGTGTTCCAAAAGCCGCTTCTTCAAACTTTATATTCATATTATATCTTAAATCTGCGCCTTTTGTAGGTCCTTGTTTTTTTTGTGAACTTCCACCAAAGCCACCAAAGCCTCCTCCAAATACACTTCCGAAGAATATCATCTAAGTCTATATCTACACCCATTCCACCTTGGAATCCTGAAAAATCAAACCCGCCAAAGCCATTGCTATATCCTGCTCCATTTCCACCAAACCCGGCATTTTCAAAGCCTGAGCCAAATCTATCATATTGAGCTCTTTTATCACTATCTGATAAAACAGTATATGCTTCACTTACTTCTTTAAACTTTGTTTCTGCTGCTTTTTTATCATCACCTGTATGTGAATCTGGATGATATTTTTTTGCAAGCTTTCTGTATGCTTTTTTTATTTCATCATCAGTAGCTGATTTTTCTATTCCTAAAATATTATAATAATCTTTTGAATCTGCCACAAAACTTCCTCCTATTTACTTAAAATCAGGGTGGATAGTTATATACTTCCACCCTTACATTTTATGCTTATTTTATACTATTTATTAGTATTGTCATTATTTTCGTTTTCTACTTTGTAGTCAGCGTCATGAACAACATTATCTTTACTATCTTCAGCATTATTTCCATTTGTTCCTTCTGCATCTTTTGCAGCACCTTCTGGATTTTGTGCATATAATTTAGAAGAAATATCATAAAACACTTGTGTTAGTTTATCACTTGCGCTCTTTATTATTTCATTATCAGTTCCCTCTAATGCTTTTTTTACATTTTCAAGTTCTGCTTCAACTTTTGCTTTTTCTTCATCAGAAATTTTTCCTTCTAATTCTTTTAGAGTCTTTTCTGTATTATATACAAGTGAGTCTGCATTATTTCTAACTTCAACTTCTTCTTTTTTCTTTTTATCTTCTACTGCGTGAGCTTCAGCTTCTTTAACTGCTTGTTGTATTTCATCTTCAGTTAAATTTGTACTTGCTGTTATAGCTATTTTTTGCTCGTTATTTGTAGCCATATCTTTTGCTGTTACATGAACGATACCATTTGCATCTATATCAAAGGCTACTTCAATTTGTGGTACTCCACGAGGTGCTGGTGGAATTCCTGTTAGACTAAATCTTCCAAGCGTTTTATTATATGATGCTATTTCACGTTCGCCTTGTAATACATGTACTTCAACTGATGTCTGACCATCTGCAGCTGTACTAAATATTTGAGCTTTTTTTGTTGGTATTGTTGTATTTCTTTCAATTAATTTAGTAAATACTCCACCATAAGTTTCAATTCCAAGAGATAATGGAGTTACGTCTAGTAATACTAAATCTTTAACTTCTCCAGTAAGTACTCCACCTTGAATTGCAGCACCAATTGCTACACATTCATCTGGATTTATTCCCTTATATGGTTCTTTACCAGTTACTCTTTTTACAGTTTCTTGTACAAGAGGTGTTCTAGTAGATCCTCCAACAAGTAATATTTTGTCAATTTTATCAAATGATAGGCCTGAATCTTTCATTGCTTGGTTAACAGGTCCTACAGTAGCTTCTACTAAATCTGATACTAATTCTTCAAATTTTGATCTTGTAAGTGTTAAATCTAAATGTTTTGGTCCAGTTGAATCTGCTGTTATAAACGGTAAATTGATTTGAGCCTGCATTACACTTGAAAGTTCAATTTTAGCCTTCTCTGATGCCTCTTTAAGTCTTTGCATTGCCATATTGTCTTTAGATAAATCAATTCCTGATTCTTTTTTAAATTCTGCTACTAAATGATTCATTACACGATCGTCAAAATCATCTCCACCTAATTTATTATTTCCTGATGTAGACATAACTTCAAAAACGCCATCTCCTATATCTAGTATAGATACATCAAATGTACCTCCACCTAGGTCATAAACCATTATTTTTTGTTCTACATCTTTATCAAATCCATGTGCAAGAGATGCTGCAGTAGGCTCATTTATTATTCTTAGAACCTCTAATCCTGCTATTCTACCTGCATCTTTAGTTGCCTGTCTTTGAGAATCACTAAAATATGCTGGTACTGTTATAACAGCTTGAGTTATTTTTTGGCCAAGATAATTCTCAGCATCAGTTTTTAATTTTTGTAGTATCATAGCTGACATTTCTTGTGGTGTATAATCTTTATCATCTATTTTCACTTTTTTATCAGAACCCATATCCCTTTTAATTGAGATAACTGTTCTATCGTGGTTAGTAACCGCTTGTCTTTTTGCTACTTGCCCCACTAATGTTTCACCATTTTTTGCAAATGCAACTATTGATGGTGTTGTTCTTGCTCCTTCTGCATTAGGTATAACTGTTGGTTCACCATTTTCTATAACAGCTACACAAGAGTTAGTTGTTCCTAAATCTATTCCTATAACTTTTGACATATTAATACCTCCTAAAATACAAAGTTATTTATATAACACTTACATAATAAACATTGTCATATTTTTAAACACTCATTTACTATATAAGTTATTATCATTTTTGTTTCTTTATTTATTACATTTTTTATTTCATTATTTTCCTTTTTTATTTCATTATTTTTCTTTTTATCTATTTTATTTATTTTTTATTATAGATATTTAAACCTTTATTAATAATATTTTTTTAAACTTTTAGTGCTTTTAAAAATATTAATATAAAAGTATTTAAGAAATTATATTTATTTATTAGTTAGTTAGTTAGTTAGTTAGTTAGTTAGTTAGCTACCTTTACCATAGAATGACGAATTACTTTATCTCCTATTTTATAGCCTTTTCTAAATACTTCTACAATTTCTTTTTCAGAATGTTTTTTATCTTCAATATACATAACTGCTTCATGTAAATTTGGATCAAATACCACTCCATTTGTTTCTATTTCTTCTATTCCAAGTTTTCCTAAAAGTTCATGTAATTGGTTATATATCATTTCCATACCACTTTTAAATGACTCATCTTTAGTTTTGCTTAGCATAGCTTTTTCAAAATTATCCATTATTGGAAGTAACTCAGAAATAATATCGGATGTAATACTAAAGTACATATTATCTTTTTCTTTATTAATTCTTTTTTTGAAATTATCAAACTCTGCAACATTACGTCTTAAATGATCATAATACTCATCCGCTTTTTTTTGCTGTTCTTTTAAATCATCGTTAAGCTTTGCAATGTAGTCATCTTTATTTATATCTTCTAAATCTTCCATATTATTTTCATCAAGTACATCTTCAACACATTCCTTTATTTCCTCTTCAGTTTTTTTCCCCACTATAAATCAACCCTCACTTTCTTTATTATCTTTTTTATATTTACTATTTTCAAGATTTTGATTTAAAAATAGATTCTTAAACTTATTGTTAATATACTTAAGTGTAGATACCGTTTTAGAATAATCAATTCTTTTTGGACTTACAACTACTAATTTGCCAATGTGTTTATCTTTAGTTTCTACATTTAAAGATATTATACTTACATCTTTTAATAAAACCTCGTTATTCTCGCTTCCAATTATAATACCTAGCCCACCATCTTTTGCCATATCTAGTGTGCTATCTATAATATTTTTAGTGCTCAAAATATTTACAAAGTTCTTAGCTTTTTCAATATCTGCAAATTCCGGTAAATTTAGTATTGACTCTACGTTTGTATTTGTAGTTATACTATCTTTTGACATCTCATATTTTATACTCTCACATATTTGAGAAAGTACAAACGAAAATGCTTTAAGCTCTTTTGCAATAACGCACTCCAATGCAACATGTAACTTTTCTAGAGGTGTACCTGATAAGTTTTGATTTAACACCAATGTTAATTGTTCTATTATCTCTTCTGGCACTGAATCTGTAAGCTTTGCTATACAATCTTTTACAGTTCCATTTTGAGACATCAAAATAATTAACAATAATTTATCAGATATTTTAACTATTTTTATATTTTCTAATAAGTCCTCACTTTGTACAGTAAGCACAGTTGGTCTTATTAGTAATTTTGATACTACATCTGCTGCCTGTTTTAATAATTCTTCAGTATCACCATATCCAGTTATATTATTATTAATATAGTTTATATCTATCATTGAAAGATTTTGCTCTTTCATAAGATTATCAACATAATATCTATATCCCTTAGTAGATGGGATTCTTCCTGCAGATACATGTGGTTGTTCTAAATAGCCACACTCTTCTAAAAATTTCATCTCGTTTCTAATAGTTGCACTACTATACTCTAAATGATATTTATCTACTAATGTTTTAGAGCCAACTGGTTCTGCTGATACAATATAATCTTCTACAACAGATGATAATATTTTTCTTTTTCTATCATCTAAATTCATTTTTTCACCTGTTTTAGTTTTAAACTTAGCACTTTAACCGAAAGAGTGCTAATAACTGTATATATAATACAACTTTTTTATTTATTTGTCAAGTCATTTTTTAAAAAAAGCAAAATATTTTTTAAAAGCTAGTCAAAGATAATCAGAAACAAAAAACTAACTATATATTATATCCACTAATATATAGTTAGTAATATTACAATAATTACTAAAGTATCATCTTTTAGCTTATGCTCTTTTACTAGATTAATTTGTATCTTTTTTTATATCCTCTATTTTAAAAACTTAAATGGGAAATCCAAATCATTTGTTATATTTCTAGAAATATTATCTAAAATCATATCTGCTTTTTTTCGTATATTTTCATCTTTTTTAAAATACGGCGGAAGTTTTTCCATACTCATAAGCTCGGCAAATACCTCTGCTCGATCTTCTTTTTCATCTGTTTTAGCATATTTTGATACAAAATAAACATTTTTTAAATCTTTACTTGATAGTTTGTTATACTCATATACATAATTCATATCAAGTTTTGTTATATCTGCATCATATGTATATCCTTCAGGATTAGTTTTATACCACGAAGCAAATATATACTTTTGTTTATCTTCCATACAATATTCTAGTATATGATATATTTCATGATGGAGAGCTCTTTCAAATTTATCAGTATTACAAATATATATTCTAAATTCACTTAGATTATTTCTTGATGCAAGTGCTAGACTATCGTCACTAAATTTATCTATAAGCATAATATATAAAGGTTGTTTACTCGATTCTACTCTAAAAATGTCATTTGGATATTTTTGAAGAACTTTATATATTTTTGATAAATTGTTATTAATAACATATATATTTGTTTGCTCACACCCATTTACTTTAGCTGCATAATTTGATACATCTTTACCATAGAGAACAGATATTCCATATTCTTTTTTTATCTTTTTTACATACATATTATTTTCTTCTAATATATTTGTATCAGCATCTTCTGATACAATAGGTATAATTTCATTATATTTATTTGTTTGTTTTGCCATAACAATATTTAGTTTTTGTAATAAAGTTATTGAAATTAGTAGAAGTACTAAAAAGATTACACAGTCTGTTATTACAGATAGTCTTTTTTGTAATTTTATCTCTTCCATCTTATCCTCCGTTTGCTTTTTGTTAGGTTTATTTTACACATATTTTTAATTATAAGCTCTATTTTAATGCTTAATGCTTAATACATAATGCTTAATATTTACTATATATATAATTCTCCTGTAAGTGAGTTAAGTATATACTCATATATATCTTTTGAACTTTCCTTTTTTTGAATGTTTTCCATAAATATATTTGTTGCTAGCGTTTTACTAGGGGTGTTTGTATCTTTTAGCGAGATTTCAAGTTCTTTTATTTTATCTAACATAGTAAAATCTTTTAAATCTATAACTAAGCTATCCAACTGTTTTGCATACTCAAGTGCTATATCTTCCCTTACATTTGGAACACTTTTTGATATATTAATAGTAAATTTTTGAGTATCACTGCATTTTAAAAATATATCTAAATTTGAATATTTTATCTTAAGTCCATTTACGACTAAATAATTATTTAGTTGATTGTTTGCATTTTTTTCATCATTAGATAATATATATTCTCTATATCCATCGTACACAATTTCTGGCTCTTTTAAAAGCACTTTAAATTTAGATATATAATTACTAGATAGATTTAGCACCTCGAATGAGTACTGCCTACTTGGTATATATTCATATTTTGAAGCTATAATAAAAAAATCTGAGGCATCTTCTTTATATGTTTCTTCAATGTTTTTTAACACATTTAATTTTGCTTCTTTATATGTATGTATATCTCCATTTATATATATATGAAAAATTAGTGCAATTATTATAATAACCATTACAAGCAAATAGTCTAAATATATTAATTTATTAAGCATACCTTCCTTATTTACTTCATCATTTTCACTTCTTATCTTAAAACTTGTGTTCTTTTTTTTAAAATATATTTTCTTAAAATAATATCCCAACAATTCACCAAAAGCAATTTGTAGTCCTGCTAAACTACTATATAAAAAAATGTTTTGCAAATTTCTTTGCCCACTTATATACAATATACAAATATACATTACTATACCAAAAATAGTAGTTGTAAAAGACCTGCAAAAAAGCATATAACCTGCAAATCCCACAACTAATAGCAAAGGCATCATACTTATATATATATTTCCATACACACATCCAAAAATAGCTACAATCACACTAATAATATATATAACGCTTTCTATATATTTTATTACTTTATTATTTATTGCCTTCTTTTTTGAACTTTTTTTGTTTGACATTTTCATCACCTTTAGTATAATTCTTTCTAACATCTTATGATATATAAATTATATACTAAAGAACTAAATATATCAACTGTTTTTAAAAATATTTCTTATGCAAATTTAAAATTAGATTTCAAAATATAATAAAGCACTAACATCATTTTAAACTCTATAATCCCTCATATTTATCTTTAAACATATCTTCTAAAATTTGCCTCATATAATCATTAATAGTTTTTTCATATATATTTTCTTCTAAATAAATATCTTTACCAATTATCTTTTCTTCATCTATATATACATTTATTGTCCCGAGTTTGGTTGATGCTCTCATTGGCGGTACAATATTTTGTACTATATCTTGTTTTATATATATTTTTTCATATTCTTCTTTACTAAGAGCCACGGTAAACTCTTCTGATATCTGTCTTTCATAATTATCTATATTACCTTTTTCTACAGGTATATTTATATAAAAGTTTAGATATTTAGATATATCTGTTTTTGTATATTTTCTAAAGCATTCTTCTAATATAGTTTTAGCATCACCAAATCTTTCTTTTGTATTTTGTGCACCAAGAATTACAGCAATAAATCTTCTATTAGTATCACTAGCAGAGGCTATTAAACATCTGTTTGCACCGTTGGTAAAACCGGTTTTTCCACCATCTGCTTTTTCATATGTTGTAAGTAAAGCATTTGTGTTAGTAAGTTGTTTGGAAAAAGATCCAAAATTTATAGTAGCTGTTTTTGTATTTACTGCCTCATTTATATCTTTATTTTTTAATGCATATCTCATGATTTGCGCCATTGCCTTTGCTGTTGTGTAATGTAGTTGTTCGTCAAGTCCATGAGGATTTGTAAAATTTGTATCACTTACACCAATTTGTTTTGCTTTCTCATTCATCATATATGCAAAGTTTTGTATTGTACCTCCAATATGTATACCTACTGTGTATGCACAATCATTACCTGATGGAAGTAACATTCCGTAAAGTAAACTCTTAGCACTTACCTTATCTCCTTTTTTTAGTCCTACTTCTGAGCCGCCTATCCAAGTTGCATCTGTTGGCACCTCTATTAGTTCGTCCATCTCACAGTTTTCAACAAGCATTATAGCTGTCATTATTTTAGTTAAAGAAGCCATTTTACGTTTTTCTTCTGCATTTTTTTCATATAAAACTCTATTACTATCACAGTCTATTACAACTGCCGATGGGCTACTTATATCTACAAACTCTTTATTTAATGCCTCTCCATATATATATGTTTTACTATACATACAATATATTATAACTACAACTATTATAACAAAAAGATTAAAATATTTTTTTTTATTTACTACTATCATATCTTAAAAGCACCTCAAAATATTTTATGCTTTTAAAGACGTTTATATGAAAAAATATAACACTATATTTTCACAAATCAATATATACTCCTTGCTCACAGTGATTATAGAATTCTTGTGTAGAAATATGATATTTTGGCTTTTTGTATTCTCGCAAAATTAAATTTTGACTTACATAGTTATTATTTAATTCGTACTTAACAAACTTATTTTTCATATCTGATAAAAGTTCTATCATTGAGTTATATATATGTACACCTCTCAATATATTCCACGAATGCTCAAACCAATAATATTTATTATCTTTTTCAAAAGTTAAAAATGTATGAGTTGGACATTTACCATTATCATAATGCACTATAAAATAAGTTTTAATATTCCAGTCATTATTCTTAAAATAATATCTCTCTAATTCGACTTGATCCCAACAAATCCCTATTTTATTTCGTATTATTTCTTTTGGAGATTGTAATATATAATTATCTAAAAATAAGTTATCAGCATTGTTATTAATAGTATTATATTTATCTAACCAACCATATTGTATTTCATCCATTAATTTCATAACTTCAATCTCATCATAATAATTCCAAAAACCAAGTTCACCTTTAGCATTAAAAGGGAAATCATTTTTTTTAATTTCTTCTAATCTAAAGGCATATCCAGTTCTATTACGAGTCGCGCCATAAATAAGTTCGTTTTCCGATATTAACTTATTTTCAAAATCAGTATCTACTTTAATAGAAGCTGTTATATTAGCAGAGCCGATAATTTTGCCTATTGGATAATCTAAATTTAAGTGTTCAAATCTTTTTAGCTTTTCTTTTTCTATATTTTGACTTGCATGAATAAAAATCGGGCCTCTTAAATTAGTATTCCAATTTCTAAATTCATATTCTTTGTAACCATTTACTATTAATGAAGCCCAAGGTTGCTTTATACTTATTACTTTCATATCTATCACCACTAATCAAATTATACTATAAATATCATTAAATTTCTATAAATCCATAAAAAAAGGCAATATATTAATCTACATTGCCTTTCTATTTCTACTTTTTTTATTTATCTTGGTTATTACTTTAACTTAGATTTTGTTATTTTAATTCTAATAATTCCAAATAACCCTTTTTAAAGTTTGCTATTTTGGTATGCTTTTTTGCACTTTTCTAATATTTTAAAAAATAGCATAGTCTATTCTATGCTACTCATATCATCTATCATATTTTCTATAAACACTCCATACCCTTTTGTAGGATCATTTAAAAACACATGTGTTACTGCTCCAATCAACTTTCCATCTTGGACTATTGGTGAGCCACTCATTCCTTGGATTATTCCACCAGTTTTATTTATTAATTCTTTATCTGTTATATGTATTATCATATTTTTATTGCCAGTAGAGGTAAGTATTACTTTTTCTATTTCTATTTCGTAATCTTTTATAGTATTTTCATCAAGTGTGCAAAATATTACTGCTTTTCCTTCTTTTATTTTTGATTTTGGCGATATAGCTATGCTTTTACTATTTTTATAAAAATCATTTTTTGTTATATTTCCATATATACCTTTTTCTGTATTCCCAACTATTTGACCTACTGTCTCATTAGTTATTGTCCCTTTTAATTCCCCTGGTATTTTTGCTATGCCTTTTTTTATAGAATAAATACTTGTTCTTGTAATTCCACCTGTACTTATTGGCAAAATATAGTTCTCTTTTGTCTCTGTTACTCCATGACCTAGCGCTGCAAACCTATTGGTTTTCTTATCATAAAAAGTTACTGTCCCTACACCTGCACTACTGTCTTTTACCCAAAGCCCCATTTTATATTCATTGTTTATAGAATCTTTTATAGGACTTATAGATATATTAAATATCTTTCCAAATCTATTTATCTCTAAGTCAAGAGCCTTTCCATTAGATACTTTAGCGTGATTTATAAGCTCTAAACTCGTTTCGATTTTCTCACCATTTACTTTAAGTATTATATCTCCAATTTGCAAAAGAGCTTCTGGCCTATCCACCCCCATTACAAGTACCCCTGTTGCTAATAGTTTTATACCAACTACATCTCCGCCTAAAAAGATATCCATACTTTCAGTCTTTTGAGATATTTCTTTTTGAAAATTATATACCGCTATAAGTTCATTATAATTTAAAATGCAATAAGAAAATATAAGTAATACTATGCAAAATATCGATAATAATATTTTCTTGCCAGTAACAGAATTGCTTATTACTTTTTTTATATTTGCAAATACTGATATGAAATCTTTTTTATTTTTTTTCATTTTCTCCACCGTTTCTTCTATTTTATATTTACGCCTATGATACCGCCTATAACACCAGATAACACACTAATTGCAAGATATAATCCAAGTGTATTAGAAATAAAGAATCCAGTGTATGCAATTACTGTAAAAAAATATACTAAAATACAAAACAAAAATCCAAATATTGCACCATGAAGTAATCCTTTTTCTTTTATTTTTCTAGATAATATAGTAGAACCTATAAGAACACAAAGCATAACTATTCCAAATATAAAAGATGATAAATGTCTATCTGCTATATTAGTATATGCAAAAATAGCTCCCGTTACACATAAAAGTATAATAGCTATTGCAAAAGACACAATCATACTAATACTATATTGTTTTATTTTTTTCATAAAAAACCTCTCCTTTAATTATTTCATACTATATATATATTATTTTACTTATATTTTATGACTGGAAATTTTGCTTTAAATATATAATAATATGCATATAAAGACTTTTTCTACAAACACTATATACAATTGAGAATTCAAAAAAGTTATTACTTAGAAAAAATAATTAACATCTTTTTTTAAATCTATACATTAATTAATTAATAAATAAATAAATAAAAATCATAGTACTAAATAAAGAAAGGATACATAATGGCAAAAAAAAACAAAGTCTTGACTAATCTAAATGAGAACTTAAATATAATAAAGACAAAACTTCACTCTGATAAATCTTATGATGTGGTTATTAGGCAATTCCAATTTAAATATGAAAATAGTGTTATAGATGCTTTTTTAGTTTTCTTTGAAGGAATGGTAAATAAAGATCATATAAACGATAATATATTATTTAAAGCAAATGGAACATTTAGTAATAAAGATAATACTACCAAATTAGATATAGGTACTTTTTTTAAAAATATTGTAATATCTAATTGTATACTAAGTCAAAAAAAAGATTTTAGTGATATAGTATCAAGTATATGTTTTGGAGAAGTTGGTATATTTATTGATGGATATCCTAATTGCTTTTTATGTAATATGTTAAAATATGAACATAGAGCTATGGAAAAGCCATTTTCCGAGAGTACTATTAAAGGTCCTCAAGAAAGCTTTAACGAAGTACTAAACTTTAATACTGCACTAATTAGGAAAAATTTACGTGATGAGAATTTAATAATTGAAAAAATCCAAATTGGAAAAAGAGCTACAAATACTTGCACTATAATGTACATAGAAGGTCTTACTAATAAAAAGCTCGTAAAAAAATTGTGCAATAGAATAAGTAATATAGATACTGATATTATAATTTCTACAGACACACTAGCAGAATACATAGATACAAATCCATCCAGTCCTATCCCTCAATTACTCCCTACGGAAAGACCTGATAGAGCAGCGAGTTTCCTTTGTCAAGGAAGATGTGTTATACTTACAAATAACACTCCAATAGCCCTAATCGCACCCACTACAATAGTAGATTGGTTTCACTCACCAGAAGATGCGTATATAAAAGCTCCGTATAATATTATTCTTAAAATTATACGTGTTATATCTCTTATTGCTGCTATATTTTTACCTGCTTTATATATTGCTACCGTAACTTACCATATAGATGTATTTCCAACAAATATAGCTATGACACTTGCAGCTTCAAGAGAACTTGTACCTTTGACATTTATAGTGGAAGTACTTATAATGGAAATTGCTTTTGAACTATTAAGGGAAGCTGAAATGAGAGTTCCCACAAGAATTGGTCCTGTAGTAAGTATTGTAGGGGGCTTAATTTTAGGACAACTAGCAGTTATGGCAAATCTTATATGTTCTTTTACAATGATAGTTGTAGCATTTAGTGGTATTGCTCTATATGCTTTGCCTAATTTTTACGTATCTTATGGTTTAAGACTTATTCGTTATGTGTTTATAATCCTTGCTTTTGCAAATGGTTATCTTGCATTAAGCTTAGGGGTACTAATTTTTGCGCTTATAAGTGCAAATACATATTCATTTGGCACAAGAATGCTACCTTCATTTTGGATTGATAAAGATAGAAATTTTATAAAGCAATTATTTACAAGTCCTGTATGGAAAAATGAAGTAAGATCTTATACAAATAAAGCCCAAGATAAATACTCTCAACCTAAAGTCTCAAGAAGGTGGTTATATCATGAAGAAAAATAGTGATTTTAAAAATATTTCATATACAAACTATGAATTTATATCAATATTTATTATACTTGTATCTTGTGGCTTAATTAGTAATATTCCAAAACAAATACTTACTAATTGTTGTAGTGCTAGTATAATAGGTACAAGTGTTTTGTGTATCGTTTCATATTTTATATATAAATTCATAAATAAAAAAATTTTTAATTATGAATATGATTTTATTGAAATAATAAAAAAAACATATTCCAAACCTATGCAAAGCTTAATTGCCATTATTATTTATTTGTTTTGTATATTCTATATCTACATTTTAATTTGTAATATTTCATACAATTTAAAAACTACTACCTATATACATTCTACAATATTTGAACTTGCTATTTATTTTATAGTAGCTGCGTTTCTAGTAACAAGAAATGGATTTAATAGTATTTTTAGAATAGCAGGATATGTAGCGGGAGCCTTTGTAATATATATTTTTTTGTTGTTTATATTATCACTACCTTTTTTAGATATATCACATTTTCTGCCAATACTTGGTAGTGGATTTAAAGGTGTATTTTTGGTAAATTTACAAAATTTATCTATATTTGCTCCGCTATTTTTTACATTACTTTTTGGTGGTCAGGTACATAATTATACAAGGAATAATAGTAAAAATCTCAATAAAATAATGCTTTTTTGTTCCATGTTATTATTAGTTGTAATCATTATGTTTATTGGAGCAATGCCTTCCCAATTATTAAGTACAAGAAGCATATTGCTATTTGACATATCAAGAATTGTATCATTTAGCACTACTTC
This sequence comes from Clostridia bacterium, assembly GCA_036645795.1. Classification (GTDB taxonomy): domain Bacteria; phylum Bacillota; class Clostridia; order TANB77; family CAG-465; genus CAG-465. The sequence goes on from JAVXNL010000012.1 coordinate 16,282, forward strand.
TATTAAAATCGCACCGATTATGATATTTACATTTTCATTTTTAATGTTTCTTGGAATATCTTTTGTATTACTTATTGGATGTATGGTACTAGAAAGACTTAAGGTTATAAAAGAATATACTAAAGTTATTTTATCTTCGATTATATTAATAACTACTTTATTATTACTTCCCCAGTCTTTATTTAACTTCTATAATATAGAAAAGCAATTTCAAATATGTTGTATTATAATTGGATTTATATTTCCAATTGTCACTATACTCATATATTCAATTAAAAATCATAATCAGCTTCAAGCTTTTAACTTAAAAAATAATAAAAAGCATATTAAAGTAACTAAAACCGGAAATATAACAAATACAAATAATATAAAAGCGGGGGTATCTGAGTATGATTAATAAAAACAATGTTGAATTAAAAAGTAAAAATAAATATAAATATAAATATAAAGAATTAAAAAAGCCATTTATTTTCAAAAAAACTTCTATAGCAATAATTGTAATTATAGTTATATTTCAAATGATTGGATTAAAAAGTAGTGGTAAAATAGAACATGCGACTTTTGCAAATGCTATTGGAATAGATATATCACCTACCTCCCCTGATAAAGTAATGGTAACTTTTCAAATAATACCACCTCAAATATCAACCCAAACCACATCTAGTGAGCAAGAAAAATTTATAGTAACTTCAATAAATACTGATTCACTCGAAAAAGCAATTGCACTTACTCATAACTATATGAGTACAGTGATAAACTTCTCACATACAAGAGCTGTAATATTTTCAGAAGAAATCGCAAAAGAAAAAGGAATTGAAAAATATATAAATTCTATATCTTCTAATCCAACTTTTGATACTAATATGTTTGTTTTAATTAGCAAAACTAAAGCTCAAAAATTTTTAGAATCTTTCTCTCAAACAACAGAAGTAAATCCTATGCTATATTTTAACATTTTGAGAAACTCTCAATATATATCATCTTCTACTAAACCAGTAACAGTTATGGAATTTTCAAAAAATCTGTATGACCCATATATGGATGCAACCGCATCTGTTTGTGATGTTATAGAAAATACAGCTAAAAAAACAAGTAAAACAGACTTAGAAAAAAGTAGTGCAAATACAAAAGAAAAAAAAGAAGATAATTCAAGTACAATTGATAATACAAAAGGTTCTAATTTAGATAATCTACAAAAAAAATCGGCTAGTAAAATTGAAGTTGGTGGAATGGCAGTATTTAAAGGAGGAAAACTGGTAGGAATTTTAGACTCGGATATGGTAGCTTGCCATTTAATGATTAATTCTAAAATAAAGGGATATTTTTTACAAATAAATTCACAAAATAAAACGGGTGACAAAAACAGTTCTAATACTGACAAAGAGAACGAAATTGCTAATATTTATTTATGGCAACAAAGTAATTCTAAAATAGATTTAGATATAAATGGCAATATTCCAAAAATAGATATCACTATACCGCTAAATGTAAAAATACTTGATACAAATAACAACATTTATGATTTTACAGATAAAGATTATATGAATAAAATGCGTGAGTGTATAAATAATAAACTTAAAAGTGATATGGATAACTACATAAATATAGTACAAAAAAAATACGATGTAAATATTGATAATTATGTGTCCTACATACGAAAAGATTTTCTTACTTGCACTAACTTAAATGAATATAACTTTGAAAGTAAATATCCAACTGCAAATATACATGTAAGTTTTAAATTAAAATATATGTCTACTGGACTTACTACAAAAGAGTAATACGCTCTAAATTGCTAAAAAGTATACTAAATATATAGTACTTAGTATACTTTTTTGCTAACATTGCTACATTCCAAAACTAGTTCCCATATCTTTAGCAGTTCTATATATATCATTGGATCTTAAGTCTAGTATTCTTGCCATTCTAGTTTTTGGAAATTCGATTTTTCTTAAAGCATTTTCATAAGCACCTACTATGCATCCAGCATGATTACTAAGAAGTAATTTTAAAGCGTAATCCCCAAGCCTTGCTCCAAGTAATATATCTGCAGTACACGGTTCTCCTCCTCTTTGTAAATGTCCAAGTACCATTGAGCGAGCTTCATAACCTGTAATTTGTTCTATTTGTTCTGCAAGTTTTTGAGCTATACCGCCATATCTTTTTTGTTCAAAACTATCTTTTATTATTCTTGCAATTGTTTCATCTTTTCCTTTTTCTTTGGCCGCCTCAGATGCAGCTATTATAACATACCTTTTGCCTGATTCCATAACCTCTTTTACTTTTTGGCATACAGCATCTAATCTATAGTCAAGTTCTGGTAAAAGTATTATGTCTGCCCCAGCTGCAAAACCAGAATGCAGTGTTAAATAGCCTGATGTTCTTCCCATTATTTCGACTACCATTACTCTCCTATGAGAATATGCTGTTGTTTTTAATTTTCTTATAGCATCTACTGCATTTCCTACCGCTGTATTAAAACCAATTGTTGGGTTACTTGCAACCATATCATTGTCTATTGTTTTAGGTATTCCTACAACTGGCATACCTGCTTCATGTATAACTCTAGCAGAATCTAGAGTACCATCTCCGCCTATTATAATAACGCCTTCAACTCCAATGCTTTTTAAAGCCTCTATTGAATCTTTAACTCTATCTTCGTAATTTTCTTTTATAGAATCACTAGGATAGTGAAAAGGGCATTCTTTGTTTGAAGAACCAAGTATTGTCCCGCCTTGTGATTCTATCCCAAATACGCTAGTCTTGTCTAATACTTTATATTTTCTTTCAACAAATCCTATATAACCGTCTATTATTCCAACTACTACAATACCTCTATTGATAGCCGATAGTACAACAGTCTTTATAACACTATTTAATCCTGCACAATCTCCGCCGGCTGTCATTATAGCTATTTTTTTCATATAAATCTCTCCTCTGCTTTTTGCTTTTGTTAATTTTCATTTAATTTATCTGTATTATATAATGATAACACATAATTTAAAATTGCTCAAGTATTTTCAAGAAAATAAAAAAAAGTTTATTCTACATTTGTTGCTGTTTATTACTTGATTTAAAGAGGCAAGTATAACAAACAATATGTTTTGGCTACATATATTATTGAAATTTAAAAAGATATAAACAAAACTAATTCAAAGTATTTTGCTTTAATTCCCACTATATATTTCTTTGAAATATGACATTATAATATCATCTAATTTATTTATCGCTTCTTTTAAAAACTTCCTAAATTCTAAATCACTCCCCGTATCTGATATTGCTCTAATAGAACAAAAAGGAATATTATTTAAAGCACAGGTATGTGATATACTTGCACTTTCCATGTCAATAGCTATTGCATCAAATTTTTTTAACATATTAATAGTTTCCTTATCTACTACAAATTTATCAGATGAGGCTATGCATCCAATATATGTTTTATTTTTCTTGCTTGCAATACTATACAACATTTTACCTATATTAGCATCACATTCTAAGTACACTTTATTTAATCCAAAAGTATAACCTAGCTTATATCCGTAAAGCTGTTGTATCTTGATCAAATTCTACGGTACTATTAGATATTACTATATTTAGTAAACCTATTTCTTTTGATGGAGTTCCTGCCACTCCGATATTTATAACCTGATCTACTTTATAGTAAGCGATCATTATTTGTGTTCCAATTGCAGAATTTACTTTTCCTTCAAAACAATTGCATACTACAACCTCTTTATCTAAAATTTTCCCTTGATAAAATGTCATACTAGTTTTCACTTCTATATTTACATTTTCTAGCTTTGATACAATATTTTTTATCTCAGCTTCCATTGCTCCTATTATTCCTATTTTCATTTTACACCTACCTTTACCATTCTATACTTTAGTTTTAGTATCCCTTTTTTTATAAAACTTCTTTTCACTTTTTATACCAAGTATCCCCTTTATTGCTCTTTGACCAGTTTTACTAAATATTAATTGATGTTTTATACTAATTGCATCTGCAGGACAGTGTTCACTACAACAAAAGCATCTTATACATTCTTTTTTAGAAGTCAATACTACTCTTCCAGCTCTTAATTCTAATACATGTGCGGGGCATCTATTTATACATAATTTACATTTTATACATTTATCTTTATTAAATATAGGATAAGGTTTTAAAAATCTTGAAATATTTATCATGTATTTAAACATCCCTCGCTTTATACTATCTGGTTTTTTAAAATCTGGTATAATACAGTCCTCTAATTTTTCTCCTATTATTTCAAGCGATTTTTTTGAAAACAAATTTCTTTTTAAACTTTCATTTACACTATATGCAAGCTTTAATGGTAAATTTATTATTTTCATTGCTACATAATCAAGCTCAGCCTGATTTTTTGATGCAAGGATTAAAGATGTATGTCTAGGACTACCTTGATTTGGCCCATTCCCCTCCATTGAGTCTATTGCATCAACTATTGTAATTTGATTTTTCACACTATAAGATATATCAATTATGGCATTAGCAAAATCCTCATATTTGGGATATATTGAATGTATTTCAGCTTTTGTCATACCTGGTACAATACCAAATAAGTTTTTTACACCACACGTTAAATTCATCATAGCATGAGTTTTAAGTTTTGGCAGGTTTACTACTAAATCAGCTTTTAAAATAGGTGATATAATATCTATATTTTTAACTACTTTACCCGCTATATTTACTTTTTTAAAAGAAGTATCTAGGTTTAACTCTACACCAATTTTTTGTAACGATTCATATCCGAAGGCCTTTATACATAGACTCAAGAGTCGATTTTTCATAGTTTCCTGCAGGACTATCACATAAAACACACTTGCCACCAAGTGATATGATTTTTTTTGCAACACATAAAATCAATACTTTATTTGTTGTTATAGCCTTTTTTTCATCTCTTAAAGCAAGCATATTTGGCTTTAAAGCGACATTTATTCCTGGAGTAATTAATTTATCGAATCCTTGAATTTTAAAAATTTTATCTATAATTAAGCTTATCTTTTCTTCGTCATAATCCGAACATTTATATATTCCAACCATCTATAATTTCCTCCTAGATTTTTATTGTATATTGCTATTCCTATTCCTAATTTCATTTTTTTGTGCTTTACTCATTTTTTCACATGCATAATTTAATAATATATTAGGAAGTTTTTTATAATCTTGTTTTTCTTTTAAATACTCAACTATTTTTTGAGGTTCTTTTTTATATATTTCCCTTAAAACCCAACCGACTAGCTTTTTGTAGTAAATGATTACTTTGATATACTACACTATCGATTATTTCTAAAGGTAAATCAAATATATTTTTTCTTACTAATGTTAAAAGAGACACTATACCAATTCTTTTTATCCAAATATTTTTATTTAGTATATATTCTTCTAATTTTAATTTCCTTTTTGACATATCAATTTTAAGTAAATAAAGTCCTAATATATTAGGACCTGCCTCATCGGTTAAATCCCAATTGTTTATATACTCAATATTTTTATCAAAAAAGTCTATTACTTCTTTGTAATCTACTACATCTTTTTTTGATTTTATCATATTTGACATACAAAACAGAGCAAATCTTCTATACTCATGATATTTAGAAGTAATAAATCCCGTTAAATTCTCTATTGGCAATATTTTGTATAATTTATTTGCAAGTTTTCTTGTATCTGGCACTTTAATACCCAATAAACTATCACCCTCACCATAGCCACCTGGAAGTATTTGTAATAATTTTGTGTCAAAATCCACATTCGAATTTCTTGGTAAATCCAATAATTGTTTTAAAGAATTTAATGCAATTAATGTATAATACTCATTTTTTATATCGCACTTAGATAGGTAAGTTCCTATTACAAAACTATCTGCTCCACAAATATATGCATCTGAGATTGTTGTAATATTTACACCACCATCGAGTTGTATAATGTGTTCTTTAAATTTTTCCATTGCAAGTTTTATTTTTATATTTATATCTTCTATATATTTTTGTCCACCAAAGCCTGGTTCAACACTCATTATCAATAATTTAGAAAATTTATCTTTATATTTTATAAGCTCTTCTATATTAGTATTGGGTTTTATCGCAACTCCTATATCTAATCTTTTATTTTCATTTTTTATAAGGATATCTTTTTGCTCGTTTAAATAATTTAACACCTTTTCAAAATTATCTATCTCAAAATGTATAGTTATACAATCGGTTCCATTTAAAATAGCTTTTTGTATATATCCTTCATATATAGGTTCTTCTACCATTAAATGAGTATCTGCATAAAACCCTAGACTTTTTGCGGTTTTTATATATTTTAAATCAATGCCTGTATTTGGTACAAATTTCCCATCCATTATATCAAAGTGCATTATTATATTGAAATGATTTTTTAGCACTTTATTCTCTTCAAATTTTTCTACTATATCTTTTGTATTTATTATATAATCAGGTATATTTGCTGCATCTAATACCGAAATCGATATACTTTTTTCTATCATGAATTCCTCCAAACTTATTTAATATTTATTTTTAAAAATCTATATTTTAAAATTATCTATATTTTTTATCATAGACTTCTTTTAATTTAGAATAAATATATAAATACCTCTCATACCTACCTTTATCTATATCTCCATTTTTCACTTTAACTTTTACATCGCATACTGATTCACCTTCATTTACATGCATACAATCTTCATACATACAGTTACAAAATCTAAATTCACTATAATAATCTTTTAATTTTGTATATTCTATATCATAAAGTTCATAGCTAGAAAACCCTGGAGTATCTAGAATATATGAATCATTAGCAAATTCATATATTTCTATATGTTTGGTAGTATGACGCCCTTTATTTGTTTTACTTGAAATAGCTCCTATTTCAAGTTCTTTTTCGTATTCATCTTTATATAAATTTTCACAACTATTTATTATCTTTTGTACAACACTAGATTTCCCTACTCCAGAATTACCGGAAAAAGCTGCAGTTTTCCCAATTAATTCTTTTTTTAGTTCATCTATTCCATATGTATCTAAAGCACTAGTATATATAACTTTAATGCCCAAAGTTTCATATATTTTTGCTATATATATAAGCTCATTTTTTAACAACTCATTTTTATTTGCTAGATCTATTTTATTTACACATATTATTGGTACTATATTTTTTGCATCGCAAAGTACTAATTCTTTATCAAGTAAAATATAATCTGGAGATGGACAATCAATAGATAGCATAATTACTAATTTATCTATATTGCTAACTGGAGGTCTTACTAAGAAATTTTTTCTAGGAAGTATTTTTTCTATCATATATTTATCATATGATTTTTTTACAATTACTTCGTCTCCAACAATTAACTTGTTATATCTTTTTACATTTCCTCTAAGTGTAGCTAAAATATTACCTTTTACTAAATTATTCTTTGGATGTAGTATATATGTATCTAATTTTACACCTATAATTTTTGCTTCTATTTCTTCTGACATATTTTCTCCTTCTATATACATATATATAATACTACAAATATATAAATTTTGCAAGAAAATATTAAAAAGGGCAAAAAAAAGCCTTTGAGCGAATCTCAAAGGGGCTTGTTTTATTGATAAATGTGCCAAATATAGCTTATTATACTAGAAAAAAATTTTGAAGTATATTAAATAATATATCTCAAGGAGAAAAATTCTAGTTAATAAGTATATCTCTTTTTTTAGGATATCTAATACTTAAGTTTTTAATAAATTATATTAAAAACTCAAGTGATTTTTAATTTTTAATTTTTGCACTTCCTAAACAGGAAGTTTTACAATAATAAAATTATATTATTGTCTTTTCTATTCAAGTTAACTTATTATATCACATAATATCCTATTTGTCAAATTTTTATTTATTTAGTATGATTAAAGGGATATATCACCTATTATTAACATTAAGAATTTAAAGCAGTAAGCAGTAACGTAATATTATTATTCAATTACAGCTCTTTTTGCAAATTTACAAAAAAATAGTGAGCAAAATTATTCCCGCCACATATGTTATGCACCCCAAAAAAGTTCACTATACTAAAATTCATACTTCAATTTATCAGCTTTAAAATTGCTTTCAATTTCATTAGCATTTAAAGCTCTATTATATATCATTATATTCTTATATTTACCTTTTATTGTATAGTAACCATTAAGCACTCTTCCCAGTACAACTTGTGTATCATTTAACTCATAAGCAATACTTTCAGTCACATTTTGTAATTCAACATTATTTACATATACAATTCTTTTCTTAGTATTTTGATCAAAAGTAAAATCTATTTTATATGTTTTATTGATAGTATCATTATTTAATTCTAAATCAACGCTTCTCTCAATATTTTCTATAGATGTTGTAAGTTTTTTATTAGCTCTATCAAAAAATATTTGAATATCAATATTGTCTGTTCCACTATATATAAGCTCATAATTTGTGTTTATTCTTGAAGGTTCATATACTAAAGAAATTGTAAAGCCTTTACTTTCTAAAGGTTGTCTCAATTTAAAATATTCATTATTGCCACTTATATTATATGATTTAGTTACAGCATCGTACCCACTTTCTGTTATAGCACCTGCATTTACATCTACAAAATTTTGCATTAACGCATTGTTTGAACTTTTACTACTATCTACCCAATAATACTCTCCATTAATATTTTCTGGTATTGAATAACCATCAAGCCACAAATTTAGCCCATCATTTACATATGCTGCAATTCCTATTTCTTTACACCATTCCAAATGTTCTGCATCATATGTTTCACATATTAATTTACCTTTAATTACTTTAATATCTTTATCGTATTGAGTTATTTCTGACATATACTCTGATATTTTTCCGTTCATTGTTTTTATATCATATTCTCCTTGAGAATCAGTATATTTGCTTGAAGCATAAATACTTAGTTGATTTTGAATAGATGCAATATCATTCTTAAATTTAGCTTCTTCTGCATTTTTTATTGGATTATTTTTATTAAACGTTAGTATGACGACCGCAGCAAGTATTATTATAATAATTATTGTTATAACTAAGACAATTAAGGTTATCCCCCTATTACTTTTCATTTGTTTTCCTCGCTTTTCTAAAAGTTATTTTGCTCCACTTTTCTTTACTTTCTTCTGCTATATCGAATTGACTAAAGCGTTAACCCTATTATTTTTAGGTATAGGCTCCCATAATATTGGGTGTATAACATATGTGGGGGAAATAATTTCTCTCACAATTTTATTGTAAAT
>JAVXNL010000013.1:0-22666 GCA_036645795.1 Clostridia bacterium
AAGTAAAATTAATTCAAGTCTTTCTTAAAATTCCTTATTTTTTTATTTAAGTTTTGTACTGCTTTTTTACTGTTTACTGTTTTTATTTTTAATTTTAATTTTAATTGCAATATTTTTTTGCAAATTTACAATAAAATTGTAAGAGAAATTATTTCCCCCACATATGTTATACATCCATATTACACAAAAAAAAAGAATCTATATAAAATCATATAAATCCTTTTAAACATTTAAAATAAATAGTATTTCATACATAACAAAAAAAATCAGTGCAATGAAATGAATTATTATATCAAATACGATTATTGCTTTTAGTGGTTTTTGTTTCTTAATTCTACATATGCAAAATATTCTAAAAATCATTTCAAAAACTATAAACATCACTATAAATCCAAATGGATGTATTAAATATAAAGGATCTTTTAGTGCATTAAAAATATTTGAAATATATCTCGTTCCTCCGCAAAGAGGACAATTCTTGCCCGTTATTCCTTTATAAACGCATGTTGTAAGTAACGGAGAAATAAAATTTAACAGCTTTGCAACAATAGGAAAAAAAATTACATATATAGCTAATAGTAACCCTGTTACATTGATATACATATAATTTTTAACCTTGTTTTTATTACTACTGCTGATTTGTTGTTTCAATATTTTCAATTTTATTTTCTAAAGTATTTAGTTCTTTTTGCGTTTCTGGAGAAGATGCTACTGCTGTAAATACAAATAACCACATAGTAATTACAATAAGTGCAAGTACTGACAATACAGTTCCTGCAATTGCTAAACCTTTACTCTGATTTTCTTTCTTACTTTTAACTAGATCTACTATACCAAGTACAAGACCAACTAATGCAGGTAAATATGCTATTGCTCCACATAATGGTATAAACCCTATTATTATAGAAATAATTCCTAAAACCAATGCCGCGATACCCATAATAAAAAACCTCCTTCGTTTTCTAGCTCTATTGTACTATATTTGTAGAAATTTGTCAATAGAAAACACAAAATCTTTTTTTTGTAATTTTATTATTCATTTATAGAGCTATGTCTTTATACTTTTTGTGCTATTACAGGAATAATCTGCTTTTTCCTTGAAACAACGCCTTCTAAAAATGCTGTATTATCAACTAGTTTTACACTATATGCTTTTTCAACAATATCACAGCGCTCTCCAAGAACTATTACTTGAGAATTACAGTTTAGTATATCTGTTATAACAAAAATAAAAACACCTAAACATTCTTCTTTTATTATATCTTGCATTTTCTTTTCAATTTCTAATTTCTTTTTCATAACTTCTTCTATATCCACTGTATTTACAACAGCAATTATTGATTTTAAATCTTTTAGCATAACCTCTTTTGCATCAAGTTTAAGCATGCCCTCTATTGTTAATTCATCAAGGTTTGTTCCGGCTTTTAAGCATTTGCATTCCGTAATTTTGCATATCATCTATATCTGTTATTTTAAGTAGTTCTTCTGCTACTTGTCTATCTATAGGCGTACTTGTTGGTGATTTAAAAAGTAATGTGTCAGATATTATTGCACTTAGCATAAGTGTTGCTATATTTTTATCAATTTCGACAAAATTTTCTTTATACATTTTATATATTATAGTAGCAGTACAACCAACCGGTTCTGCTCTATATGTTAATGGATACCCAGTTTTAAAGCAGATTTGATGGTGATCTATAACTTTTAAAACCTGTGCATTTTCTATATTATCTGCACTTTGCCCACATTCATTATGATCTACAAGTATTACCTCTGCTCCGTTTTCCACCTCTGATATAAATCTAGGTTCTTCCATATTTAAAAAGTCAAAGACAAATTTTGTTTCTTTGTTTACATCACCAAGTCTTACTGCTTCAGTTTCATTTCCAAGTTTTGTTTCTAAAACAGACATAGCAATAGATGATGCTATAGAATCTGTGTCAGGACTTTTATGTCCAAATACTAAAATTTTACTCATAAATATCTCCCCTTTTATTTATTTTTTGCTTTTTGATTATTTATTTTTCATTATTTATTTTTTACTTTATTTTTGCTTCTTGTTTCGTAAGTATTCTATGTATATTTGCTCTATGTTTATACATAACTATTGCAGATATTACAGCAACTGGAACTATATACTCGGGCATCATTACTACTGACATTATAAGATATAAAATAAGACCTCCAAGTGTTGCCATCGCAACGACTCTTGTTATAAGTAATATGACAAAACCTGCTATAATGCATACTATTGCAATTTTAGGATCAAGTATTGTTGCAGCTGTAATACCTACAATAACACCCTTTCCCCCATTAAATTTATAGTATATAGGAAAGCAATGTCCTATAACAACTGCTACAATAAATATTGATTTTAAAAATATGTCTTCTTGTCCACCTGATAAAGTAGTTATCCCTTTTACTATAAAATAACTTAAAAACACTTTTCCTATATCTAGCAGCACTACCGCACTACCAAGAACTCTTCCTAGTACTCTTATTGCATTTGCGCTTCCCGCTGTACCACTACCAAGCTTTCTAATATCTTCCCCTGTCTTTTTTTTACATATTTCGATTGCCGGGTTTATACTACATATTAAATATGTTATTAAAAAAACTGCTACCGTATACAAATTCATATACATTTGCCCCCTTAATTTTTATTTTCACCTTTTTCACGTATTATCATATGTAGAGGTGTACCCTCAAATCCAAATTGCTTCCTTAGATGATTTTCCAAATATCTTACATAAGAAAAATGCATTAAAGATTTATTGTTTACAAATACTACAAATGTTGGTGGCCTTGTTGATACTTGAGTCATATAATATATCTTTAATCTTTTTCCTTTGTCTGATGGCGGTTGTGTTATTGCTATGGCTTGCGATAACATATCGTTTAAAAGTCCTGTTGGAACTCTTAAATCATTTTGTTTATTTACCTCATTTACTAATTCAAATAGTTTATTTACTCTTTGACCTGTAACTGCTGATATAAATAGAATTGGAGCATATTTTAAATATGCTAGTTTTTCATATACTTGCTTTTTATATGCCTCTAAAGTATGATTTTCTTTTTCTAGTAAATCCCATTTGTTTATCACAATTATTATGCCTTTTCCACCCTCATGAGCAAGACCTGCTATTTTTTCATCTTGTTCTGTAACACCTTCTTGTGCATCTATTAACATTAAACATACATTGGCTCTATCTATTGCTCTTTTTGCTTTTAGTACAGAGTATCTTTCTAACCTTTCATATACTTTGTTTTTTCTCCTAATACCTGCTGTATCTATAAATATATACTCTCCAAATTTATTTTTAAAGTATGAATCTATTGCATCCCTTGTAGTGCCTGCAATATCTGACACAATAACTCTTTCTTCATCTAATATTTTGTTTACTAGTGAAGATTTTCCAACGTTTGGTTTACCAATTATTGCTACTTTAATTGTTTCAGGTTTTTCTACTTCTTGTTCAATATTTTCAAACATATCATATATTCCATCTAAAAGCTCACCAATACCTAATTTTTTACCTGCAGATATTGGCATTGGTTCCCCAAGTCCTAATTTATAAAAATCATAAATATCTGCTGGTGGTTCTCCTACTCTATCACACTTGTTACATACAAGTATAACATTTTTCTTGGTCTTCCTTAGCATTTGTGCAACTTCAGAATCAGACTGAGTAACACCTGCTTTTATATCTGTTATAAAAACGATTACATCTGCAACATCCATTGCAAGTTCTGCTTGTCTTCTCATCTGTTTTAGTAATACATCTTCTGTCGTCGGCTCTATTCCACCTGTATCTATTATTTGGAAGCTTGTTCCTCTCCATGCACAATCAGCATATATTCTATCTCTTGTAACACCTGGCGTATCTTTTATTATAGCTATTTTCTCGCCTGCTAGTACATTAAAAAGAGTAGACTTGCCTACATTTGGTCTGCCAACTATTGCAACCACTTTTTTTCCCATTATATTTCCTCACATTCTATTTTATTACATATATATTCTATTTTAACATTATTTTAATGAAATGTCAAAAAAACTAGCGATATATGTTTATAAATAGCACAACTTGTCTAAAGTTGCTCCAGTATCTCTTCAAATTATACGTTTTACAAAACATAACTACAAAAATAAAGATGTAAAGTTATTTAACTTTACATCTTTATTTTTCACTTAAACATTAACAGATTTAAAACTATTAATGTCAATATTAATTTCCCCTCCAAGTATACACCAAGAATGGAAACCATCCTTTTCTTCATTATATTCTTTAGTTGGTATTTCAATTTGACTTAAACTTACCTTTTCGCTAGTATATCTTTGCAAATCATCTGTTTCGATTATATCAAACCAAAATAAACCCTCTTCTGATTCAGCTATAATAGTTTGTGCAAAATACTTATCAGTGTCATTATATACTTTTATTCCAAATTCTGCTATTATTTTAAATTTCATAATTAATCCTTTCGGCATATTAGCTGCCAGCTATAAATTTAAGAATATACAAACTTTTTTTCTAGACAATGCTTAAAAGTTTTGTATGCGTTATACCCATTCTTTTTCAAATGTTAATACATCTCCGTAACTTCTATGCCATATCTCTGTAATATTACAAGCTGCAGATAATGAAGAATTTTTGTAATGATTCTTAACCTTAAGCACATCTATGGTAAAAAAAGAATTTCCACTTTCTTTTTTTATACCAATAGAATCAAAATACATTTCTTTCATTTTATTTATACAACACTCTTGGCATTGTGCTAAATAAGAACTATATCTGCACCCAGTCCAATTCACATAAATTTCATTTATAGCATATTTTAAATACTTCTTGTCTTCCACACATCTGCCTATATAAGCGCACTCAACACCAGCTGTTAACAATTCAAAAAATATATCTTCTTTTTCTGATACAACATCTCTGTACTTTTTTTCAAAAAGGACAATTAATTCTTTAGCTCTTCGTAACGAATTGGGGCTTATTTGATTTTCTTTGAAAGGGTTATTTATATATATATTTCTTTTATTAATATTTTCCGAAAAAACTCTTTCCGATATTTCTAAACATTCCAACCGAGCTAACATATACGACTTTTCTTGATTATTCATTTTTCTCCTTTGTGTTTTTAGCCCACATGGCTTTAAAATATATTATTTACAACTAAAAATATTTAAAACTACTAGCTGTCTTAAAATTATTTTTAGACACAAATATATTTTTTACTTATATAGTTATATCATATATTTTTTATTATGTCAATTCTTGATTGCTTTACTTTATATTTGATTCTTTTTGCTCTTGTTTTATATTTTCTAATTTTTCTTTTAATTTTTCTAGCTTTAAATCATCTTCTTTTTTGTTTTTCTTTGTAGAAATATTTTTAGCATTTACTTTATTACTTATTCCATAAAACACAACTGTACTTATTAAAAGTGCTATAGCAATAAATGGACTAGCATGAGACTTTGAAGTATAAACAGCACTAATGACAGTTGATAAGGCTAAAGTAAATGTAATATAATTAAATATTTTCGAATTAGTTAACATATTATCATCCCCCAATATTTGTATATATTAGAACATAAATTCTAGAAAAAGTCAAGAAAAAAGAAAATGTAATATATAACCATTTTCTTTTTTATTATTTTTTTATACTGCTATTTTTTTGTAATATCCATTATCGCCCAATACGAAAATCACATCTAATTCTTCTAGTGCCATTTCAAATTCTCTTACGATTTTTGGAACTTTACACAATAAATACTCTTTACATTCAAAACAATATTTATCAAAATCTTCCATACATTCGTGTTTTTTTAACACCATATCATATACTTCAATGAACATATCAAACTCTTCAGAATCAATCCATAATACATCTTTGCATTCTCCAACTAGGCCTAAATTATCAAAATACTACTCTAAAGCAAGGTATTTTTTTTTGAAATTCAAAATTTTCATTCTAGCAATTGCTCTACTCGTACTACAATTGCTAACTATATTTATTTTTTCTAAACACAACTTTGGAACAAATTTAAAATCAGCCGGAATAACCAATTCTTTCAATTTTTTCTCGATTTCTTTTGTATACATTGTTTTCCCCTTTTAATTTTATTTTTATTACTTTTTGCTAAATATAGCTAAGTCACACTATATAATTATGTAATGATTTTATCACAAAACAGCATATTTGTCAAAGTATTTTTAACATTCACTACTTTTTCATTATTAATTTATGATAAATTTTTAAATAATGATATCTTTTAAAAATTATGTATTTATATGAATATCATTACAAACTATACTGCAATAACACTTCTTTTTAATTCTGTTGCATGCTGTATAGCAATACTTGTTATATCTCCCGTTGCAATTCTTGCTATTTCGTTTATTGCATCACTTTCTTTTAATAATGTCACTTGTGTTTTAGTTTTATTATTGACCTGATTTTTTTTAATTAAATAATTATAATCAGCTCCTGCCGCTATTACTGCTAAATGAGTTACACAAAGTATTTGATGTGTATGAGATATTCTTCTAAGTTTTTGACATACCGCTTTTGCTGAAATGCCACTTATTCCTGTATCTATTTCATCAAATACCATAACTGGAACTTTATCAACACGGGCAAGGGCTGTTTTTACTGCAAGCATTACTCTAGATATCTCTCCCCCAGAGGCAACTTTTACTAAAGGTTTTTCTTCTTCTCCTAAATTTGTAATTATCATAAATTCTACTTTGTCTAAACCTGAACTATTAAAAACCTCTTCATTACTATATTCAATTTTTACTATAAACCTAGCATTTTTCATTTCTAAATCTTTTAATTCATTATTTATGCTATTTTCTAATCTTAGAGCAAATTCCTCCCTTATTTTATTCATTTTCAAAGCATATTTTAACATTTCTTCTTTTACAATATTTAACCTGATTTTTAGTTTATTTATATACTCCTCTGCGTTTTCTATTTTTTCTATCTTTCCTACTACTTCTTCTTTGTAATTTAATATTTCGACTATACTATTTCCATATTTTCTTTTTAAATCGTTTATACTATCAATTCTTGTAATAATTTTATTACAAGTCTGTTCATCAAAGTCTATATCTTTGCTAAACGTATTTATATTACTAGTTATTTCTTGTAATCCATAATATATATTATTAAGTTCTTCTAAATTTTTCGAATATTTCAAATCAAAGTCTTCTATTTTAGTTAAATATTTTACTGCATTTTCAATTCCAGTTAAAACATTATTATTTAGTTGACCATCAACCTTTTTTAAATTATCTAATATTTTTTCTGAATTTTGAATCAATTTTCTTTGTGAATCTAAATATTCTTCTTCATCTTCTTTTATATCTGCATCTTGTATTTCATTTAACTGATAATGTAGCAAATCCAACATTCTTTGCTTTTGCTTTTCATCTCCATAATTTGATTTTAAGCTATCTTTCAAGTTTAAATACTCGCTATACAGATTTTTATATTTGCTCTTAATATCAAATATTTTTGAGCCTATAAAACTATCTAAATATCCGCAAATGATTTGATTTTTGCATCAAATTCTGATTATCGTTTTGTCCATGTATATCAATAAAATTTTGCATAAACGATCTAAGTTCTAACACTGTTATCATTCTACCATTTATTTTACATAAATTTCTACCATTTAAAAATATCTCTCTTGATACAATTATATAACCATCAATAGATAATTCGTTTTCAGGTTCATATATTAATATTTCTACAAAAGAGTGAGTCTGTCCTTTTCTTATCATATCTTTTGAAAATCTACCACCCGCTATAATACAAAGTGAATCTATCACAAGTGTTTTCCCCGCTCCAGTTTCTCCTGTAAGTACATTTAACCCTTTATTAAAATCAACACTTAGCTCATCTATTATACCTATATTTTTTATATGTAATGTTGTTATCATATATACCTCCCATAAACAGTTGTTCACACCAATTATACTATTAAACTTCAAAATTGTCAACACGTTTGTTCACTTTTTAAAAAAAAGAAAAAAATTAAACATTAAAATATATAAGAAAACCTCTACATTTTAATGTTTTTAACCTTTTTTACTTTTTTTTGATTTTTTTAATTTTTTCCTCACTATTGATAAAGAGTCATATTTCACAAATCCTTACTCCTCTTTACTTCAATATCATATAAAATACATTTAAATATTCTATAGTCTCTTTATTGAGAGCACTTTGTATTTAGAAGTCCCCCCTGGTGTTTCTACCTCTATTGTTTCGCCTTTTTTCTTACCAATAATTGCTTTTCCAACTGGTGATTCATTAGATATTTTGTTTTCAGCTATATTTACCTCTGTTGCTCCTACAATTCCATAAGATATGTCTTCATCAAATTCAAAATCATGTACTGTTACAAGTGTACCAATACCCACTTTTCTTGTAGATATTTCGTCTTCGTCTACAATTTTTGCATGTCTTAATTTATTTTCTATTTCTAATATTTTAGCTTCTAACAAAGCTTGCTCATTTTTCGCTTCATCGTACTCAGAATTTTCTGATATATCTCCAAACTCCCTTGCTATTTTTATTCTTTCCGCAACCTCCATTTTTCTTGGCCCTTTTAAATCTTTTAAGTCTTCTTCTAATTTATTATATCCATCTTCTGTAATTATAACTTCTTTTTCTTCCATTTTAATTTCCTCCTAGCTTTACAGGTGCATTTCCTGTTTCTTATTTTTTTAATAACCAATTACCTAACTTGTTTTTACTGAAATTATTAGCATCTATACCCATTCTATTAAATAATGTTTCTAATTCATATTTTCCTTTTTGGTAAGTTTTACAAGAAATGCCTAGTATATCTTCTTCTGCATCTTTCATATTAATAAATTTCGATTGCTTTTTTAATATATAATGTGACATAATTGCTTGCTTTTCTACATTACTATAATTTATATATACATTATAGTTTGAGATATTTCTTTTTTGTATTATATCTATTGTACTTCCATATTCATCATTTATTTTGGTTACCTTTTCTTGTACATATTTATAATCTATTTTGGTTATATTATTCATTTTTAATATATCTACAAATTTATATTTAGAAATATATTCTACTATTTTATCATTTATATAATCTTGTTTTTGATTTAAAATAACAAGTATTTTAAGTTTATTCAAGCTTATTTTTTTGCTTTTTATATAAGTATCTATATATATTAAATCGTTTTTTTTCATTGTATTATTTTCAGTTATTTCACCAATATTTAATTTAGATGTATTTTGTATAATACTTATTATATATTTTTTTAAACTAGATTTATTATCTTTTATATCTAAGCTTTTACTAAATAATAAATCTATGTTTTCAAAGTTTTTTGTAATACTATGTATATACACTTTTAACATAAATCTTGTTATTTTACGCTTTTTACCGCATATTATATCATCAATATATTTTTTGTCTAAGCTTAAATACATTGTATTATTGGTAGAAGTTTTTTCTAATATATCAAAGCAAAATTCAAATTTTAAGATTCTAAATAATATTTTTTTAAATATATTATTTTCTTTTTTATCTATTTTTATTTTTTTTATATCTTTTTCTTCGTATTTATTATTTTCTTCATTTATTAATTTCTTTTCTTTTTTTGTTTTTTCATCTATAAAAAGAGTATTCATATATACACCCACTTTTCCTACTACATTTATATATGAATAACTTTTAGGTTTTATGATATTTTTTAAAATTTACTACAATCTTCTTGTTTTTTTCTGTTTTTTATCTTTTAACTTAATCTTTTTTTACCATATTTTTTATAACATTTCCACTTTTAGTTCTGTCTAGTCTTTTAAGTAATAACTCTTTTAATTGTTCTCCTGTAAGTTCACGAATAAGTTTACCATTTTGTGCTACAGATATTATTCCTGTTTCTTCTGATACTACAATAACTAGCGCATCGGATATTTCAGTAATACCAACGGCTGCTCTATGTCTTGTCCCAAGGCTCTTAGGTACTGATACCTCAGAGGCTAGGGGTAATATGCATTTTGCTGCAAGTATATTTGTTTTTGAAATTACGACTGCCCCATCATGAAGTGGTGTTCTTGGCATAAATATGTTTTGCAAAAGCTCACTAGATATTCTAGCATTTAATGTAACGCCTTCTTTTAATACTTCTGATACATTGGTATTTTTTTCTATTACAATTAATGCTCCTATTTTTTTTAATGACATTATTTCTACTGCTTTTACTATCTCAGATATTGTATGCTTTACCATTATATTATCATCCATATCAAAAACATCTACAAGCTTGCTTCTTCCGAGTTTTTCAAATACACTTCTAAGTTCTGGTTGAAACACAACAATAAGGAGCAATACTCCATATGTCATGAAATTTGTAAGTAAAAAATTTAAAATCACCATATTAAAAGCTTTTGCAATTATTACTAATGCAAATATTATAAGGAGTCCTTTAAATATTTGCTCTGCTCTAGTTTGTTTTATAAACTTTAAAACATAGTATACAATTAGTGTCACTATTGCTATATCTGCAATAAGTATTAAGACTCTTATTGGACTTGTTAAATCTAGAAGTTCTACTGCTTTAAATATAATATTTAAAAAGCCTGTCCATATTTGATTTGCCATAATATCACCCCCATTAAATATCTACTGTTAAATACTTTGAACAGCAGATATTAAAACAGCAAATATTGAAAATATCATTGAAAACACTAATATTCCAACTACTGTATATTTAATTACATTTTTCTTCTTTTCCAATTTAAATCACCTCTTTAAAATAAAAACTTATCTTCAAACCATTTATCTATCTCTTCTATCTTGACCCTTATTTGTTCCATCGTATCTCTATTTCTAATTGTTACACTCTTATCTTCTACAGAATCAAAGTCATAAGTAATACAATACGGTGTTCCTATTTCGTCTTGTCTTCTATAACGTTTTCCAATACTTCCAGTTACATCTATATCCACAACATATTTTTTTGATAACATGTCATAAATTTCTTGTGCACCTTCAGCTAGTTTTTTAGAAAGTGGTAATACAGCAACTTTTATTGGAGCAAGAAATGGATGTAGTTTAAGTACTACTCTTGTATCATCTTCTTGTAATGTTTCTTGTGTATATGCATCACATAGAAAAGCAAGTGCTAGTCTATCACAACCAACAGATGGTTCAATACAATATGGGACATACTTCTCATTTGTATCTATCTGTGTATACGTCATATCTTGTTTGGAAAACTTCATATGCTGTTTTAAGTCAAAGTCAGTTCTATCAGCAATACCCCATAGTTCTCCAAATCCAAATGGAAATCTATATTCGATATCTGTTGTTGCTGTACTATAATGAGATAATTCTTCTTTTTCATGATCTCTTAGACGTATGTTTTTCTCATCCATTCCAAGATCTTTTAAAAACCCTACTGCCATTTCTTTCCAATACTTAAACCATTCTAGATCTTCTCCTGGTTTGCAAAAAAATTCTAATTCCATTTGTTCAAATTCTCTTGTTCTAAAAGTGAAGTTTCCTGGAGTTATTTCATTTCTAAATGCTTTTCCTATTTGACCTATTCCAAAAGGTATCTTTTTTCTTGTACTTCTTTCTACATTTTTAAAGTTTACAAATATTCCTTGCGCTGTTTCTGGTCTTAAGTATATTGTACTCAAAGAATCCTCAGTAACACCTTGAAATGTTTTAAACATTAAGTTAAATTTTCGTATATCTGTATAATTATGTTTCCCACAATTTGGGCAACATATATTGTATTCATTTAATAAACCTATAAGTTCTTCATCACTCATACCATCTGATACTTTTATTTCTTTTTTTTCATTAAAAGCATATTCTTCTATAAGCTTATCTGCCCTAAATCTTTCTTTGCATTCTTTACAATCTATTAATGGATCTGAGAACCCACCTAAATGTCCTGACGCTTCCCAAGTTTTAGGATTCATAAGTATAGAACAATCAAGTCCTATATTATATTTATTTTCTTGGATAAATTTCTTCCACCAAGCTTTTTTTACATTATTTTTAAATTCTACTCCTAGCGGACCATAGTCCCAAGTATTTGCAAGACCACCATATATATCAGAGCCTGGAAATATATATCCACGTGATTTGCACATATTGACTATTTTTTCCATTGATTCTACCATAACTTCCCCCTATTCTATAGTAATATCTAATACGCCATGTTTTTTATCTACTACTTCACCTTCTGTAAATACTATATGGAATTTTCCGTCCTTTATATAGTAATTTTCAAGACCTGTTAATGCGTAAGTAGCCTCAGAACTTTTCATCATTTTCTTTGATACTAAATAATTTGTAACACTTTCTGTTATTTTTTGTTTATAATCTTTTCCAAACATTTCTATAGTTACGTCTGATTGCTTTACTTCTTGTTTTGTTGCAAGATCTATATTTATTGTATCAACCTTTTCTGTAGTATTTTTTTTAGCCGCATCATCAGTTACTCTTTGATATATCGTAACAGATAATATTTTTTGACTTCCAACCATATTATCATATGAGTTATATGATACAATATATGTGAAATTATTTTCAGCTGTAGACATTTGAGATTTTAATCCACCATATAATTCACTGTATTTTTTTTCTATCTTTTCGTTTTCCTCGCTAAGAGGTGTTCCGTCTATAGATATTACAGGAAGTTCCATATTACTTTTTATCTTAGAATTTGATTTATCTGATATTTTTTTTGTTCCTATTTCATATGTAATTGCTGCATTTTTACTTGCTAAATCAGACTTTTGTGTATTTGCAAGTCTTTGTATATCAGATTTTGTTTGGCCAACTATAACTTGCTCTGGTTCTGATTTTATAGCAAGAAATATAATAGTTCCGCCAATTATTACAAAAAGAAATAATCCTATTACAAGACCTTTTGAACTTTTTTTAGTCTCGCCATATCTCATTGTTTCCATTATTATCACCCTCGCGTTTATTTTACTACATTTTTTAAGTTTTTTCAACCTTTTATTGTTTTTTTTGATTATCTTACAATAGATTTTATATTAATATTTATTCCAAACAAATTAATACCCGTTGCATTATCTATTGCATAAATACATGTATTTCTTACTTCTGAACTAAGAGATGGAATGTTTTTACCAAATTTTATTTCTAAATCGATTTCTAATTTCATACCATCAATATATTTTTGAGTACTCACTTTAAGTACTCTTGTAATACCATCAACTTTTGTAACTACATATGAAATTATCGCATTTATAACATTATCTGAAATCGTAAAATTCCCAAGATAGCTATATGTCGGTCTAATTATTGTCTTCTCAGATATACTGTTTTTACTATCTTGTGATTTGTTAAATATGTCAAACATTTTCAGTGAATCCAAAAAATATCCTGAAAACTGCTTTTTAATTTCAAAAGTAGGTACTGGTACTACATGTTTTCCATCATTTATTCTTGAATCTCGTGCTTTTTGTATTGCTTCTTTTGATGCAACATCTTCTATATATATAGTTCTATTTATATCACCTAAATTTAAATTTTCTGCAATTCTTCCCACCATTTTATCTGATGTTCCAAGTATTAATAGTCTACTTGGTTTTTCTCTTTTTAAGACTTTTTTCATTTCTTCTTTTCTATCTTCATCTAAAAATATAGCTGCTTTTACAGAGGCTATTTTACTAGCCTCTGTTTTAGCAGACTTTCCAGCAATAACTTTTGTGTTTTTTATAAGGATACCATCATCTATAATATATGGTATATTATTTCCTCTGGCAACTTCTCCTGCGTTATAACTTTTTCCAGTTCCTGTTTTTCCAACAAATGCATATAATTGCATAGCTACACCTCTATACCTTCATTAAATCTTTTGCAGTTAAACTAAATTTACCTTCTTCTCCAAGTTCTACTACTTTTACTAAAATTTCATCTCCTATTTTTAAAACATCTTCTACTTTATTTACTCTCTCATTTGATATTTTAGATATATGTAATAAACCTTCTTTTCCAGGTAAAACTTCTACTAATGCTCCAAATTGAAGAATCTTTGTTACTTTACCCATATAAACTTGATTTAGTTCAACATCTTTTGTAAGTTCTTCTATCATCCTTACTGCTTTATCCATATTTTCTGGTTCTATACCAGATACATATACAGTACCATCGTCTTCAATATCTATTTTTACTCCTGTTTCATCTATTATTTTATTTATAGTCTTTCCTCCAGCACCAATTATTGTTCTTATCTTATCTGGATTTACTTTTAGTATCTCTATTTTAGGGGCATATTTTGATAAAGTTTTTCTTGGCTTATCTATTGCCTTTAACATTACTTCATCTAAAATATACTGCCTTGCTACATTTGTTTTTTCAAAAGCTTCTTCTATTATTTCATATGTAAGACCATCAATTTTTATGTCCACTTGTATTGCAGTTATACCTTTTTTTGTTCCTGCAACTTTAAAGTCCATATCTCCAAAAAAATCTTCTATTCCTTGTATATCCGTTACCATTATATAGTCTGTTGTATCTCCGTCTTTTGTAAATAATCCGGTAGAAATTCCGGCAACTGGTGCTTTTATAGGGACACCCGCATCCATAAGCGCAAGCGTTGAACCACAAACACTACCTTGTGATGTTGAGCCATTTGAACTTAATACCTCAGATACCACCCTTATTGTATATGGAAATTCATCTTTTGATGGAATAACACTCTCTAATGCTTTTTCAGCTAGTGCTCCATGACCTATTTCACGTCTGCCTGGTCCACGAGACGGTCTTGCTTCTCCAACACTATATGGTGGAAAGTTATATTGATGTATATATCTCTTTGTTACCTCTTCATCTATTCCGTCTAAATTTTGTTCTTCTGAAATACTTCCAAGTGTTACAGTTGATAATACCTGTGTTTGTCCACGAGAAAACAATGCACTTCCATGTAGTCTGTCAAAAAGTCCAACTTGTGCGCTAAGCTTACGTATCTCGTCTAGTCCTCTTCCATCAACTCTTTTATTTTTTTCTATAACTAAAGTTCTTACTGCTTTTTTTTGTGCCTTATATAAAGCTTCAGCTATCATACTTTTATTTTCAACATATTTTTCTTCGCCAAAATCTTTTATGTATGTATCTTTTACCATAGCACCAACTTTTGCTACTTCTTCATCTCTTTTTGTTTTATCTTCACAAATAACAGCTTTGCTCATTGCATCTACTGCTATTTTTTCAATATATTCTACTAATTCTTGTGGCACTGCAAATGATTTATACAAAGATTTCTGTTTTCCTATTTCTGCTTTTATTTTGCCCATAAATTCACATAAAGATTTAATCTCTTTGTGCGCAAGCTTTATTGCTTTGAGCATTGTCTCATCATCTACTTCTTTTGCTTGAGCTTCTATCATGCATACCTTTTCTGGTGTTGCTGATACTGTTAAATCAAGAAGTGAATTTGCTCTTTGTGAAGAGTCTGGATTTAAAATAAGCTCTCCATCTACAAGCCCCACTTTTATGGAAGCTACTAGTGTATCAAATGGTATGTCTGATATATTTAGCGCAAGAGATGCACCAACAAATGCTGGTATCTCCGGTAACACATCAGGATCTACAGCAATAACCAATGCATTTATTGATGTATCATTTCTATAATCCTTTGGAAATAATGGTCTAATAGGCCTATCTATTACACGTGATACAAGTATAGCTTTGTTCGATGGTCTTCCTTCTCTTTTTATATATCCACCTGGTATTTTACCAACTGCATATAATCTTTCTTCATAGTCTACTGAAAGTGGTAGAAAATCAATCCCTTCCCTTGGCTCTTTTGACATTGTCACATTAACAAGTACGGCAGTATCACCATATTTTATTAAGCAAGAACCATTAGCAAGAGTTGCCATTTTTCCAGTTTCTACTACAAGTTTTCTACCTGCAAAGGTAGTTTCAAATTGTTTAAACATAAAAATTCCTCCTTATTACATCAAAGAGGATGCAATAATAATTTCTAAAAATATAATAACTAAATACTAATATTAAATTTTCACAAATTATTACTACATTAATCCTCTAAGTATACTTCTACATTATACTATAATATATTGATTTCTTCAAGCAAAACAAGTAAAAAAAGAAATATTTCATAAAGCAAAAAATACAGCTACAAATGTAACTGTATTTTGGGCTGTATCAAAATTTTATAATTTGATTTTATAAAAATGTTCAAATGCCACTCGACACTGCTCTTCTGTATCATAAAAATACATAAGTGCAAATGTGTAATCTTGGAGTAACACATTAAAACGTCCTTCTATTGTCTTTACTATCTGTGGCAATTCTCCTTCTGGTTCTTGAATCCAGTGATCTATTAAGTAGCATTCATCTTGGCTATACTTAATATATTTTTTTTCACCATGCTTTGACAATAGTTCCGATCTTCGTACAATTCTCACGGCATTTACATCAGTACTTTTCACACCCTCTTCTATAGCTGTAATATATACCCCTTTTAACTTTTCTTCTTTTTGATCACACATTAGCATTTACCCATAGAACAAATTTATTGTCCTACCCTTTCATATTATTATGTAATAATTATACCACTACATAATATATATGTCAAGATTTTTAAATTCTTGATTTTCCTTAACCAATTAGTTCTATCTACTTTATTTTTCCCACATTAACGATACAATCTATTCTATGAATATAGTACTTAAGTTTTTAATAACTTTTTATGCTTTTTTAGCACATCCAAGTACATCTACTATTTTATGAGATACCATACTCTTTACAGCACTTCTACCTTGTCCAAGATACGTTCTTGGATCAAATACATCTGGTTTTGTTGCAAAACATTCTCGAATATTTGCAGTCATCGCAAGGCGTATGTCACTATCTATATTTATTTTACATACCGCCATTGTTGAAGCTTTTTTAAGCATTTCTTCAGGAACACCTTTTGCTCCGGGTATATTCCCTCCATATTCATTACACATTTGAACAAATTCTTGTGGTACTGATGAAGCTCCATGCAAAACAATTGGAAATTCTGGCAACCTTTTTGATATTTCTTCTAATATATCAAATCTTAATTTAGCATCTCCTTTGAATTTATACGCTCCATGACTTGTTCCTATTGCAATTGCTAATGAATCACAACCAGTTCTCTTTACAAATTCTTCTGCCTCTTTAGGATCAGTATACATCGCATCATCTTCTGTTACCAAAACATCATCTTCTATTCCAGCAAGCTTACCAATTTCTGCTTCTACCACTACACCTCTTGGATGTGCATATTCCACGACTTTTTTTGTTATCGCTACATTTTCTTCAAAATCATACTTTGAACCATCTATCATAACTGATGTAAATCCTGCATCAATACAATCTTTACAGGTCTTAAAATCTGGACCATGATCTAAGTGTAGTACAATTGGTATATCCCTACCTTCTTGTTTATTACACTCAATTGCAGCTTCTACTAATTTTTTTAAATAAATTGGGTTAGCATATTTTCTTGCTCCTGCAGATACTTGTAGTATTACTGGTGCATTTTCCTCATTTGCAGCCTCTACAATTCCTTGTATTATTTCCATATTATTTACATTAAACGCCCCTATAGCATACCCCTCTTTATATGCTTTTTTAAACATTTCTGTGCTTGTTACAAGTCCCATATATATTTCCTCCTCTTTTTTAAATCAATTTATATTCAGTTTATATTTACTTTATCTTTTCCTCATCTATTGCCTTTTGTATTTTATTTTCTCTTTCTTGTTGCATTTTTTCTATATTTTTATTTTCTTGTTCTTTTTGTTGTTCTTTTATTCGTAAAATATCAATTTCTAAAATATTTTCACGAGACTCTGCTGCACCCTTTAAATAGTTTTCAAACTGACGTGCAGCGTCTCCAGAAATGTTTGGCTCCGCTATTATTTCTCCTTTTGGATTTTTTTGTGCACCACCCATTACTTGTACAGTCTCTACATTTTGTGCAGCTGTATCTAGATCTCCTGTATTTAATGCATCTTGCGCATCTTTTAAAAGGTTTTTTCTTTTTTTCTGTGCTTCCTTATTGCTTTCAAAAGTAGACTCTTTTATATTATTTTGTATATTCTTACCCGCATTTTCATTTTCACCTATATTTCCTTTAGTATCCGGTCCTAGTTTAGAATTTGAAAATATAGTTTTGTCATATAAGTCAGAATCTCCTACTACTTCAGTCCTTAATTTTTCTTCTTTTTCAACCTCTTCTGTCATTTTTTCTGTTTCTTTTAGGTTTGGTTCTTTTCGTACTAAATCAAACACTATTTTTTCACATTCCTTTTGTAAATTATCAACTTGTAAATTTTCATATAGCGTAAGCGGTCTATCTTTATTTGTTATTTCAATTATCTCTTCTGTGATATCATCTAATTTAGCTTGAAGTTTTTGTTTCTCTTGCCACTCATCACTCGCTTTTTCATTTATTATGCTTTTATTTTTTTCTTCTTCTAAGGTATACTCATTTTCTTTGTTTGCAAGTTCTTCATCATCTTTTGTTTGTAAATCACCAGTAATATATTTTCCTGTAATATTTTTATGTTCTAGTTCTAACGTCATTCTTGCTTTTTCAAGTGCAATTATTTGAATCCCCTTTTTACCTCTATCTAGTTCTCCTGTGTCTAATTGTCCTTTGTTTCCTGTTTGTATCTGTTCTACAAGCCTATGTTGTTTGTCAAGTATATCTTCATACACAGCTTTTATAACAAGCGCTCTTAAATTCGCATCATATTCCTCGCCCGATTTTATACCCACCTTAGAAGCACTTTTTTCTTTCAGCTCTTTTTCTATTTTAGTTTTATCTTCATTACTAAGATTTACACCAACTTTTCCTCCAATGTCTTGCATTGATTCATTAAGCTCTTTTTCTTTTTGCTTTTGTAGTTCAGCTGCTTTACTGTCTAAAAGCTTCTCGGCTTTTTCTATAGTCATTGGTTCAAGATTTCCTTTGAGCTGTTCTTGTAAATCATATCCAAATTTTAAATTTTGTCTTTCAACCAGTATGTTATATGCTCTATTTTTTTTTAAAAGACTCTCTGCAATCCTTGATTGATTTTCGTTTTTTATAGGTACACCCTTAAAACACTCATTATATACTAAGGATATATCCTCTTTATATGCATTCAAATAACTTTTTAGTCCCATTTTAATCCTCCTTACTATCTTATTATTCTACTCTATATTCTTTATATTTCAAGTTCAACCGGGCAATGATCACTTCCATATATTTCAGGATGAATTTCTGCTACTTTTATTTTTGGTGCTAATCTTTTAGATGCAATAAAATAATCTATTCTCCAACCAACATTTTTTTCTCGCGAATTTCTCATATATGACCACCATGAATATCTATCTGTATCATCTGGATGTAAATATCTAAAAGTATCTATAAAATCTTTTTCTAATAAGGTTGTCATCTTAGCTCTTTCTTCGTCTGTAAAACCTGCGTTTCTTCTATTCGTTTTTGGATTTTTTATATCTATTTCTTTATGTGCAACATTTAAGTCTCCACACATTATAACAGGTTTTAATATATCTAGCTTTTCTAAATACTCTTTTATATCATCTTCCCAAGTCATTCTGTAGTCTAATCTTTCTAATTCTCTTTTTGAGTTTGGAGTATATACATTTACTAAATAAAAATCTTCATATTCAAGTGTTATAACGCGCCCTTCACTATCATGTGACTCTATACCAAGGCCATATGTTACACTTATTGGCTCTTTTTTTGTAAATACAGCTGTTCCTGAGTAACCTTTTTTTTGTGCACTATTCCAATACTGTTTATACCCTTCAAAATTTATTTCTACTTGCCCTTGTTGCATCTTTGTTTCTTGTACACAAAACACATCTGCATCTATCTCATTAAAGAAGTTTTCAAAACCTTTAGTAAGCGCTGCTCGTAATCCATTTACATTCCAAGATATTAATTTCATTTTTATTCCCTCATTTCTTTTTTATAACATTTATTTTTACTTTATAAACTTTTTACAAAAGCTTTTTCTATGCAACGGTGTAATACCAAACTTTGCAATTGCCTCTGTATGTATTTTAGTGCCATATCCTTTATGTCTTGCTAGACCATACTCTGGATACTCCTTGTCCCACTCTACAAGCATCCTATCTCTTGTTACTTTTGCAATAATTGATGCAGCAGCAATCGATTCTGATTTAGCATCTCCAGATACTACTGTAGACATTGGAATATCTATTTGTATTTTTTGATTTCCATCTATTAACACATAATCTGGTCTTTGTTCTAACTTATCTATAGCTTTTTTCATTGCTATTTTTGTTGCATTTAATATATTTACTTCCTCTATTGTTTCTACATCTGAGATTCCAACTCCAACAGCTATTGCTTTTTGCATTATTTGTTCATATAATAATTCTCTCTTTTTTTCACTTATTTTTTTAGAATCATTTACTCCTTCTATACACTCACCTTTAGGTAGTATTACAGCAGCAGCTACTACTGGTCCAAATAATGGACCTCGTCCAGCTTCATCTACGCCGCATATATAATTATATCCTTTTTCTTGCAATGATTCCTCTATTTCCAGCATATGTTTTAATCTATCTAATTCTTTTTCTAACAATTACTCTACCTCTATTTCTATGCATTCTTGATACACTTCATTTTTATTTACGCCTTTAAGCTTTGCTACTTTTTTTATAGCTTCTTTTTTATTAAGTCCTTGTTCTATTTCTTTTTTTACTAGTTGCGCAGAGCATATATTCTCATAGATGGCTAAGTCAATATCTTCTTTGTACCCTTCTACCATAAGGACTATTTCACCTTTTATGCCTGACTCATTTATTTTATCTATTGCATTTTCTAAATCCACATACATATATTCTTCATATATTTTAGTAAGCTCACGTGCTATACATATTTTTCTATTACCAAGATATGCTAATAAATCTTTTAATGTAGCAAGTATTTTATGTGGTGCTTCATAAAACACCATCGTTCTTGGTTCTTCTTTTAGACTTTCAAGCCTTAATTTTCTTTGCTTTTTATTTATAGACAAAAAGCCTTCAAATGTAAATCTAGTACTATCTAAACCACTTCTAACAATAGCTGTAGTTATTGCTGTAACTCCAGGTATTGTATCTATGTTATACTCTTTTTGAATAAGTATTTGTATAAGCTTTGTACCTGGATCAGATATTATAGGCATACCCGCATCTGATACTAGTGCTATATTTCGTCCTGCATCTAAGAGAGCTATAACTTTTTCTATTTTTTCAGCTTCATTATGTCTATGATAACTTATCATATGTTTTTCGATTTTTAAATGATTTAACAGTTTTAGTGTCTGTCTTGTATCTTCTGCTAAAATTATATCTACGCTTTTTAATGTTTCAATTGCACGTAATGTTATATCTGACAAATTACCTATTGGTGTCCCTACTATATATAGCGTTCCTTTTTCTAGTTTTTGTTTTTTCAATTTATCTCCTCTTCTCTAGTATCTACATTTTCATTACTTTCATATATTTTTAAAAACTCTTTTGTATAACTACCATCATTATTATATTCTATTAGTGGCTTACTAATTCTTAATTCATTTCCACCACCCAATACATACTCTACTAACACTATACTAGGTGCAAGATTTGATTTAGGATATACTAGTTGCATCTGTTTTGCTTCAAAATTATATTTCCTGGCTATACACAAAACATCTACTAATCTTTCGGGTTTATGTACCATATATAGTTTACCTTTATATTTTGTAAGTCTAGCACTTGTAGAAAATATATCTTCCAATGTGCATTTTACTTCGTGCTTTGCAATATACTTTATATCATTATCATTTAATATACCAGTCCCCACTGTTTTATATGGTGGATTTACAACTACTATATCTATTTTTTCTCTTATCTTATCTTTTATAGACTTAATTTCTTTTATATCTTCATGAATTGGTATAATTTTTTCTTCTAGTTTGTTATACTCTATATTTCTTTTTAACAAATCAAACATTTCATTTTGTAATTCTACAGCAAATATTTTACTATACTTTTTCTTTGCAGATATTATAACTGGAATAACACCGCTGCCACTACAAAGCTCTAGTATAACATTTGAATTGCTATTTGACTTTACAAAATTTGCAAGTAGTACGCTATCTGTACCAAAGCAAAAATAGTCGCTATTTTGTATTATCTTTAAATTGTCTATTCCAAGTTCATCTATTCTCTCACTCATATTAATCTCCAATATCTATTATAATTATATACTATAACTATTGTTTTTTCAAGAAAAAAGTCGTTTTTTTGTATCATTTTAATTGTTATTTGTTACTGCTTACTACTTTTCATATTTTAATAATACTACAATATCCTCCCTTTTATAAATAACATATAAAAAACAATAGATATTTATATAACTAAATTATAACTACAAGTAGCCGTATTTTAAATACATATATCATTTACAAAATTAATAAATAGTAAAATATTTATTTTAAAAAACAATAATAGGTAAATAATATATATTATTTACCTATTATATATGCATAAAAAAATCAATTTACACAGTTAAAATAAAATGCCCTATTAAAGTGAGGGACCAGACAAGACCGG
>JAVXNL010000014.1:0-22319 GCA_036645795.1 Clostridia bacterium
AGAAAAAGTTAGTCGCTTTTTAAAATAAATACTAAAATTGGATTTTAGACTTTTTTAGGGTGTATAACATATGTGAGAGAAATTATTTTCCCCACTGTTATACACCCTAAATAATCGCCTGTTATTTTTATGGTGTACTATACTCCTGATAGCAGTCATTTTCATTGCACCATTTTT
This sequence comes from Clostridia bacterium, assembly GCA_036645795.1. Classification (GTDB taxonomy): domain Bacteria; phylum Bacillota; class Clostridia; order TANB77; family CAG-465; genus CAG-465. Next base: position 178 of record JAVXNL010000014.1, read on the forward strand.
CTAGTGCAATACAGCTTGCATTTCTAAACTCTTCATATGATTGGTTTTCAATATCACTGTAAGAGAAGCTAGCATATTCTTTTGCTTGGAATATCTTTTTTAAGTCATTAACAAGATACTGTTTTTGACTAAATGTATCAAAGCACCAATCATTATTAACATACAAAACATGCATAGTGAACTCATTGATACCTTTATCATTCTTTATTGCAATGAATTCAATTTTACCTCTTTTTAAACATTTTAAGATACTGAAGCAAACAAAATAACAATATCCGCTGGTGTTCAAAGATGTTAAACACCCATATAAATTTTTATCATTATTTTTTATTATATCAATGTCTTCATTAGAAATTGCATTACCCTTAAGTAAATACATTGAATAATACAGATTAGCTTCAACCATCGCTACAAAAATCCGAATTTCCTCTTTAAATTTTTTAAAAAGCCAAATAATAAAAACACAGTAACCAATAGCCATAGCACCAAATCCTACAATATTTATCAAAGTATGTTCAACTTCTATAAATACTGCTAGTAGTGATGATAGTGGAATTGTAATAAGTGAAATTAGTATTATTTCAGTTCCAAGTTCAACTTTAACCCTGTCCTTTAGTAGCAATAATATCTCCTGTTGTTGCTTGCTTGACTCCTTTAAATGTTTCCTCCACATAATAAATTTAACCATTATCGTCATCCTTTCTAATGTAATATGAATACTCAGTCTTCAGCAATTGCTTTAGACTTTCAAAATACTAACTATTAATACTTATATCATATTTTTTATATTTTGTCAAATTTATGTTAACTTGCGACACATCATTTATGATTAATTTATGATAATGTCTTAAGTAATAACTTTTAAAAATCTACCTAGCTCTTTTATTTTCCCTCACTATTGATAAAGACCCATTTAATAGTCTACGCCTTAGAGTAGCTGTAAATACTGCTTTTACAAATGATATATATATTTAAAATACTACTACTTGTAGTTAGGGTTATAATTTATTTATATAAATATCTATTGTTTTAGTATTTTTTTTATTAATCTATTATTAGTTTTTATATGTTATTTATAAAAGTATTGATATTGTAGTATTGTTAAAATATGAAAAGTATCAAACAGTAACCAGATTTTAGTGTCATTTGTTAAATATTTATTCTAAACGCTTGCAATTACTTGTAAATTATAGTATAATATTTATGACGATAAAGAGTGAGAGGGTAAAGACATCCTCTCACTTACGTTTAATGGTAGGTGTATAGATGAAAATAAAATTAGAAGATAAAATAAAAGAAGCTATTTTACCAAGTATTATTGAGTTAGGCTTTGAAATAGAATATATTGAGTTTGTAAAAGAGATGGAACAGACTGTACTTCGAATTGTAATAGATAAACCAGCAGGTGCTGTTTTAATAGATGATTGTGAAAATGTAAGTAGAAGTATTGAAGATATTGTGGATAATTTGGTTGAAAGTGAATATATTCTAGAGATATCATCTCCTGGTCTTCAAAGAGAATTAAAGAATATATCGTTATATAAAAAATATATAAATAATCAAATATATGTTAAATTATATAAAAAAAATGATTATGGAAAAGAGCTTACAGGTGATTTAATAGCTGTAGATGAAGATAATGCAAGTATAATTTTAAAAATAGAAGCAGAAAAAATAGATATTAATATAAAAGATATCGCAGTAGCACATACGACATTTGATTTTGATGCAACTTTTGGTAAGGATAACGTTAATTTAAATAAACTCAGTAAATTTTAGATGGAATATGAGTTTTAAAAATAGGGGGAATTTATAAGATGAAGAGTGAAAAAATAAGTGCAAAAGAACTTTTTAATGCAATTGATCAAATTTATGAAGAAAAAGGAATAACTAAAGAGTATTTAATTGAGTCTTTACAAATGGCATTAGAAGCTGCGTATAAAAAAAATTATGATACAAATGAATCAATAACTGTTGATTTAAGTGGACAAAACATAAAAGTATATGCAGTAAAAGAAGTTGTAGAAAAAGTGGAAGACTCAAATATACAAATAAATTTAAATGATGCAAAAAAAATAAGCAAAAGAGCTAAAATTGGAGAACAAATAAATGTTGAGGTAACACCTAAAAATTTCGGAAGAATTGCAGCTGTTTCAGGAAAACAAATAATTGTACAAAGATTAAGGGAAGCTGAAAGAGATTTAGTTTATACTCAATATTCTGATAAAGAAGGGCAAATTGTTGTGGGTATTGTTCAAAGAACGGATAAATTTGGAACTATTGTTGATTTAGGAAGAGTAGAGGCAATCATTCCTATTAAAGAACAAGTAAAAACCGAACAATTACAAACACATCAAAGAATAAAAGCCTATGTTGAAAGTGTAACGGAATCGGGAAAATTCGGGCCACAAATAGTATTATCTAGAAGAAATCCAAGCTTTGTAAAAAAATTATTTGAATTAGAAGTTCCTGAAATAATAGATGGGATAGTTGAAATAAAAGGGATAGCAAGAGAGGCTGGAAGTAGAACAAAAGTAGCGGTTTGGTCCAATGATGAAAATGTTGATCCAGTTGGAAGTTTAGTAGGCAAAAAAGGATTTAGAATACAGCCAATTATTGAGGAATTAGAAGGAGAGAGAATAGATGTAATTCCATATAGTGATGATATACCAAGCTATATTATAAACGCATTATCTCCAGCTCCAATACTTGCAATAGATATATTAGATGAGGAACATCAAGCAACTGTTGTTGTACCAGATGAGGCACTCTCTTATGCGATTGGCGCTGGTGGACAAAATGTAAGACTTGCAGCAATACTTACTGGATGGAAAATAGATATAAAAACAGAAACACAGATAAAAGAAAATATAATAGAATAGAAAAAGGTGGTTTGGTGATACAAACAAGAAGCTGTATAGCTTGTAGAAAAAGAGCAAGCAAATCGAGTTTAATAAAAATAGTAGCAAGTGAAGACAAAAATGCTATATATGACACAAAACAAAAGATAAATTCAAGGAGTATATATTTTTGTCATGATATAAAATGTATAGAAAAAAGTATAAAATTACTATTAAAAAACAAACTAAATGTAAAAATAGATGTAGATAAAGAAAAATTAAAAAATGTTTTAGAACAAATAGGTTATGAATTGGGGGAATAGGTTTGGGAAAAATTAAAGTTTATGAACTAGCAAAAGAATTAGGCTTACCAAATAATGAAGTTATAGAGAAATTAGCAAGTATAGGTGTAGAGGTTAAGTCACATTTATCTTCTATTGATGATGGAGTAGCAGGAAAAATAAAAAATGTAAAGATATCTAGTTCAATAAAAAAAGAAGAAAAAATACAAAAGGATAAAAAGATAGAAACTTCTGCAAAACAAGATAAAATAGATGCCAAAAAAAGTGAAGAGGCAAAAGCTCAAATGCATATCATCCGTAGAAAAGTAAAAGTAATAAATACTGATGGAGAAAAAAGTGAGGTAGAGCAAATCACTACTAATATAAGTGGAGCTATAAAAAAATCACATACTGTTGTTGATGGAAGTAACGCGGATACAACGTATAGTAAAGAAGGTTTAGGTGTTATAACACCTAGACAGCCAAATCATACCCAAAAACCAATTAATATAAATAGAAGAACTAGCAATGTAGTTGTAACAAGGAATGGTAAGCCTTTAGATTCTACAAAACCTGAAGAAAGTGTAAATAAAAATATAGAATTGCATGAAGAAAATAAAGATATTGCTGATAAAGAAGTGTTAAAAGATACGGATAAAAAAGAAAGTAAATCACCATCTTCAGTTCAAAGTACTAGAAATAATGCGTATAATGATAATAGAAATCAAGATGGAAATAATGGATATAGAGGTCAAAATCAAACAACGGGCTCATACAATGGTGGTAGATCATATAACAATAATAATTCAAATAGGCCCGCAACTCAAACAGGGGGATACAATAGACCATATAATAATCAAAATCCAAATCCAAATGGACAGTCTAGGCCGTACAATAATAGACCGTATAATAACCAAAATTCAAATACTCAAGGTCAAAATAATACTGGCTATAACAACAGACCGTACAACAATAATAGACCACAATCAAGCCAAGCGGGAAATCAAACAGGAGGATATAACAGACCATATAATAGACCGTATAATAATCAAAATTCAAATACTCAGAGTCAAAATAATGGCGGATATAATAATAGACAATCAAATAATTTTAATACTTCTGGAAATGGATATCAAAATAACGGTTACAGAAACAACAATAACAACAATGGTGGATATAACAATAATTCAGGAGGCGGATATAATAATAGGCCAAATAACAATAATAACACATCATACCAAGTTAATAAGTTTATAAAACAGGCAGCCACACAACCAGTAGAGCAAAAAGAAACAAGAGACTATAATAGCAATCCTGATAAAAAGAAATTTACAAAGCCACTTACTGTAAATGAGAAAAAGGATAGACTAGATAAAAATAAATTAAGAGAAGAACGTTCAAGAGTATCTACTACAAAACTAAAGGGCTTAGAAGTAAATACATCAACCGGACTTATGGACCTTTATGAAAGAGAAGGGGACTATTCAAGAAAAAACGGATATAGAAAAAGAAATCAAAGACAAAAGCCAATACTAAATCAAACTAAAATAATACCAATGACTGAAGTAAAATTACCTGAAATAATGAGCGTAAAAGAATTTGCTGAAAGTATAAAAAAACAAGCATCAGATGTAATAAAAAAATTGTTTGGTCTTGGAATTATGGCAACTGTAAATCAAGAAATAGATTTTGATACAGCATATTTAATAGCAGCTGAGTTTGGAATAACTGCTGAAAAGCAAGTTGTTGTAACAGACGAGGATATATTGTTTGATGAAAGTGAAGATGAAGAAAAAAATCTAGAATCAAGAGATCCTATTGTAGTTGTTATGGGACACGTAGATCACGGAAAAACATCTTTATTAGATAGAATAAGAAGTGCGGATGTAGTAGCTGGGGAAGCCGGTGGAATTACGCAACATATCGGTGCATATAAAGTAAAATGTAATTCACGTAAAATATGTTTTTTAGATACTCCAGGACACGAAGCTTTTACTGCTATGAGAGCTAGAGGAGCACAAGTTACAGATATTGCTATAATTGTTGTAGCAGCAGATGATGGTATAAAACCACAAACAATAGAGGCAATAGATCATGCAAAAGCTGCAGGGGTGTCAATAATTGTTGCAATAAATAAAATTGATAAACAAACAGCTGATGTTGATAAAGTAAAACAAGAATTATTACAAATAGGACTTGTAGCAGAAGAATGGGGAGGAGATACTGTATGTATCCCAATATCTGCAGCAACAGGAGAAGGAATAGATAATTTACTTGAAATGATATTACTTGTAGCAGATATGAAAGACTTAAAAGCAAATCCAAATAAACAAGCAAAGGGTACAATTTTAGAATCAAGACTTGATAAAAGTATTGGTACTGTTGCATCTCTTCTTGTGCAAAGAGGAACATTGAGCGTAGGCGATACAATAGTTGTAGGAGATATAGTTGGCAGAGTTCGTGCAATGAAAAACGATAAAGGTCAAAAGGTAATGGAGGCTGGGCCATCTACACCAGTAGAAATTATCGGACTTCCAAAAGTACCACATACAGGTGATGTATTCTATGAAGTTGAAAATGATAAAGTAGCAAAACATTTAGTAGATAAAAGAAAAGCTAAAACTCGTAGAGAGTTAATAAAACAAGGTTCGAAAGTTACATTGGATGATTTATTTGGGCAGATAAAAGAAGGAAAAATAAAAGATTTAAATGTAATAATTAAAGCAGATGTACAAGGTTCAGTAGAAGCTTTAAAAGAATCACTAGAAAAATTATCAAATGACGAAGTAAGAGTACGAGTATTACACGCATCAACTGGTGGTATAAAAGAAAGTGATGTAACGCTTGCAAGTGTATCAAATGCGCTAATAATAGGCTTTAATGTAAGACCTGAGTCAATGGTACAATTAAGTGTAGATAAAGCAAAAGTAGATTTGAGATTATATAGCGTTATATATGATGCAATAGATGATGTAGAAACAGCATTAAAAGGACTTATGCCTAAAAAATATAAAGAGATGTTTTATGGAACTTGTGAAATCAGAAAAATATTTAACATTACAGGTGCTGGAATAATTGCTGGTTGTTATGTAACAAAAGGGAAAATATTAAGAGGTGCAATGGTAAGAATTGTAAGAGATTCAATTGTTGTATTTGAAATTAAAATAGACTCTTTAAAAAGAGAAAAAGAGGATGTAAAAGAAGTAGCAGAAGGATACGAATGTGGAATTAAACTAGAAAAGTTTAGTGATATAAAAATCGGAGATATATTTGAATGCTTTGAAATGGTAGAAGAAAAGAGAGTATAATTTATGCAAAAACATGAAAGATTAGAACAAGATGCAAAAGTAGCACTTAGTACTATAATAGCAAATGAGGTGAAAAATCCATCAGTTTCAGGGATGATATCTGTAACTGATGTAAAAATCACACCTGACCAAAAGTATGCCAAAGTTTTTTTAAGCATATTTGGAAAACAAAATAAAGAAAAGGTAATAGAGGCATTAACCAAAACTTCTGGCTTTATTAGAGGTAGACTTGGAAGTAAGGTTCGTATGAGAAACGTACCACAACTTACATTTGTTTTAGATGATTCGATGGAATATGGAGCTCATATGGATGTTGTTATAAAAAATGTAATGAAAAAAGATGAAGAAAAATTGTAGAATATAAATTTTTCTAAGAGATATATAGTTAGGAAGTGTTAGTTTTGTTTGAAGCTGCAAAAGATTTAGTAAAAAAATCAAATAAGATATATATAGTGGGTCATATAAATCCTGATGGAGATGCAATAGGCGCAGCGTGTGCAATGTGTTTAGCTTTAAGAAAAATGGGGAAAGATGCAAGTGTTATTTGCCCAAGTGTAGCAGACTGCTTTTTGTTTTTACCGAAATTTCAAGAGCAAATTGGTGTGATAGAAAGTGAATACGATTTGCTTATATGTGTAGATTCAGGAAATATAGAAAGATTAGCTATAGATGTATCTGACTTTGAAAAAGCAAAAAAAGTCTTGTTACTTGATCATCATCAAATATCAAGGCCTTGTGGTGATATAAATTGCATTAGAGCAGATCTTCCAGCAACGTGTGAACTTGTATATAATTTTTTACAGGTATTAGATGTTGAAATGGATTGTGAAATAGCAACATATTTATATACAGGTATTATGACTGATACAGGGAGTTTTAATTATGCCTCAACACGACCATCTACTATGTATATAGTATCAAAATTATTTGAACAAGGAATTGATTTTTCAGATATTTGTCAAAGATTGAATCATACAATAAAAGAAGAAAAATTAAAACTTGTAGCAAAAACAATAGATAATATGGAAGTATACTTTGATGGAAAACTAAGATATAGTTATGTAGATCAAAAAGAAATATCAAATATTGGGATTCTTGATGAAGATGCAGAAGGTATGACTAATTATTTAAGAGATGTAGAAGGAACCGAAGTAGCAATACATGTAAGGCAAAGAATAGATGGAACAAATAAAGTAAGCATACGTTCAGCAGGAAAAGTTGATGTTGCAAATATCGCTATAGCGTTTGGCGGTGGTGGACATGCTAGAGCATCAGGATTTGTAATGCCTGGGGAATATATGGAAACAAAAAAGGAACTAATAAATATGGTAGAGGTGATGTTGAAGTGTTAATACCTCAGGTTAGAAATGGAATATTAAATATAGATAAACCTCAGGGAATTACATCACACGATGTAGTAGATGTAATAAGGAAAATATTTCCGAAAATAAAAGTAGGTCACACAGGTACACTTGATCCTATGGCAACTGGTGTATTGCCTATTTGTATAGGAGAAGCTACAAAGCTTACAAATAATCTTACAACAGAGAATAAAAAGTATAGTGTTAAAATGCTTTTAGGTGTTCAAACAGATACTTATGATATTACGGGTAAGATTATATTTGCAAGTGTTGTTAATAAAGATGAAATATACATAAAAGAAAGAATAAAAAGATTTATTGGTAAACAACTTCAAACGCCACCAATATATAGTGCTATAAAGGTAGAAGGAAAAAGAGCATATACCTATGCAAGAGAAGGAAAAGAACTTGAATTAAAACCAAGAAAAATAGAAATAATATCTATAGAAGATATTATTGTAAATTTAGAAAAAAGGGAAGTTTCATTTGTAGTAGAATGTACAAAAGGTACGTATGTGCGAAGCTTAGTTAGTGATATTGGTAAAAAAATAGGATGTGGTGCCACTATGACCCAACTTAGAAGAATAAAAACAGGTAAATTTGATGTAAAAGATAGCATAAAGTTATATGATTATTTAAAACTAGATTACAATGAAATGTTAGACAAAATCACATCTATAGAATCATATTACGAGGATACAAAAAAAGTTGTACTATCAAAAGAAGAATATAATAAATTTTTAAATGGAGTAAAACTTGAAGTTAAAGTCTCAGATGGTATAATAAGAGTATATTCTGAGTATAGTTTTAGAGGTCTTGGAATAGTTAAAGATAGTCAATTTAAAAGATATATAGTTGATTAATGGGAGAAATAATTTCTCTCACTATTTTTTTGTGAATTTGAAAAAAACTTAAAGAAATATTTGAAAATTGACATTTAGGATAAAGTGGTATATAATAAAATATATATTTAATTGTACAATGTTTTTTAAATAAGAAATAAGGAGATGTTTTTATGCAAATGTCAAAAGAAACTGAAATGTTATATAGTTTAATAAACTATGAAGGATTATCTGAGGAAATAGTTGAGACTTCAAATAGAGATGAAAGAAAACGGTTTGATATAGTTTGGAGAGACGCAAGTATAGTTTTAAAAGATGTTTATGGGTTGCGGGAAACAAATTCAATACCAATGTATGCAAGATATATTTTTGTATATGAATATATCTTTAGAAGATATGGTGGAATATATTCTGCAAGATGGTCGTATAAAAAAGCTCTAGAAGAATTTGAAAAAGATGAAACGCTGCTAGAGAAAATAGGTGAGGATTATATAGGAAGTTTTGTAGTATCGAGACTTTTAATGCGAGAAGGTAAGTATGCAAGTGGGAAAAAGATTATAGAAAATTTATATATAAATATTATAGGTAATAAATTTTCATATTTAACTTATTTTCTAATGCAAAAGTATTTAATTGAAATTATAATGGACATAAAAAGTAAAGTAAATAGCTTGCTTGGAAAGCATATTGTTAAATTTGAAAACGGGAAATTTATATTTTCAAGTGAAGTCGAAAAAGGGGATTTTCAATTTTCATTTTTATCACTTTATCAATATATGGAATATTTAGAAAAAATATATATTATATTGAATGAAAGAAGAAAAAAACATTTATAAAGTGATTTTTAAAAGGATAATAAACAAATACCTAGTATTTAAGTGAAATGCTTAAATACTAGGTATTTGTTTATTATATTATGTTTCAAGAATATTACAATAACTACCAATTAACTGTAATTTTGCGAAATTTGTTGAAAAATCAGAAAAATGTGATATAATTACTTATGATTAATTTAATATGAATGGAGACGAATATGTTTTTTTCAAAAGTAAAAGAAAATTTAAAAAAGACTAAAGATGCATTAGATGTAAAACTATCTAATGTCTTTGCAAAGAGTAAAGATATAGATGAGATAATAGATGAAATAGAAGAAACACTTATATTGTCAGATATAGGGACAAAAACTAGCACTAAAGTATGTGATAATTTAAGGCTTGCACTTAAATCTCAAGTAGATAAAAGCGAGGAAGCAATTAAAGAGTTGTTGAAAAAAGAAATGATTAATATTTTATGCGTAGAGCAAATATCTCCAGATGAAGCAAATATTAGTGGTAAACAGGTAATTCTTGTAGTTGGAGTGAATGGGGTAGGTAAGACTACATCAATTGGAAAACTCACAAATTTATACAGACTTCAAGGCAAAAAAATTTTACTTGCAGCAGCAGATACATTTAGAGCAGGGGCGGTAGAACAATTAGATATATGGGCAAAAAGAAATAATATGGATATATGTATGGGTAAAGAATTTCAAGATCCCGCATCGGTTATATATGACGCAACAAAAATGTTTGAAGCAGGTGACTACGATATTTTAATATGCGATACAGCTGGAAGATTGCACAATAAGAAAAACTTGATGGATGAATTAGAAAAAATAAAAAGAATAATAGATAAAAATTTACCAAGAGCAAAAAAAGAAGTACTTATGGTATTAGATGCAACAACTGGGCAAAATGGAGCAATACAGGTTAAGCGTTTTTTTGAAAGAACTAATGTAAATGCAATATTTTTAACTAAACTTGATTCAACGTCAAAAGGTGGTGTTGTGTTTAGTATAGTTGATGAACTTCATATTCCAATAAAATATATTGGAATCGGTGAACAAATAGAAGATATTGAAATATTTGATGCAAATAGTTTTGTAGATGCAATAGTATAGAGATTTTCGCATATAATTAATAAAAAAGTAGGAAATATATAAGGAGTGAGTGTTTTGGAAAACTATAATGGATTAGAATCTATTTTAAGTAATGAAAAGATAAGATATGATGAGCCAATGTGTAAACACACTACTATGAGAGTTGGTGGAAAGTGTGATTGTATGGTTCTACCAACAACTATAGAAGAAATAAAAAACATAATAGAATATATAAAAAAAGAAAATATAAAATATTATATAATTGGAAATGGTAGTAACCTTTTAGTAAAAGATGAAGGAGTACACAGACTTATTATAAAAATAGCAGGAATGTTTAATGAGGCTATTTTAGATGGTGAATATTTAACGGTTTTTTCTGGCTGTACAATGCCTAAAGCTGCACTTATTGCAAGGAGAAATAATTTAACTGGATTTGAATTTGCATGTGGAATACCTGGAACTGTAGGTGGTGGAGTTAGAATGAACGCTGGGGCTTATGATGGTGAACTTAGTAATATAGTAGATGAAGTAACATATTTAGATTCTAATAGTAATATATGTACTATTAAAAATAAAGATATGAAATTTTCATATCGATATAGTATTTTTACAGAAAATACAGATTGGATAATTTTAAAAATAAAATTTAAATTAAAACATGGTATTGAAGAAGAAATTGTTGCTAAAATGGAGAAAAACAAAAAATCCAGAATAGAAAAACAACCCTTAGAATACCCAAGTGCAGGAAGTGTATTTACAAGACCAAAAGGATATTTTGTTGGAAAACTTGTTCAAGATAGTGGACTTAGAGGTGTGAGTATAGGTGGAGCTCAAGTATCAGAAAAGCATACTGGGTTTATTGTAAACAAAGGAAATGCAACATGTGCGGATGTACTTGAATTAATAAAACTTGTACAAAGAAGAGTAAATGAAAAATTTGGAGTATTGCTTAAAACAGAAGTTATAGTAATCGGAGGAGAAGAATAAATGAAAACAATTATTGAATGGTTAAAACCAGGGGCTAGAGTAAAAAGATATATCTTTTTGCAAATAATATCAGTCGCTTTGCTTATATTTTGTTTAGTGACGTTAAAATCAACATTTGATTTAAATAAAAAAATGCTTATTGCATATATTGCATTAATTACTTTATCTGCATTTGGTATAATTTTTTCTTTTATACTTGCACAAAGAAATATACTTTATACATCACTTAAAAATATATCTAAGAAAAATAGAAGTATAAGAGTAAAAAAATTATTATATGCAGACCCAAGACTAAAAAAAGAACCTAAAATAGTAGTAATTGGTGGTGGTAGTGGCTTACCAAATTTACTAAAAGGTTTGAAGGAATATACTGCTAATATAACAGCAGTAGTAAATGTATCAGAAGACGATCCAACAATTACTACTGCACTTAGTGGAATGGACTATTTAACAACAGGTGATTTAAGAAAGTGTATATCTGCACTTTCAACATCAGAATCAGATATAGGGAAATTACTTACATACAGAGAAAAAAATTGTGACTCGAATGGATGCTCAATTGGAAATCAAATAATATCATCTCTTATTGATATATCAGGAAGTTTTGCAAAAGGTGTAGAAAAAATATCTGAAATATTTAAATTGCAAGGAAATATTTATCCTGTAACTACAGATAAAATAATGCTTTGTGCAGGGCTTGAAAATGGTGAAGTAGTAGTTGGAAAAGAGAATATAATAGAGCGAGTAACTGAAATAAAAAGTCAAATAAAACAAATATTTTTAAAAGAAGGTGCTGTAAAGCCACTTCCTGAAGTAGTTGAAGCAATTAGAAGTGCAAATGTAATTGTACTTGGACCAGGAGCTCTTTATACATCGGTTGCATCAAACTTATTAATTGATGATATATCTAAAGCTATTATAAAATCAAGAGCTAAAAAAGTATATGTTGCAAATATAATGAATCAACCAGGACAAACTGATGGATTTACACTTGCAAGATATGTAAATGAAATAGAGAGATATATTGGTAAACATGTACTAGATTATGCTATAGCAAATAGTGGAAAAATAACAACAGAGATGATAAAAGATTTTAATCAAGAATCATCTACACCTGTAAAGATAGATATGGAAAATATACAAAACAGAGCTATATCTGTTGTAAAAGAAGATTTAATACTTACAGCGCCTGGGGCTATTATACATAATTCAGCTAGACTTGCAGAAATAATAATATCTATTGCAAAATCAAAGAGAAGTGGTAATTTAAATATAGTAAAACATAAAAAGAAATTTATGAATAAAGAGAAAAGACAAGAAAATAAAATAATGATAAAATCTAAATTATCTAAAAAAGCAAAAGAAGATACACCACAATTAAATAAAAATGATATAAAAAAAGCAAAAACAAAAACAAAAACAAAAACAACTAATAAAAATACATTTAAAACTACAAATGCATCTAAAACTTTAAATAAGACACAAGATATAAAAATAAGTGCGAAAGCAGATGCAACAATAAAGAAAATAAAATCAAAAGTATTGAAAGGATAGATAATACAAATGTATAAATACAAAAGAGGAATAAACGATATAGAAAAAGCAAAACAAATCGAATATACATTGTCTGATAATAAAGACACTTGTCTTTCAATGTCTGGAGCATTAGACGCAAAAAAGCCATATAATGGAATGTATATACAAAATGGTAAAATAATGCTTGAAAATTTAATCGAAGAAATAGAAATAAAAGATAAGGTATATAAAGTAACACAACTTTCAACTTCTGTTCAAAACATTTCAAGTGATGAATATATTACATCAATAGATCTAAATGAAAATTTATTTGAATATAGTTGTGGAAATCTTGTTTATACAAAAAGGTTAACTTTTGAAGAAGGACAAGATATACTATGCATAGAATATTTTGTAAAAAATAATGACACAAAACTTGCTAGATTTAAAATAATCCCTATGGTTACATATAGGGATTTGTATTCTATGAAAAAAGTGACGAGTTTAAGATTTAATCAAAGAAAAGTACAAAAGGGTGTTATTGTAAATTTAAGTGTTATGGATCAGGCAAACATTGTAATTAAATCAAAAGAGATGGAATGGACAAAAGAGCATATAAATCTTACTAATGTTGGGCATGAATATATACAAGAAAATTTAGTAAAACAAATATATACAGAAGATGTACTGCTTCCTGGTAAATTTGAAATAGTTATAAAGCCAAAAGAAGAAAAAAAGTTTAAATTATATATTTCAAGCAAAGAATTTGAAATACAAAATGTTGAAAACGAGAATTTATTTGGTGAGTTTTTAAATAAAAAAGAACAACTTACAAAAAAAATAGATGTTGAATATGTTGAATTAAAAGACTTGGCAATGTCCATTGATAATATAGATATGAAGGGAAATTTAATAGTATCTCTACCGTATAAAAGAATTTATGATGAGAATTGGATAGAAAGTATAGTAACAAGTAGCGCTAATAGTATAATTTTAGACTTACAAGAATTAATACAAATTATAAGAGCCATAGATGGACAGTATTTAATACTTGGAAAAGTTAAAGAGGCAATGTCTACACTTCTTAAAGTAAGAAGATATATAAAAACAATAGAAGATATTGAGCTAGAAGATTTAGAATTGTTAAAAGAGTTAACACTTCTAAAATTATGGTATGTAGAAAGTGTAAATAGACTTTTGCAAAGTGATAAATGTGACAGTATATTTTTGGATTTTGTAAAAGATATAGTATATTTTATGCTAAAAGAAGAAAATATTAAAAAATATTTTGTGGATATTGAATTTGTATCGCTTACATATAACGCTATAAAGATATATGAAAATATGTTATCAAGAATAAATAAAGAAGATGGAATTACATATAAAGCAAGTATTTATGTGCAAAAGTTAATAGAAGAAAAATTTTGGTGTGAAGATAAAAGAATATTAAAAAAGAATTTAAAAGAAACAAAATCAGAAGCATGTATTGAAATGATATATGCGCTTAGTCTATCTTTTCCATGCATTGTTGGACAACTTCCAGTAAAACTTTTAGATACTATATTTAAAGAGCTATATACGCCTTATGGATTAAGAATAGTATCAAAAAATAGTGATAGAAGCAAAGGTCTTATATATCCTAAATATATGTCACATTTTGTAAAAGCAAATTTAAGACAAAATGGTGTAACACGTGCATCTCAAAAAATAGCATATAATCTAGTAAAAGAATTAGTTCAAGATATAGGCAAATATGTAAATGGCGGAGTAAAAAAAGTATACAACGAAAAAGGAATAGCAATAGATAGTATAGGGTATGATTTACTTACAAATGCTGAAGTTATAAGACTATACGATATGTTAACATAGTTTTTTTAAAAAAGGAGAAAAAATGATAGTATTAGGAATAGATCCAGGATATGCAAGAGTTGGGTATGGAGTGGTAGATTATACAAAAAATAAATACAGAGCATTAGAGTATGGAAGTATTACAACTAATGCTGATGAACCGCTACCTAAAAGACTAAATAAAATAGAAAAAGAATTAAGAAAAATAGTATCAAGATATAAAATAGATTCGTCATCTATAGAAGATTTATATTTTAATACAAATACAAAGACAGCTATAAAAGTTGCAGAAGCTAGAGGGGTTATATTAAATACATTACAAGATTGCAATATTCCTATATATGAATATACTCCTCTTCAAGCAAAACTTGCAGTAGTAGGATATGGTAGAGCTGAGAAAATACAAGTAAAAGAAATGGTAAAGCAGTTCTTGAATTTGCAACAAATGCCTAAGTTAGATGATACTACAGATGCTCTTGCTATAGCTATTTGTCATACAAATAGCTATAGGCTAGAACAGTGTATTAAATAATGTATTCTACATTATTTGACAAAAATTAAATAATATGATATATTAAGTTTGTAGTATAGGAGGGGGAAAATATGACAGAACCAAAAGGAAAAAAGCTAATTATTGTATCATCAGTATTGTTACTATTTTTAGGAATTGTATGCATAATTGTAGGCACTGGCCTTGACACTATGTTTGGATTTTCAGAAGCTGGATTAAAGTCTAAAGCTGTGCTTATGATATTTGCAACAACTGTTTTCGTAATAACTGGTCTTGTAGAGGTTATTGCTGGATTTATTGGACTTAAATATGCAAATGATTCTACTAAAGCAAAGAACTTATTTTATATAGGAATTGTATGTGTAATTTTAACAGCTGGAGCAGTATGCTTACAAACAGGAAGTTTATGGCATGTTTTAGCAACTGGCTTTATGTCTTCTTTAATTTCAATTATATATGTAATTGGAGCATATCTTAATGAAGCTAAATAATACAATAATTAATTGTTGTAAAAATTACTAGTATAATAGTAGTAAATATAGCTTTATTAGAAAAAAAGAAGTAATACACAGTGCATAACATATGTGAGGGAAAATAATTTCTCTCACATTATTTTGGGATTTATAAAAAAAATAAACATTAAAATATAAGAAAAATCTCACTATTTTAATGTTTTTTAACTTTTCTTGCTATATTAATCCAATCATAGGCATCATTTTATATAAAAGATAATATAGGCACAAAAGATTTAAAATAATACAAATAGGTATAAATATTTTAAAACTCATATGCTTTGTTTTATGCCTGAAAGCATACATTCCGCCATATATACCTGGAGCACCTAAAAAAAGTGCTAAAGTAAATAATGTTTTTTCACTAATTCTCATATCATGATTTATAGCATATTGCTTATCTTTTTTCATCGCAAAAAAAGCTATTGTATTTATAAGTAGTATATATATAATTATAAATGTTTTGGTGTGCATATTATCAGCTCCTTTTAGTTATTTGTTTTTTAAAATTATACATATTATATCATGTATAAATTAAGAAGTAAAGAAAACGATGCTATACATTTTGTTATAAATATATAACAAAATGTATAAAACACTCTAAATAATTTTTAAATGTAGTGTATAATACAAAAAAAAACTTTTATTTCTTGACAATTACTGTATCGTAGTATATAATATATGAGTAACAAAGAAAAATTAAGATCGTAACATACAACTAGCTTGTATGTATAGACTTTTAAGGAGGGAATAAAATGGCACAACCAAAAAGAAGATGGTCAAAAGCTAGAACTCATACAAAGCGTTCTACTTGGAAATTAGAAAAAACAAATTTATCTACTTGTTCAAATTGTGGAGAAGCTGTTCTTTCACACACAGCATGTCCTTCTTGTGGATATTACAACAAAAAACAAGCAGTTGAAATTAAAGTAAAAAAAGAAGACAAAGCAGTATAGTAAAAACTCCACAATTAAGTGGAGCTTTTTTATTTTTAAGTCTCAGAAATTAGGTGATTTAAGTGGATAAAATATTAATTATAGGTGTAAAACCAGGAAGTATAGCCGAAGATATAAATCTTCAAAAAGGAGATTTCCTTTTAAGTATAAACGGTGAAAAAATAACAGATATATTGGACTATAAATTTTATGAAGCAGATGAGGAATTAGAACTTGAAATAAAACATAGTGATGATTCTATAGAAATATATGAAATAGAAAAAGATGAGGGTGAACCTCTTGGTATAGAATTTGCATCTGAGCTTATAGATAAACCTCATTCTTGTAGAAATAAATGTATATTTTGCTTTATGGAACAACTTCCACCTAAAGTAAGAGATACTCTCATATTTAAAGATGATGATTATAGATTATCCTTTTTTACGGGTAACTATATTACAATGACCAATATGAATAAATCAGATATAGATAGGATTATAAAATATAAAATATCACCAATAAATATATCTGTGCATGCAACTGATGAGAATATAAGATGCAAAATGCTAAATAATAGATTTGCAGGGAAGGTGCTAAAATATTTAGAACAGTTGAGTAATGCAGGCATTTCAATGAATACACAAATAGTGCTTTGTAAAGATATAAACGATGGAAAAATATTAGAAAAGACAATACTAGATTTATCAATTTATGGTAAATATATGAAAAGTATATGTATTGTACCAGTTGGATTATCTAAGTATAGAAACAATCTCTATCCATTAAAACCGCTTCTTAAACAAGACTGTATAAATACTATAAATATGGTATCAAACTTGCAAAAAACATTAAAGATAAAGTATAATACTAGAATGGTATATCTTGCAGATGAAATATATTTAAAAGCAGGAGTAGAGTATCCAAGTTATAAAGAGTATGAAGAGTTTAGTCAACTTGAAAATGGAGTTGGAATGCTTGCTTTATTTGATTATGAATATAGCAAAGAATTAAATAAACTTAAAAAAAAGCTAGCTACAAAAAATGATATACAAAAAAAAGAAAAGTTTGTTACACTTGTAACAGGTAAAATAACGAAGGAGTACATAGAACGAAAAATAGATGATTTAAGAACGATTTTTTCGAATGTGCACGTTAATGTAGTAGGGATAGAAAACGAGTATTTTGGTAGCAATATAACAGTTACAGGGCTACTTAGTGCAGGTGATATAATAAAAGAACTTAAAAAGATTCAAAATCAAGATAAAAATATAAAAAGCAAAACAAGCTTAGGGGAATATGTAGTAATACCTGATGTAGCATTAAAAGAAGACGAAGATGTTTTTTTAGATGATGTAAATTTAAGTATAGTACAAAAGCAAATAGGAACTAAAGTATTAGTTGCAAAAACTAGTGCTAAAGGTCTTGTAGAAGCAATATTAAAAAACGACATATTAGATGATATAACGAAAACACAAGCTTTAAATGGTCCAATAAACAGTTATGAAAATAGTAGCGCAAAATATTAAAAGCAAATAATAAATAATAAATAATAAAAATATGAAAAATAACCCAAAGGAGGGGAAAGTATGTTTTTACCCGTATCAAAACAAGATTTAAAGACAAGAAATATAGATACATTAGACTATATATTAGTAACAGGTGAGGCTTATGTAGATCATCCCTCATTTGGCCATGCTATAGTCTCAAGACTTATATCTTCTCTTGGATATAGCGTTGGAATAATTGCACAACCACAAACTGATGAAGACTACAAAAAATTAGGTGTTCCAAATATAGCGTTTTTAGTATCTAGTGGGGTAATAGACTCTATGGTAAATAATTATACCGTATCTAAAGAAAAGAGAAAAAAAGATGTGTATACTCCTGGAGGAAAGCCTGGTAAAAGGCCAGATATGGCAACTGTTGTGTATTCAAAGAAGTTAAAGGAGATTTATCCTGATACTTTTGTAATTATCGGATCTATTGAGGCTTCTCTTAGAAGATTTGCACATTTTGATTATTGGAGTGATAAAGTACTTCCTTCAATACTTGATATGTCTAAGGCGGATTTACTTATGTATGGTATGAGTGAGCGAAGTATAATGGAGTTATGCGCATTAATAGATAAAGGTGTTCCAATAAGTAAAATAAAAAATATAAGAGGAACAATGTATTTTGAAGAAGATTTTAAAAAGATAGAAAAGTTGTTAGAAAAAGATGATGTAATACAAATAGCTAGTTTTAAACAAGTCATAGAATCAAAAGAATCCTATGCTAAAATGCATATGGATGTGCTTGAGCAACAAGATGATGTTTATGGCAAAACAATTATACAGTGTTCAAAGCATGGATTTGTAGTACAAAATCCCCCTTCAAAACCTCTTAATACAAAAGAATTAGATAGTATTTATGAGCTACCTTATGAGAGAACATATCATCCAATGTATGAAGCTCTTGGGGGGGTTGAGTCAATAAGGGAAGTCGAATTTAGTATAACTTCAAGTAGAGGTTGTTTTGGAGCTTGTAATTACTGTGCATTAACGTACCATCAAGGAAGAAAAGTTCAAGGTAGAAGTCATGAGTCTATACTAAAAGAAGCAAGACTTTTAGCAGAAAATAAAAATTTTAAAGGATATATTCATGATGTAGGTGGCCCTACTGCAAACTTTAGAATGTCTGCTTGTAAAAAGCAAGAAAAATATGGAGTATGTAAAGATAAGCAATGTTTATTTCCAAAACCTTGTACAAATTTAGAAGTAGATCACTCAGACTATATAAGTTTACTAAGACAGTTAAGAAAGTTAGAGGGGATAAAAAAAGTATTTATACGCTCAGGGATTAGATTTGACTATGTACTTGCAGATAAAGATGATAAGTTTTTAATGGAACTTTGTAAATATCATGTAAGTGGTCAACTAAAAGTTGCACCTGAACATAGCCAAAATAGTGTTTTAGAAAAAATGGGGAAGCCTAACTTTGAAGTGTATTTAAAGTTTGCTGATAAGTTTAAAGAGGCAAATGAAAAACTCAAACTAAAGCAATATTTAGTTCCGTATTACATATCATCTCATCCAGGATGTACATTAAAAGACGCGTGTAAACTTGCAGAATACTTAAATAGTATTCACTATATGCCAGAACAGGTACAAGACTTTTATCCAACTCCTGGTACTATATCTACATGTATGTATTATACAGGCATTGATCCAAGGACTATGAAAAGGATATATGTGCCAAAAACAAAGTTAGATAAAAAAATGCAAAGAGTACTACTTCAGTATAGGAAAAAAGAAAATTATGAAATGGTAAAAACAGCATTAGTAACTGCTGGTAGATTAGACCTTATAGGTTATGATGACAAATGCTTAATAAAACCTAAAAAGCAAGATGAGTATATGATAAATAAACAAAAAAGAGATGCAAATCTTTTAAAAAAAGAGTCAGATAAAAAATATAAATCAAAGATGAAACTAAAGAAGAGAAGTAAAGAAAATAGACCAAAAAATAAATAAAGTGAAAAAGCAAGAAAATAAAAGGTGTAATGAATGGGAAAAATTAAAATATTGTATGAAGATAATCATGTTGTAGTAGTCGTAAAGCCTGTCGGAGTTCCTGTACAAAGGGATGAGTCTTGCGATAAGGATATGCTAACAATGGTAAAAGAGTATATAAAAGAGACATATAATAAACCAGGAAATGTATATGTAGGTCTTGTGCATAGATTAGATAGAATGGTTGGAGGAGTAATGGTGTTTGCTAAAACATCTAAGGCTGCATCTAGATTATCTGAGTGTATAAGGAAAAAGAATATGAATAAAAAATATTTTGCAATAGTAAATGGTAATATAAAAAAAGGAGAGAGTGTTTTTTTACAAAACTATTTACTAAAAGATGAAAAGTTAAATATGAGTAAAGTCGTAGCACAAGATGCAAAAGGAGCAAAACTTTCTTCTTTAGAATATAGCGTATTAAATAATTTTAAATATATAGAACATGAATATACTTTATTAGATGTGGTGTTAATTAGCGGTAGACATCATCAAATAAGGGTACAGTTAGCAAATATAGGATATCCTTTATATGGAGATATAAAATACGGACAGAATAAAAATAAAGTAGGACAAAATTTAGGGTTATGGTCATATTATTTGGGATTTATACATCCTACTAAAGATGAGTATCTAGAATTTAAATTTAGTCCATTTGATATAACAAAAAAAGATAATATATTAGTAGATAAAATATGGAGTGTGAGTAGGTAAATGGATTTTGATAGTCTAAGAGAAATATTAAATAAAATATTTGAAAAACTTGCTAGAATAAAAGATGCTTTAAAGATCGATGAAAAAAAGATAAGAGTAAAAGTACTTGAAGATGAGACAATGATAGAAGGATTTTGGGAAGATAGTCAAAATTCATCTAAAATATTAACAGAGATGAAAGTGATAAAGAATTTAATTGAAAAACTAGAAATTTTGGATACTGAAATGTCGGATGCTTTGGAGTATTTAGAACTTGCTAAAGACTTAAATGATAGTGATAGTTTTAAAGAGGCTCTAAAGCTTAGTAAGATATTAGAAAAAAAATTAGAAAAGTTAGAAATAGATACATTACTTTGTGATGAATATGATTCAAATAATGCGATAGTTACAATACATCCAGGAGCTGGTGGAACTGAGTCTCAAGATTGGGCAGAGATGCTATATAGAATGTATATGAAATGGTGTATAAAATCCGAGTTTGGAACAGAGGTATTAGATATGCAAGACGGAGACGAAGCGGGGATAAAGAGTGTATCTTTTTTAGTAAAAGGCGAAAACAGTTATGGATATTTAAAAGGGGAGAGTGGTGTGCATAGACTTGTTAGAATATCACCATTTGATTCAAATAGTAGACGCCATACATCTTTTGCCGCAGTTGAAGTGTTGCCAGAAATTGCAGATGATATAAATATAGAAATACGACCAGAAGATATAGAAATGGATACATTTAGAGCAAGTGGAGCTGGAGGTCAGCATGTAAATAAAACATCTTCTGCAGTAAGATTAAAACATATGCCAACAGGAATAGTTGTTGGGTGTCAAACAGAACGTTCACAAATACAAAATAGGGAATATGCTATGAAAATGTTAAAATCTAAATTATATAAATTACAAAGAGATAACTATAAGAAAAAAATGAGTAATATAAAAGGAGAAAGTTTTGAAAATTCTTGGGGTAATCAAATTAGATCTTATGTATTTTGTCCGTATACGTTAGTAAAAGATCACAGGACAGATCTTGA
>JAVXNL010000015.1:0-22083 GCA_036645795.1 Clostridia bacterium
TAATACTATTTATATATATTATATCATATATATTCTTTTTTAAAATGTTAATCACGTTACATTTTCATTTCTTTTTTGTTACACCACATACGTTTTTAGGTAGATGTTAACTTTTTGTTTTTTCCTTAATATTAATAAATAGGCTCTTTGTCAATAGCGAGGACAAAAAAATCAAAGAAAGTTTAAAACGAGATTGTAAAAAAGTAACTAATTAAAAAACTGATATTTGGATAAATTTCCTACATATCAGTTTTTTAAAACAGTATTTATTTCCCATTATAAAGACATTTTATCAACATTGTATAATTTTCATTTCAATTTAACGTTTTCTTTACCAAAAACTTCACAAAGATTTTCAATTGTCTCATCTTTTGCACTAAGCCATATATTTCTATTTAAAAGTCTTACTTTATTGGTTCCATCATAAAAAATATATACTGGACAGTTTCCGAGAATATTCAATTTGCATATTTGTTATCATTTCTACTACTCTAACTTCTAAATCTAATTTGTCTTTAGGTAGCCTTATATATATTTTTTTTTGCTTTTCTATCTTCTCAATATTTGTAACTAAAATCTTTGCTTTTTCGTTTTCTTTTAAACTAACTTTTCCTGTTATTTTCACTATACTTTCTGTATTTAAAATATTATAAAACTTTTGCAATGTACCTGCAAATATGACTGCTTCAATACTTCCATACATATCTTCTAGTTCTATAAACATCATTTGTTTATTAGATTTTGTTGTAAGTAACTTTTTACGCGAAATTATCCCACAAAATGTCACTGTCTTCCCGTCATAATCTATCTTTTCTTGTGCTGCTATTTTTAATTCTTCTTCATCTTGTTGTTCCACGTTATAATAATCTATATTTAATTCTTTACTTGTAACTGTCGTATTTTTTTTTATATAATTTGCATATTCATCAAGTGGATGACCTGATATATATAGCCCTAAACATTCTTTTTCCATATCAAGCAATTCTTGTTTTGTTGGTACTCTTCCACTTTTTTTTACCATGATTTTTGAATCTAGATTACTACTTTGTAAATCAAATATACTTATTTGATTTATATAGTTATTTTTTCTTGTATGGTTTATACTATCTACAACACTCTCAAATGAATCTAGTAAATCAAACCTATTTACTTGCTTTTCTATTTCATCAAAACAACCAGCTTTAATTAGAGACTCAATACACTTTTTATTTACACACTCACCTGTTACTCTCTCACAAAAATCTATAAAACTAACAAATTCTCCATTTATCTCTCTATCTTTTATTATTTCATCTATTGCATTTCCACCTACATTTTTTATAGTCTTTAACGCAAATCGTATTTTACCATTTACCACACAAAACTTTAAAAAACTTTCGTTTATATCTGGCCTTAAAACATCTATTCCCATTTCTTTGCATTCTTGTATATATTCTGGTATTTTATTTAAATTGCCAAGCATACTGTTCATTGTGGCTGCCATAAATTCATGCGGAAAATGTGCTTTTAGATATGCTGTTTGATATGCTACTACAGCATATGCTGCTGCGTGTGATTTATTAAACGCATATTTTGCAAACTCAGACATTTCATCAAATATTTTATTTGCACTATTATTATCAATATTGTTTTTTAATGCCCCCTCTACAAATACAGTCCTTTCTTTTGCCATAACATCTAGTTTCTTTTTACTCATAGCACGTCTAACCAAATCTGCTCTACCTAGACTATATCCAGCCAAATCTCTAAATATTTGCATTACTTGCTCCTGATATACCATACAACCATATGTTACCTTAAGTATTGGTTCAAGTGCTTTATGTGTATATATAATATGAGTTGGATTATTTTTATTACTTATATATCTTGGAATTTGTTCCATTGGTCCTGGCCTATACAAAGATATCATAACTATTATATCATCAATACAATTTGGCTGTAATTTTACCATCATTTGTTTGAATCCTTTACTTTCCATTTGAAAAACTCCAGCAGTTTTCCCTTCGCATAAAAGTTTAAATGTATCTAAATCTTCCATATCAGTTCCAAAATCAATCTGTATTCCATGTATTTTTTCTATTAGCTTTTTTGCATCAGATATTACGCTAAGAGTTCTAAGTCCTAAAAAATCCATTTTAAGTAGACCTAATTCTTCTAGTGTTGTCATCGTAAACTGAGTAGATACTACACCTTGATTTTCATATAGTGGTACATAATTTACAACTGGCTCTTTTGTTATTACAACACCTGCTGCATGAGTTGATGCATGCCTTGCTAGACCTTCTACATTCTTAGCAATATCAATTATTTTTTTAACTTCACTATCGTTTTTGTATAGCAAAGTGAGTTCTGATGATACTTTAAGTGCTTCATCTATAGTTATATTAAGATTATGTGGTACAAGCTTTGCTACCATATCTGCTTTTTGATATGATATATCAAGAACTCTTGCTACATCTCTTATTGCAGCTCTTGGTGCCATTGTTCCAAATGTAATTATTTGAGCTACGTGGTCTTTTCCATATTTACGCCCAACATAATCAATTACCTCTTGTCTTCTCTCATAGCAAAAATCCACATCAAAGTCTGGCATACTCACCCTTTCTGGATTTAAAAAGCGTTCAAATATTAAATTAAATCTTAACGGATCTATTTGTGTTATATTCATTAAATATGCTGCAATAGAACCTCCTCCACTGCCTCTTCCTGGCCCTACGGAAATACCTTGTCCTCTTGCATAGTCTATAAAATCTGCAACAATTAAAAAGTAATCAGTAAATCCCATTTGTTCTATAATTCCTATTTCATATTCAAGTCGCTCTATAGCCTCTTGTCTTTTTTCTCCTTGATATTTTTCTTCTAATCCTTTATAGCAAATATTTTTAAAATACTCTAAATGTGACTCGTTACTAGATATTTTAAACTCTGGTAATATAGTATGACCAAATTCTAATTTAACATCACACATATTAGCAATTTTTTGTGTGTTTTCTATCGCCTCTTCTATATTTATAAAAGCATCTTTCATTTCTTTTGATGTTTTTACATAAAATTCATTAGTTTTAAATGTTAGTCTATCTGGCTCATCTAATGTTTTCCTTGTTTGTATACAAAGAAGAACTTCATGAAAATCATAATCTTCTTTTCTTAAATAGTGACAATCATTTGTTGCTACAAGCCCAATACCTAACTCTTTGGATAAAGTTATAAGTTGCTGATTTACAAGTACTTGTTCTCTTAACTTATTATCTTGTATCTCTAAATAATATCTGTCTTTTCCAAATATTTTTAAAAATTGTTCTGCTGTATTTTTTGCACCTTTAATATTATTTGCAACAAGCTGTCTTGCTATAGAACCAGCTAGACATCCTGAAAGACAAATCAGACCTTCATTGTATTTTTCTAATATTTCCATATCAATTCTTGGTTTATAATAAAAGCCTTCCGTATATCCCATTGAGCAAAGCTTTACTAAATTTTTGTATCCTTGATTATTCATTGCAAGCAATATTAAATGGTTTGGTTGTTCTTCTATTTTTCCAAGTTTATCAAATCTGCTTTTTGGTGCTACATATACCTCACAACCAATTATAGGTTTTACTCCTTGTAACACACACTCTTTATAAAAGTTTGCTACACCAAACATATTTCCATGATCAGTTATTGCAACTGCATTCATTCCCATATCTTTTACTTTTTCTACTAACTCATTTATCCTTATTGCGCCATCTAATAAACTATATTCTGTATGCATATGCAAATGTACAAAACTCATAATCTCACCTTCAAGTATCATTATACTAAAATTTCAAACATTTGTCTATATTTCACTCGTAATTTATATAAGTTTAAACATTATTATATGTTTTTTTTAGTATTTATCCAATTATTCTAATAGTTCCACTAAATCATGGGTTGACATAGTTTCTTTACGATGATATAATACTTGTTATAATATTTATGGTAATCCCAAAAAACTTATAGGGATTTTAATTCAAACTAAAAATTAGGAGGACAAAAATGACAGTTTCAAATTCAAAAAGCATTGTGTTTTGTAGTGGAAAACGGGAAGAAAAACGGAAAGAAAAACTACTCAATATAGTTGCTAAAACATTATCCAATAGTTATGCGTTACAATTACAAAATATTGCAGCACTAACTCACAATTGGGATAACGCTACTCCTGAAAAGTCGTGTAATTTAGCTTTAAAATCTGAACTTTACGAAAAGATTTTAAAAAATTTTGACTTTCAAGAAAAAAGTGGTAAAATGGATAAGTATATTATAAACATTCATAGTATTAATTCAACACCTTGTGAATTTATAGAAAATTTATTTAAAAAATATGGTTATACCTATAAAATTTTAGCTGGTTTTAAAATTGCATCTACTTGTGTAGTAATACCTTTTCATTTTGAAAAAGATATTAACAAATATTGCCAAAATTTAGTTAGAACCTATATTACACTTTATAATTTTAAGCTACCCTTAGATTTCCAAATGTCTAGAAAAAAATGCAATAAAACAATTGGTATTATTCTTAGAAAAGCAAAGAAACTTATGTGGAAAATCATTTATGATAGAGCTGCTCGTTTTACTTTTAATAGAAACACTAACTTTTCTATACCTCTTATTGTAAATGAGTTTAATTTTTTATTTACAGCATATTTAATAAAAAAAAGACTATATGATAACGATATTTTCAACAAATTTTAAAATTTAAAAAATGGGAGAACATTATGAAAACTTACGAAAACTTCTTTGAAAATAAACACATGGAAAATTTAGTACGCTGTTGCGCTACATCAATTACTAATATTTATTCAAAAAACCTAAAGGAAATTATTGAAACTTTAAAGAAAAAACAGGTGGCTGTACCAGAAACAGATTTTAATATTTTTGAATATGAGATGTATAACTCAATCATGCAAGCTTTCATAAATAATCAAAATAAGTTTTGCTACAATGTAATGATATTTGGCCTTAACGGGGTTCCAAATGAGATTATAGCTAATCCTCTTATATCTTCAGGTTTTATTGCAAAAGACTACACTAAAAATATTGCTTTAATGCCCAAAGGTGTAATATTAAAGGTTATAAACTGTACTATACCTTATACAACAATAGATTTTATTGAAGCTTTTTGTCAGGATTTTAAAACTGACTATCTTAACTTTGCATCAAACTTTAACCACCACATATATGGTGTAAATTTAACAGAAATATCTATTGAGAAGACCTTAAAAGAATTAAAAAAACTACTATGGAGATATTTAGTAGATAAGGCTTTTTCAAATCCAGATGGTGAAATATCACTTAGAAGTGCATTAGATATTAATACTTTCTATGAAGATATAAAAAAATTAACATTTAAAGAAGGTACATATTTAAAAATATTAGTAAATTCAACTATTGCTAAGCTTTATAAACATTAACCTTTAAATAATTATACAAACAAGAGCTTGTTTTAATATACTCTTGTTTGTATATTTTTTGTTATTATTTGACCTACCCATTAAATTTATTCTACTTTTTTCGTTTGCTTTTCAAGTATTTTTTATATTTTTATTGACATAACTCGCATATATGTGATACAATCTAGTAGAAATAAATAAATTTATCTTCGAAATTGCGAAGATTTTTCTTTGCTCGAAGATTAGGAGGAAAATGAAATGAAAATTAAATTTGAAGAAAACGGTGCAAAACAGATAACATTAGAAATCGTTGAACGGATAGCAAATTCATATGCTATAACACTATCACCTTATGCTAGCTCAACACAATTAGAGATATTTAAAAAAGAATATATTTCTCAATGTTATGAAGAACTTCTTATTCAAAGTGATATTTCAAAAGACTATATAGCATACAAACTATATACTTTTATATCTAAAAGTTCTTCTACTGCAAATATTGCTAATGCTTTAAAAAAAGCAAATATTAGCAATTTAGTATTAGAAAAAGTCTCATTACCGGCAATAAGTATAACAACGCCAAAAAACTTTGGAAAAACGCTTAACGAGTTTTCGATAAGTAAACAAATTAGTAGAGATTCTTTATTTTCAAGAATTACAGATATTGCAACAATGTGCATATCTCAATTAAGTTTGAATACTATTCATTTAACTGACGATTATTTAAATGAATGTATTAACTTTCCAAGACTTAATTAATACAAAAAACACCCTAAAAATCAAGCAACAATAATTTGCTTGATTTTTTTTATCTTTTTAATATATTTTTTTGTGCTTTAGGGCTTTTAGTCTATCTCGTTTCTAAGATAATATATCATAATAAGATTTGGAAATATCATAAGTGCATTTGCAATTGAAGATAAACTCCATACCAACTGTATTGTAGCTAACGCACCAATATATACACAAATTGCATATACAAGCTTAAATATTATTTGATAAAAGTTTTTGGATTTAAATAAAAACCTTATTGCAACCGAGCCATAATAACCCCAACAAGGAATTGTAGCTATTGCAAATATTGAAAGCGAAAACGAAAGTAAATACCTTCCATATGGTATTATATTAAATACCTTTTGCACTAATTGTATTGGATTATCTATATAAGAACAAAAACCACTCGCAACAATTACAATACCCGTTATTGTACATAAAACAACCGTATCTATAAACACACTAGTTGAAGCAATTATAGATTCATCTTTTATAGTCTTTGAACCTTGTACTGTTGCATTAAATAAAGGTGAACTACCCATACCAGCCTCGTTTGAATATAATCCCTTAGACATACCGCTGTTCATTGCCCTTATTGCAAGACTTCCAAATATCCCTCCAGCTACTGATTTAAAGCTTAATGCCTCAGTTGTTATACTTATTATACTATAAACTATGTTGTCTCTTAAAACATATAGCAAATATCCACACATAAGCATATATACTATAGTAGCAACCGGTACTAATATACTGCTTATATTAGCAATTCTTTTTTCATTTCCAAATATAACATAAAAGCTAATTATAGTTACAATTATTGCAAGAAGATATTTATCTATTCTAAATGTTTCGATTATAGAAGATGCCATTGCATTTGATTGAATCATTGTTCCTCCGAAAAGAAGCAATTACTACAAATATACTAAATAAAACACCAAGTTTTTTTAAATTAAGTCTATCTTTTAATACATACATAGCTCCACCAAAAAAGCCATTTTTATCATGATTTCTATACTTTAATACTAAATAAGTCTCTACATATTTAGTTGCAATTGCAACTATTCCTGTAACAAATATCCAAAATACACTACCAATTCCACCTATTGTAATTGCAGCTGCAACTCCAACTATATTTCCCACTCCAAGAGTTGCAGCCAGTACACTCATAAGAGATTTAAAAGAAGATATATTATCTTTATCCTCCTTTTTATCTTTAACAAACATTAATCTGAGTCCTTTAAATGTATACTTTTGAGGAAATTTCAATTTAAAAGTGAAAAATATATGTGTAAACATAAGTAGTACTACTAGAGGAAAACTCCATATAACACTTTCTAACCAAGATACAAACTCCAAACAAAACACCTACTAACATTTAATTATATGCTAATAAGTGTGTATATATTTCTTTTAATTTATAAATTTTAATGCTTTTTCTATCTAAGCATTTCACAATTAATTTTAACGACTAAAACTACAATGTACTTTTTACTTTAGTAACAACAATTGTAACATCATCTTTTAATTCTTCTTTATTTTCTTTTAATACAAGTCTATACAGCTCGTCTGCAATTGATTTTGAAGTTTTTATAGCATCCATATTTTGTATATATTTTATAAAATAATTGTTTTGTATATTTGTACCATCAGGTATTACACCGTCACTTACTTGTATTATAATAGAGCCACTTTTTATTTTTCTACATATTGGTAGATAGTCTGTTTTCTTTACAATACCCATTGGAATATTTGCGTTATTTATCGTTATAACACTACCATCTTCTATAATATATGTTGGCGCACTTCCAATTTTTATAAATTGAGTCTGTGCACTTCTTAAATCTACAATGACAGTATCTAACGTACAACTTGTTTGTCCCTCACCTTTTAGCTTTACTACACTATTTATAATCTCAATTGCTTTTTCTTCGTTAAACCCACCTTCTAATAATTTTTCTAGCATATTTATAACCATACTAGAAGACTTTGATGCTTCAATTCCAGAACCTGCTCCATCACTTATTAGTACCATATGTTTTAAATCTTGTAGTTCCATCGAAAGATATGAATCTCCTGATACCTCTTCTCCAAACTTAATTCCTGATGCTATACTTGTTTGTACTGCAAAAGCAGGTGTTGATACAATCTTTATTTTAGATTTTTCACTTTTGCTACTATTTAATATCAATTTTATAGTCATATTTTGTTCTAATATATCATTAGCTATTGTAATTATTTGTTTTTTTTGTTTGTCAATATCTGATAATATATCTGTGATAAAAGTATATTCTATAACCTGACCATCTCTTACAAATTCATCTTCATAGATTATAAACCCATAAAATTTAAGTTCATCTCTTAACTTTTCTTGCTTTTTATCTATAACAATTGGTTCGTTTTTTATATTCTTTGCAACAATTGAAAGAATTTTTGAAACTTCACTATATTGATTAGATAATTTTTTACTCTCTTCTTTTTCTCTTTGCTTTAATATTCTCATAAGTTTCATACTGTTATATATTTCTTGTATATCTAATGCTATTTTTTCTTCAGAGTCACAATTTAAATGAAGCATTGAACAATTTATAGTTTCATTATGGTCTAATTTATTTGAAATATATGAAGACGTAAGATTTAGATTTTTAGCATCTAAGCAACTTTTTTTCTTTTTACAATCAATGCAGGTATTTTCAATATAACAAGTTATATATTTTTCAATAACACTCCTAGTTTCTTTTTCATCTTCTGGAGTGTTTTCTATCGTTATCTGTGCTAAACTTTCAAACACTTCAGATACAGCTCCAATTCTTGATTTTAAATTACTTGCACTATCTAATACATTTTCATAAGGCACTGATAATGAATTGTTTTTATTAAATAATCTATCTAATTTTAATTCTATCACCTTTGGCATAAATAGCAAACTAATTGATGCTATCATAAGTTCACTAACTCTCATTGTAAGTTCTGAAAAGCCATTTGCATAATATGATATATATAAATTACCTATCACAAAACCTATTATTACTCCTATTTTTCCTGTTCTTTTTAAAAGACCTGCAATACCCCCGCTAAATGCAAGTATTACAACATAGGTCATAGATACGTTAGCAATCCCTGTCAAAATCAGTCCGAACTATAAGACCTGAAGCAGCTCCAGCTATTGCTCCACTTTTCCAACCATATACAAGTATTAATACAAGTACTAATATATTAAATATTGAAAATCCAAACATATTTAAATCCTTAAATATAGCTAAGCCTAGCGCTACAACAGTTATCATTGCAATACTTTCTTCTTTTGAGTATACATATCCTTTATTTATATTTAGAAGTACATATGCCCCCGCAACATATACATAATAAAGTATTGCTATAATTAGTATATTAGAAAATATTTTAAATACATCTGTAAATAATATTCCTTGTACAAATCCAAATCCAACCTCAACTACTACTATAGATATCATAAGTTTTATAAATACACAATACTTTTTGCTTACCCCCTCTATATTTATTAACGCTGTTATAAGGGTAAACAGTGCAAAAAAAGTTAATAATTTAACTATAGCTATTGTAGTTATATGACCTATTAACATACCTAATCCAGATGATATTAACACAAGTAGTAGTGGCACATTAAATACAGATGCAACGCCAAACAAGACAAAACTAAATGGAGAGAACTCTCCCATAAAATTTTGACTTGACATTATAAATGACAATATAATAAAAAGAATATTTTTAAAACTTATAGCTTTTTTTAGTGAGTTAATTATTGTTGACACTTTTCCTTCCATATCATAACCCAAATATTTATTGTAAATCATATTTATACACCTCTTTTGTTCCTTTTCTTGCTATATATTCTACACCATATAATACTAAATTTTTGTCGTATTTTATATTTACACATATTTTTTTATAATAAACTATTTTATATTTTAAAAGTTACACCAAAACAGTCTAATTATATAGGCCATTTTGGTGTACTAATTAATATTTTTTACCTTTTATTAATTCTTATTAAGACTTTATAATAAAACTTGATTTTTTATTCCACCTCTGTTACAACTTCTTTTTTCTTTGATGGCCTGCCTCTTCTTTTTTTAATATCTGTAACACCGTCAACATCTTTTAAGTTTTTACTTTCTTTTTTTTCTATATTTTTTGTTTTCTTTACAATACTTTTTATATCTATTTTTTTACTTTTAGTAGCCTTTTTTTCTTTGCTTTTTTCTAGCTTTTCGTTTTTTTGCTCTTCATCTTGTATTTTTTGATCCCCTATTGTCTCTACACTAACTTCTTTTAATTTTTCTATTAAAAAGGCCTCTTCATCTTCATCTATCAACTCTATTTTAAGAATTGCTTTTACTTTTTCAGAATTTGTTGCCTCTAAGGCTCTTTGGAATACAAACTCATCTACCTTTTCTTCTTCATCCCCAGCAGCAAGTTTTGAATATTCTAAATACTCATCTTCGGTCTTTATAGTTCTATGTACATCATTTACCATAGTCTTTATCTTCATATCATATATTTCTTTATACATTTTACAATAATCTTTTAATGTTAAAATATCATTTTCTAAACTCTCATCATATATTGCTTGTAATTTTTCAAATATTTTATTTATTATTTTAAAATATCTATATGAATTCTTACATATATTAATAATCAAATTATACTCATACATATGTCTATCAATATCTGATTCAATTCCTTTTATCATAGTCTCAATAACAAACTCAATTAATTCACGCTCATCTGATGGTAACTTTGATATGTCATAGTTATCATTTATATATCCTACATACTCATCAATACATTCAAACAAACTTTTATATAACTCGTCCTCGTACTCTTCTGTCTGGATTTTTGTATCTATCTCTTCTGCAAGTTTTATAACATTGTTATATCTTTTTGATTTACCTTCATCTTTTATATTTTGCTTTACTTCATCAATTGCTGATGAAATTGCAAGCAATCCAAATTTTATATCTTCTCTTGATTTAAATTTAGCTTTGGTTACCCTATCATATTCCATATCAAGAAAAGCTTTTTGTAACTCTAAACGCTCTATTTTATCTGTTGAATTTATTTTCTCGGTAATATCTAATGGATAAGAAATTTTTAATTCATACATTTCTCTTTGCATTATATCATACTGATATTTTACAAATACAATTTCCCTTAATATATTTTCTTGATATATTTTTTTTTCATCGCCTTCAGTTTTACGAATAACTGCTAAATGCTCATCTATAGCCCTATTCATTTTATTCATATTTACCATTATAACTACACTTTGTATTACTCTATCGAAAAGATTTATTTTTCTTTTAGAACTTACAACTATATCTGCCATATTACTAATCCTCTCCTTATTTTAAAACTTTATTTATTACTACATCTATATTTTGGTTATTACTTTAATTTGTAATTTAATACACTTATATTATACCGTGTTTTTACAGAAATGCAAGTATTTAATATAAATTTTGCAAAAATGTCACAATAAAAATTAGAGCTCAATACTTTTCTAATATATAGATTGTTAAAAACATTAATAAACAACAAATTCATTTTTTTGTCCTGCCTCTTTAAATTTTACTCATATTTTTTATATACTAAAAAACACACTCATTATTTATACCGATATATTTTTTCTACATGTAGTTTTGTACTGACAATATTCACAAGAATTTGTTTTCTTATTTGGACGTATTTTTACAACACCAGACATAATTTCTTCCCCTATACCTTTTAATATTACTTTAGCCTCATCACATAACTTTTTAAATTCTTCTTTATCAATTGTGCGAGCATTGTTTTTTGTGCTCTTTAATGTTGTACGTGTGATATCTATCATTCTTTTAGATGGTTCATCTAACTTGTTATCCATTGCCTCTATAACATTTACATCTTTTAAAAATATCCCTTTCATTCTAAGTGATTTTATCACTTCACTTTCTATTTTTTGTTCATCTTTTGTATAATCTTTTAAGTTTACAATCTTATCTGATAAATTAAAATATAGCATTGCTGCAGGAATTATTTCTTTACATGTTTTATCAAATCCTTCTTTTTCTTTTTCCTTTTCCATGTTTTCCATAAATGCAGTTAGGTATGTTATTAGCTGTAATGAGAGACCTTGTCTTATTTTTTCAACATTTAAATCTTTTGAAGAGGATTTATAATCTACCACTCTTATATACTCCTTATCATCTTTTTGCAATATATCAATCCTATCTATTTTCCCTACTAGATACATTTGTGTATTTTTAAGTTGTATTTTTATTGGAGCAAAAAGTGCGCCATCTCTAAATTCAATTTCATACCCAAAAGGTACAAAAGCACTTTGATTAAAGCCTCTTGCAATAACTATCATCACTCTTGTTAAAGTATTAGTTAATTTTTGTTTTAATATATTATATTTTACACTATCTTTATGTTTTTTTAGCGCATATTCTAATTGAGTATTTATTATATTTAAAAGAACTTCTTCATATTTTTCATGCATTTTATTTTCAGATTCAAGTATTTCTTGCCAAAATAGTCCGCTGTTAAATAAATAATTAGAAAACTCTTCTAATACATTGTGCATAAAACTACCAAGATCCATGCTTGTTACCTCAAATCTTTTTTCTGGTTTTATATTAAGGGTGTATTGCATAAAATATGAAAATGGACATTTTTTAAAAAGTTCCAATCTAGATACACTGGTTTTTAGTTCATCTGAAAATATTAGCTTTACAGTTTCATCATCTAAATTTTCATCATCTTTTTTATAATTCATTATTTTTTTATATTCTAACTTTTTTGAAAAATAGCTGTATAGTGCTGCTACATCTTCTTTTTCATCTATAGCTGTATTTTCTATTATATTAGATTTTAAACACTTATATAAACCATCAAATGCTTTATTTTTCGAATACTGTTCATTTAATTTTATATTAAAAAATTGCGGTTTCATATCTTCTACTACACTACCATTTATTTTCACATTACTAACTTTTTGTACTAATTTTAAAAAACTTGATTTTCTAAGAGCTTTCCCAAAAATATCTGAGGCAGGTATGGATATGTATAGTTTATCACAAATGTTGTTTAATGCCTCATATATGTTATATAGCTGCATGTTTAATTTACAAAGAGATGTTTCTTTTAGCTTTAACCCTTTTTCTTCTATGCTATTTAGTTCTAAATCCGCAAATATTATATCTTGCTCTACTTTTTTAGGAAAAGCATTTTCATTTACACCTATGAAAAAGACTTGCCTTTTCATACCTACTTTTGATACGTTTATATCTATAAGTTCTACTTCATCTTTAGTTGGCGGTATTCCTTTTAATTTTGTATCTTTTATTGCCATCTCAAATATTTTATAGAATTCTAGAATACTTATTTTATCTTTTTCATAAATCTTACTTATAGAATTAAATATTTCACATATTTTTGGCCATACTTGTACCTCTATATTTATCAACTTTTCCGATATTTCTATATTTTGAATACCCTCATATTTTTCAAATACGCCCTCATATGTTAAATGTTCATATATTACTTTTACTATATCTTTGGCACTATTACATGTTTTTAATTTAAATATAAAGTCATTAAATATTCTTTCTATATTTATCCTAATTGTATTTAATCTTTCTAAATCATATATTGTATCATTACAAGATTTATTATTTAGTTTAAATTCCTTTAAAAGAGCATACTTACTTACGCCAAATTCTTGTATATAGTTTTGTACTATATATATATCTTCTAATTCAAACTTATTTAATCCAAGTTTTAGTATTTCAAATATTCTATCAGTAGTCATTCCGTAAACTGCAATCTCCAAAAGTATAGCTATATATTTTGTGAGTTTTGATATTTCTGCAGTTTTACTAGTATCTGCAAAAAAAGGTATATCATATTCATAAAAGCATCTAGATATTATACTTTCATATTCATCTATATTGGTTGTATATATACAAAAATCTTTATATCTATATCCTTTTATTATTTCTTCTTTTATTTTTTTAGCTATTTTTTCTATTTCACTATACTTATTTGTTTCTATATTTATATCTATATTTTCTAGTATATCTTTATACTTTTGATTTTTATGATAAAAAATATTATTTGCAAGCAATACTAAATCTTTATTTGCTTTAGAGTGATTTTTTAAAAATACTTTTGTATTAACTTTTCCTCCATTTTCATTTACAATACTTAGTAATTTTTTATATGTCATGTTTGAGGCTTCAAATATATCACTGGTGTTTTTTACATATATATCTTCAAGGGATGTTATATCTGTAGTTATAGCAATGGTAGTATCTACTTCCTTTTTTATTAACGAGTTAATAAATTCGTATTCTGATTTTGTGAAATTGTTATATCCATCAAAATATATCTTAGTGTTTTTAAAATCTATATTATCTTCTAATATGTTTTCTATAAATGTATCAAATAAATCTATAGTAGTTAAGAATCGTTTGTTTAAAGCTTCTAAATACTTTTTATATATAAATGCCAATTCTTTTAATTTATACTCTGTTTTTTTATCATTTAATGTAATACTTGCTATCTTTTCTAAATCTAGTTTATTTTTACTCATTATATCTATATATATATTTACAATATCTAAAAATCCTTCTTTTTTTATAACTTTTTTAAATATTTTCAAATCCTTACCGTATTTATTTATAACTTGCATAAGTAATATTTTTCTGTCTTGTTTTGAAATTATATTTTCCCCAAGTTTTTCTTTTATTCCTTTTATACCTTTCATCTTTTCTTCTATATATGCACTTATA
The DNA here is from genome assembly GCA_036645795.1 of Clostridia bacterium. Lineage (GTDB taxonomy): Bacteria > Bacillota > Clostridia > TANB77 > CAG-465 > CAG-465. The sequence continues at coordinate 15,002 of JAVXNL010000015.1, forward strand.
GTTGTTATGTTTACACCAATAATCCCATCTTTTTTTTGCTCTAGCATATAATTTGTCTCTGTTAGAACTCTAGCTTGTGATGGAACAAAAAGTATTACATTTTCTTCATTTAAAAGAGCTTTATCTATACTGTTATAAATGCATTTACTTTTACCTGTCTTTTTTTTCCCTAAATAAATATCCATATCTACCTCACATACAAAAAATTATATATTTTATACTTTTTATATTTTTTCTTTTCTATATTTTTTTCTATATTTTTTTATATTTTTTCTTTTCTATATTTTTTTATATTTTATATTTTGAATTATCAGCCTTTTATTCAAAATCATCTACAAGAAGTTGCTCATCTAAAAGACTTATTTCTTCAAATTTTGGTAACTGTGATACACTTTTTAGTCCACAAGATTTTAAAAAATCACTTGTTACGCTATATGCAGCAGGTCTTCCTGGCAAATTAAGCCTCGCTACTTCTTCTACAAGCCCGCACTCCAATAGTCTACTTACTGCAAAATCACTATTTACACCTCTTATATTTTCTATTTCTGTTTTTGTCACTTTAGGATTATATGCAATTATACTAAGAGTCTCTAAGGCAGCTGGTGATAAATTTTGTCTTTTTGTGTTTTCTACAAATTTATTTACCTGAGTATAGTATTTTTTGTTTGTAACAAGTTGGTACTTATCTCCTACATTTACTAAAATAACTCCTCTATTACTATATCTTTTTTCAAGATAGTAAATTGCGCTTTCTATTTTACTTTTGTCTATTTCTAGAGTATTTACTAACTCCTCTACACTGACTTCTCTTCCAAGTGCAAACAGTACTGATTCCACTATATTTGTTATGTTTTCATTGTCCTCAACACTTTCATTTTCCATTTTCAAATTTTGATTTTCTTCTAATTCTTTTTCTATATTTACTATGTTTTCCATATTACTATTTTCCTCTCTTTTTATATAACTCATTATATCAAAAATATATGAAAATTGCAAAAGTATACTATAAAAAGCTGAAAAAATTAGATATTTCTGAGACTGCTGAAAAAACACATAGAAAAAGCACATATTTCTATGTACTTTTTCAACAGCCTTTTTTAAAAAATTATTTGTTTTGTTTTATTTTATCCTTTGACAATTAGTTATTAATCTGTTAAATAATAAAAATCTCTAACAAAGCTTTGCAAATTGTTTCCTTCTAATTCTTTGTATTTATTTATTCCTAATTTTTCATTATATACTAAGTCAAAAAAAGTTTTCCTTACATATTTAAATCCTTTTTTTGTCTTGCATATGGTTGCTTGAGCTAAGACAATGTTTTCTTTTTTCAATAATAATATAATATTGCCCTCTCTAGCACTATATACTCTTGTAGTTTTATCCAATAAAGTTTCTAATTTAGAGCTATCTTTTAAAACAGATAAAGAAAGACTTTCAAAAACTTCTACAGTTCCGTCTGGTAAATATGTAATATTTGCATATTTTTCATGTTCTGCAATTGATGTTTCATACCATTTTTTCTTTTTGAGTTTTTTCTTAGGGATACATAAATATATATGCACTTTTCTTCTTTTAGTTCTAATTGAAGTATATTTATTTGTTATTTTTTGATTTTCTAAAAAGAATTTAAATAGATTTTCAACATTTAAAATCGGAATATATATAATTGAACGATGTTGTGGGTAACTAGATAGATCACATACCCCAAGATTTGCTTTTCTACTCTCAAAAAGCTCTTTATATAGCAGAGTTTCTTCAAATGTTTGAAATGTTTGAAGTGGAATATCTGCAAGATTTGCAGTTTCTACGACAGCTAGGCAATACCGCTCCATCCCATCTAAGAACTCAAAAAAGCTTCTAATTTCTTTTCTGGGATTACCATTTATTGAGCAAACAAATTTTGTACTTTGCATTTTTTTCTCCTATTCTTTTTATAATCCAATGCATACCAAAAAGACAATTGTATTTTTCCTCCTATTATTTTGTCTAATTATATACTAATATCTTTAATAAGTCAAATATTTTTACTTCTTTTGCAAACTAGAAAATAATTACATATTAGTCCTTTAATATTTTTGTGTATTTTAAAGCAGTGAAAATATATTTCACTGCTTTAATTTTTTAACCATACTTTTTTTAATACTCTATTTTGCTTATAGCATCTAAGAGTAATTTATATTGTGTATACGCTATTTTTGCCGCATTTTTAAAGTAATCACAATGTGGCAAATAGCTTCCTTGTAACTCAAAGTCTTCTTTAAAGAAAGATTTAAACGTTTCATTATTATATTTATGACTCTTTTTATTCAAATGCTTTTTTAATGCATTTTCTAATCTTATACTATCCTCATTTTCCATATCTAAAATTTTAAGTATAGATTCCACATCAGCTGTTTCTAAAAATCTACACTGTGTTGAGCCTATATTGTAACGTTTTAAAATTTCATTTGAAAGGATATACTTTTTAAAATTATATCCTTCATTTCCAACATACGGTTCTTTTATATGAGAATATTTTTTAAACCTTTTTGCATCAATCCAAAAACTTCCATTTCCAACAGCTACAAATACCGCGTCATTAGAAAATACCTCATTGCATCTTTTCCCAGCATAAACCTCTAAACTATATACATTAGATTTTTTTTCTGAGTTTTTCTCAAGCTTTTCAATTTCAAATCCTATATTTGGAAACACTTCGAAATATGCTTTTTCAATTATAGCTTTTAAATAAAAAGCAAATGGAATTGTATGTCTAGTATCACGTTCTAGTGATATATCAAGTTTATTTTCTTTGTCATCCCTACCCAAATATGCTTTTAAACAAAAAAATTCTTCAAAATCTGGTACATAGAACCAAAACCGATTACCAATTTCCACATTTTCTCTTACTTTCGCATCACAATTCATTTTTTCTCCTTTGTTTTTTATAGTTTATATTTATATCCTACCAACAATTTTAACTGTTTTAATTATATACTCTCATATAACATTTGTCAACTACAATGTTATACACATGTATACATTTGGACATAATAAAACCTATGAACATAGTACACTATTTTTTTAGTGTACTATGCATAGGTTTTAGTCTACCGGGTATTTTTTATACTATTCTCACCTCTTTTTTTGATACATTTTCCCAGGACTTTTTTTTAAAATAATTTCCAGGATTCTTTGCAACCAAATACATATCTCTTTTAGATACTGTTGCTTTTAAAAAACCTTTCAAACTTTCCGAATTTTCCACTTTAAATTCTTTTGGAACATCTTCAATCGACATCCCTTGAATATATACATTAGCCGTTTTTCCATCTTCAGAATTTTCTAAAAATTGCGTTTCAAAGTTTTCAATTGATATAAGAATTGCAATTTTATCATCAAAAAACTCTTTTGCATAATAAATCATTCTCTTACTAGGAACCCTTACTTTAATTTCCTTTTTAAGAGGATAATAATATGCATTTGAAATAATTTTTCCGAATCTATCTACAACTTCTTCTTTAAACCCATAAAGAGGTTTAGTAATCCAAATATACTCGATCATATTTGGATCGAATACATTAAAAGGTTCTCCTTTGTTATCTTTTTGTGAAACAATAACTTTATTATTTAGTTCAAACCTTTTAACAGCTTTTTTTTCAACTTGTGACAACAACGGTAATGTCACAAAAGAAGTTAAATCGTTACCATATATCCATAAATATACCCCAAACCTTTCTGTAACAAAATCACAATGAAATTCTGAAAATTTTGTTACAAACACCTTTTTTTCCGCTTTAAAGTTTTTTTCATCAGTTTTACTCATAGACCCTCCTATTTAATTAAATTTTGGCTGTAATATTTACTACTACCTATTATATAGCTTATTATACTTTATGTCAAATATATCTGCAATTTTCTACATTACTTCCCTTCTTTTTCAGGTTTTAATTACTTTTTTTAAAATTTAATTACTTTTTATTGTAAAAAAAAAACATATATGTTATACTTACAATGTTGTATATGCTTTAATTTACATTACTTGCATATAAGTTATATAAAAAACGGAGATGATTAATTTATGTTATGTTCCATATGTAAAAAAAATATGGCAGTTATATTTATAAACAAATTAGATAAAGATGGTAAATCTACAAATGAATCTACTGGTGTTTGCCTTGAATGTGCAAAAAAACAAGGTATCGACCCTATTTCTAATTTAATGAAAGAAATGAGCAACATGTCTCAAGAAGATGTTGACAATATGTCTTCTCAATTAGATACTATGTTTGGCGGAACTCTAGACACTGATGATTTAGAATTTTCTGATGATTTAGATGCTACAAATAATTCTAATTCATCAATGAATATTGCTAATCTTTTTTCTAATATGAATCCTTTTGGGAATAAAAAAGATAACGAAGTTAATACTGGAAATGATGTAGATACAAACAGTAAATCTAAAGACAAAAAAAAGAATAAAAAAGAAAAAAAGACTAAATATCTTAGTACTTTTGGAGAAAATTTAACAAAAAAAGCTAGAGATAACGAATTAGATGTTGTAATTGGAAGAAGTAATGAACTTCAAAGAATGATACAAATACTAAATAGAAGAAGTAAAAACAATCCTGCTCTTATTGGTGAGCCAGGTGTTGGCAAAACAGCCATTATTAATGCTCTTGCTTTAGCTATTGCAAATGAACAAGTTCCTTCAAAGCTTGTAAATAAAGAGGTATACTTAGTTGACATGACCTCTCTTGTAGCAGGCACTCAATTTAGAGGACAGTTTGAATCAAGAATAAAAGGATTAATTGATGAATGTAAATCTCTTGGGAATATAATTCTTGCAATTGATGAGGTTCACAATATTGTTGGTGGTTTAGAGCATGATAATTCTATGAATGCCGCTAACATGCTAAAGCCTGCCCTTGCTAACGGTAGCGTTCAACTTATTGGAGCTACAACACTTAAAGAATATAGAAAATATATAGAAAAAGATAGTGCCTTAGAAAGACGTTTTCAACCAGTGATGATTGATGAGCCTAGTATAGATGACTGTTACGAGATACTAAAAGGCATAAAAAAATATTATGAAGATTTTCATAAAGTGAAAATATCTGATGAAATATTAAAAGATGCAGTTAGCCTATCAGACAAATATATACATGATAGATTTTTACCGGACAAAGCAATAGATTTAATAGACGAGGCTTGTTCTAGAGTAAATCTTGAAGATGCCTTACTATCAAAAATAGAAAAGCTGCAAAAGCAATTGGATAATATAAAAGAAGAAGAACAAGAATTAGAAGAAGAATTAAATGATGAGCAAAAAAATGTTCAAGAAGAAAATAAGACCGAAAATGATATTTCTACTTTTGAAAAAGCAGCAAAAATAAAAGAAGTTAGTTGTAAACTAAAGACACAATTAGATGCACTTGTGAAAAAATCAAAGCCTAAAAGTGTTACTTTTGATAATTTAGCATCGGTAGTACAGCTTTGGACAAAAATACCTGTAATGAGAATAAAAACTGCTGAAACTGCTAAACTTCTAAATTTAAACGAAAATTTAAAGAAAAAGATAATTGGGCAAACTCAAGCAATTGATGCTATTTCTAATGCAATACTTCGAAAAAGAGCTAATATTAGAAATATACAAAGGCCACCTTCTTTTATATTTGTAGGACCTACAGGAGTTGGAAAAACAGCTTTAGTAAAAGCTCTTGCGTTTGAATTATTTGATAATGAAGATGCTGTTGTAAAACTTGATATGTCAGAATATATGGAAGAACACAGTACTTCAAAACTTATTGGTTCTCCGCCAGGATATGTTGGATATGATGATGCTGGTCAATTAACTGAAAAAATCAGAAGAAATCCATATAGTATTGTACTATTTGATGAAATTGAAAAAGCTCATCCAAACGTATCAAATATACTATTACAAATCCTTGATGAAGGAAAACTTACAGATGCTCAAGGAAAAAGTGTTAGTTTTAAGCACACTATTATAGTTTTAACATCTAATCTTGGAACAAATTTCAAAGGAGATAGCTTTGGATTTGCAAATTCTAATACAGAAAAAATCCAACTTGAAAATAAAGTGCAGGATGCATTAAAAGAGTATTTTAATCCTGAATTTTTAAATAGAATAGATAATATTATTACATTTAACACACTATCTTCTGAAGATATATTCAAAATAACTGATTTACTAATAAAAGAGCTTCAACAAGAAACTAAACAAAAACATATATTATTTGATTATACCACATCTGTTATAAACTGTATTGTAAATAGTGGATATAACAAAAAATTTGGAGCAAGACCATTAAAACGTGCAATACAAAATAACATTGAAGATGTTCTTGCTTTAGAATATGTAAAAGGCAAATTAAAAGAAGATACTCTATACCATTTAGATGTTATAGATGGAAAAATAAACATAGCAAAGTCTATTTCAAAAAAGCAATGATTTTTTTGAAAGCAAACTATTTAAAAAAGATTTTAAAAAGATTTTTAAAAAAATTAAAAAAGAATATCCGCCAGCATAGCTGGTGGATATTCTTTTTATACGTGTTTTTTCTTTTTTTCTTCAATTTTGTAATATTTTTCTCTTAAATGTGTATATATATATTTTTCAACTATAATATAAGCATTTATTTCTCTAACCAAAAAAAACACAATAAGTGTTAATGACACTATATCTATTATCATCGAATAAACACTTAGTTTGGTAGCTTGAACACAAAAAAAGCCAATAAATGTAAATATAGTAGTACTAACACACGTAGCTAAACACGCATTCCAAAATGCATAGTCTTCTCCCATACTTGCTAAAAGCCGTAATCTAAAATTTATATCAAAATTAGATTCTCTAAGCTTTTCCCACAGTTTGTCTATCTCTTTCTTTCCAAAAAAATTCATGGTTATTCCTCCGTTTTTTTTATTTTTAAAACCGTTATTATTTAAATTAATAATTATTATCGCATACTTTTTATAAAATGTCAACATATTTGTTTTAAATTAATGCAATTGTTATGATTCATTTGTTACTGTTTACTCAATGCTTTAAACCTAAAAAAGTTTGTGTCAGTATATGAAAC
>JAVXNL010000016.1:0-6119 GCA_036645795.1 Clostridia bacterium
AGAAGCAAATAAACAACTTGATCTATATGTAGCAGAAGTAGAAAATGGTATGATTGCTGAAGGTAAAATGATGACATTTGCTAAATTTACAGAAATGTGGGCAAAAGACTATGGTACAAAAGAACTTGCACCTAAAACATATGCTAGATATAAAGGAATGTTAGATAGTAGAATACTACCCTACTTTGGAAATTATAAAATAACGGAAATAAAACCTACACATATTATAAACTTTTATGATTTTCTAAGTTCAGAGCATCAAATTAAAAGATGTAAAGGTAATGCAGGTGCAAGAATCCAAAAACCACTTTCTAGTAAAACAATACTCGAACACCATAGATTGATTAGGGCAATGTTGCAAAAGGCTGTATATTGGCAATTAATCGTTTCTAACCCTATGGCACGAATACAAGCACCTAAATCTAAAAAGCCTAAAATAAACTATTACGATGAAGATGAGTGTAAACAATTATTTGTAGCATTAGAAAACGAAAAAATAAAATATCAGACTATTGTTTTACTTACTTTATTTACTGGTACAAGACGTGGTGAAGTTGTTGGAATGGACTGGACCGACATTGATTTTAATAATCAGTTTATTAACATTGATAAGTCAAATCAATACCTACCTGATAGAGGAATCTACACTAAAGATCCTAAAACAGAAAGTGGAATTAGGGGTATTGCTATACCAAAGTTTGTTATAGAAACTTTAAAACATTACAAGACATGGTACGAAGAACAAAAAGAATTATATGGTGATTTATGGTTTGATTCTAACAAACTATTTGTACAAAAAGATGGTAAGCCTATGCAACCTGATACAGTAACACGTTGGTTTAAGCGTTTTATTGAAAAGAATAATTTACCACCTATCACATTTCATGGATTAAGACACACTAATGCTACTTTACTTATATCACAAAATATTGATATAGCAGTAATATCTTCAAGACTAGGACATGCACAGATAACAACGACACTTAATTTTTATGTGCACCCTGTTAAGTCCCATAATAAATTAGCAGGCGAAGTTCTAGAAAAATTGTTACTCAGCAAAAACTAAACTCTTTTTTCAAAAATCGGAATTACTTTTTTATCATAAATCATAATACTACAATTAGATTAATGTAATTGGTTAATTGTTATTGTACTTTACTGTAGTAAATTATATGGACTGTCCCCAAATTGTCCCCAATTTACTAAAAGTAGAAAAATAAGCAAAAAAATAAAGAGCCACAATCTCTTGCGACTCTAAATAAAATTATGGTTGCGGGGACAAGACTCGAACTTGTGACCTTCGGGTTATGAGTTTACAACTCATAATTATATTATTTCTACTATATTAAAAGATGTCTAAATACTAACATTTTAAGACATCTTATTTTCTAATATATACTATAAATTCTATTATATATCGTTTGGGTTGGGGGCAACGTTGGGGGCAGAAATTAAATTGTATTACAATCAAATTTTAATTTCTTTATTAATTATATTAGAATTTAATTTACTAGTTATAGTATATTGAATCATATCAGGTTTATTACGAAAAAATATCCTACAAGGAAATAATATTTTTTCATTTGGATTAATAATACTATGTATATGTTTAACGTAAATATCTTTATCTTTGTTTATTATTTGATAGTAAAAATTAGTTTCTATATTTTCTTTGTATTCCTCCACCAAACTTTCATATGTAGGTTTACTATTGCCAAATATACCTATTGGAATATTTGCAGACATTTTAGTAGGTTCATATTCCTTTGTATTATACGTTTCTTTTATATCAAATATTTTTTCAATTATACTATCACTCATTTTATCTAAAAAATTATATTTAGGAACCGGAAAATCATTACTTAAGATTAAATCTTTGTTTGATAGTTTTAATGTAATACTTACCAACTCATCATGAGCATTACCATCATCACATAAAACTAATTCTAAATAATATAATTTATTTAACTCTTTCTTATATTCCATAGCTTGATAATATAAACCTATATCATCAAGCAACTCATCTAATAGATCGTACTTTTCTTTTGACTTTTTCGAACCAGTATAACTTACATTCCCTATCATCGCACTAATAAATCCTGCATTGCCAATGTTAAAAAAATCATTATTAACATTTATATTATACTTTTCAATAAATTCAGTTACATATTTTTTCTTATTTTCATCTAACACTAATGAATTTCCAAAAGAAAAATTAAGAGAACTACTACTTATGTCATCAATATTAATCTTATTAATTTCAGATATTCTATCTATAAATTTTTTTTCCTTTTCCTCATTTTCTAGCATATAATCAAAACTTTTAAAGACCAAGTTTTCCTTAATTTCACCTTCATCTAAACATTTTACTGATAATTCACTACTTTTTAATGGTATTTTTTTCTTATAAATAGAATCCAAATCATATCGTGTAATAAATGAATTTTGAGAACCTTTTCTAATTCTGCAAGTACCTTTTTTTAAGGTATCAAAATCTTTTTTTATAATATATGGTCTATCTATCTGTTCATAAGGTATCTTAAATATTAAAAATAGATTATTATGTTCAAATTCTATAAGCTGAAAATTTATAGATGGTTCTATATTTTCAGAGATAATCTGCTGATAAGTAGCGCTATCTTTGATTTTATTTCTATCATCAATTCCTTTAAAGATTCTTTTGGGTAAGTCTTGCATACCAATTATTATATATCTATCACCTTGGTAATTAGAATTTGCCATTGAAAGCATGTCTACCAGAAAGTCTTGCTTTTTTTCTTTAATGCTAAAATCATATATTTCTAATTTAAAATCTAAATATTCAGATTCAAATCCATTTTCAATCATTTCTATTATTTTTTCTTTTTCCATATTTTCTCCATCTATAAATTTTATTAAACCATCCAGACGTCTGGACAATTAAAAATATTAATTATTACAATTTTTTTCAATATTATCTTCTACAATATCAGTTATTTCTTTAAGTTTATCTTCTAATAATTTCTTGTCTATCAATTTTAATGTATATTCTGATACTAAAGTTGGTGACATTGTTCTACTCATAGAATATTCAACTACTTTTTTATCTTTACTTGCACAAAGTATTATTCCTACACTCGGATTCTCATTTGATTTTTTCTCTTGTCTATCTAAAGCCTCTAAATAAAAATCCATCTTTGAAACATATTCTGGCTTAAATTCACCGATTTTTAGTTCAAATGCTACTAAACATGATATATCTCTATTATAGAATAATAAATCAATGAAATAATCATGATTACCTACCTGTACTCTATATTCTTCTCCTACAAATGTAAAACCTTTACCTATTTCTAAAATAAAGTCCTTTAAATTAGAGATAATAGCCTTTCTTAAATCTTTTTCTGAAAACTCATTTGGTAAGTTTAAAAAGTCTAAACAGTATGTATCTAATATTTTAGTATTTGTATATTCATCTTCATCAATTGTTTTAATATTACTTGCTTTTGCTTTTCCATCTGATAGCATATATCTTTCAAAGTAAGCACTTTCTAATTGCCTTGCTAATTCTTTTTTAGTATAGTTGTTTTTTATTGACATTTTTATATAAAATTCTTTTTGTTCATCTGTTTTAGTTCCACCTAAAATCAATAAATTATTCGACCAACTTAATTGTCTCACCAACGGAGAGACAATTGCATTATCTTTATATGTCTCATAAAATTGTTTCATTCTATACAAACCACGTCTATTAAAACCTTTTAAAGTAGGATATTTTTTTTGCATAAAGTCAGTTAATTTATCTATAACCTTTGTTCCCCATTCATTATTGCTAGATATTTGGCTAATATACTCTCCAAATTCCCAGTAAAGTGCTATAAGTTCTTCATTTACTTTTCTATAAGCATTATTTTTTCTATTTCAATCATTTTTACTATTTCATTAAAGTTTATATCAATTTCACCCATTTGAATTTTCCTCCAAACTTTTCACTTGTTCTTTTAGACTTTCTATATCATTGAATTTTATACAATTTAATTTTAATTTTTCACCTATTTCAATATTCTTCTGTGTGTCATCAATAAAAATGCTTTCACTAGGTACAATATTATATTTGTTAAATAAATTAATATATATTTGTTCATCTGGCTTACTTACACCCTCAAAACATGAACAAATTTCACCATCTGCATTTTGTATGATATTAAAATTATCTTTTATATAGTGGTATGTCGTTTCTGTTATATTAGATAATATATATAATTTATAACCTTTTTGTTTTAATTCATTATAATAATCTATAATATCTAATTTAGGTGGCAACATATATTTTAAATTTTCTTTACCCAAAATTCTTTTTATTTCTTCTTTATATAAATAATTATCTTTAATTAAGTATTCAATTAGTTCATCTTGCCCTATAAGTCCATTTAGGCAATCTCGCCATTTTTGATCTTTAAAAATAATTTTATTAACTTCATTTCTTTTACTTTCTTGTATATTCAATTTATCTAAATAGGTTTTAGGGTTATAATCTAACAAAACTCCACCTATATCAAATATAATATTTTTAATCAATTTCACACCTCTTTAATTTGCCAGACGCGTCTGGCATTTTTCATAATATTATTTTCCTTTCAAGCTTTTAACTTCACTATTTAATAAGTTCTACCAATATTTCCCACCACCGTTATTTTTCAAAAACTCATCATTTATACTAAAACCTTGTATTATATATTCTTTTAATCTTTCAGTAGCCCATTTTCTAAATTCTGTACCACTATTAGATTTCACTCTATATCCTACAGCTATTATCATATCTAAATTATAAATTTTTACTGGTTTATCAGAATTTGCAATGTCGGAATTTCCGACGGTGCTTTTTTCATCTACTTCACCTTCTTTTATAATATTGTTTATATGTTCTGTTATTGTGCTTCTTACTTTATCAAAAAGTTCAGCGATTTGTTGTTGAGTAAGCCAAACTGAATCGTTTTATAATTTTACTTCTATTTTAGCTTTTCCATCATCACTTTGATACATTATTATTTCAGAATTATTATTGTCCAATTTCAATTATATCACCTACTTTAAAAATTATATCATAGTTTTATTATAAATAATAGCTCATTTACTAATTTATAGTATGAGCTATTATTCTGTGATTTCTACTTTCTACATTCCTCCATCTACTTTTATAACTTCACCATTAATAAAGCTAGCTTCATCTGTTGATAGAACATATATCGCTTTTGCAATTTTTTCAAGCTCTACAAATCTTTTTTTTATATATTTTAGATGTTTCTTCCTCTATTAAATCTTTTGGCAATGATTTATGACAACATTTTAGCCTTTCTTTGCAAATTCTATATTCCATACCTTATTCTATCTACATTGCTGTTTATTTTAACTTCATCTTCACTTAGTGCTCTATTGTATATACGGGCTGAGTATACATTAATATCTGCGTTAGTTTCCCTGCCACTCCCCTGAAATATTTGTGCTTTATTTATCCCTATATTTCCTAAATATCGACTTCTATCAAATGGGCCTTTAGTAGTACCAGCTGTACCTACTAAATTTCCGTTATAATAGAACTTCATAAAGTTTCCTTTTTTGCTATATACTTGAGTAAATATATTTTTTTTGTTCGATGTTTTGCAATTAAATGGTAGATAAACCACTACTAATTCATCGTTTGGAGCTCGCATATATGCTGCTATTCTGGCTTCATTTGGATTTGATCTACGTGTATCCCAAGATATCCCATATCCATTCCAGTTTGCACACCCTATTAATACACCGGTATCACCCAAATTTTCAATAGGTGGTGTTGGTCCTACCGCAGTAATTTGGTTAAAATCCATCATTATACTTAAAGTAAACTCTGAGTTTGCAGTAAATGTTGTATCTCCTGGAAGTCCTGTATCTATCCAATCATTTACTCCATCAAATTTCACATAATTATCTTTAAATCCACTATTTTGATCTGCTGCGTCAAAGCCCACAAAAGTTCCATTATGTCCATTTGCCGTTAAATCTTCCCAAACAGAAGATGTACTTGAATGAGCATTTTTAGTGTTTTGTATTGCATCATAATTTAGAAGCAGTCCATCTTGTATATAATCATTTACTGTTTT
>JAVXNL010000016.1:6219-21043 GCA_036645795.1 Clostridia bacterium
GTATTGCATCATAATTTAGAAGCAGTCCATCTTGTATATAATCATTTACTGTTTTGCTTTTACGGGTTAGCAAAAATATAGTTGTCTCGCTTTGCCTATTTCCAACTACTGAGTTATTATCTGTAGCTACTACTTTTACAAATAAATTATCTGCGTCTTTTGGCGAATCAGTATATTCAAATTTAGCTGTAGTAACTCCAGCACCTGTTCTAAACGTCTGACTTTTTTTATTAATATAGTTTATTCCATCTGTACTTAAATATGTATCTATATTACTTACTCCATTTATACTATTTATATATAGATTAAATGAGGTATAGTTTTCTAAATATCCTGTTAGTTGTTGTGATATATATATACCTGATACTACATTTATATCCGTAGATGATATATTTCCTGCATTATCTATTACTGAGAGTTTCATTCTTTTTACATCTTTTGGTATCTTTAGATCTACTTGCAAGTTACCAGATACTACTGCTTTTTTAGCTTTAGTTCTCATATATGTATCATCAAAAGTAGATATATTATCATAGTATCCTACATCTCGAGAGTCTTTTCCATATTTTGTCAAATAGTCATATCTAATTTCTTTTACTCCACTTTGTACACTACCTGATGTGTCCGATACAATACATGATATACTATTGATACTATCATATTTTATAACATTCGTAGAGTTTATGTATGGTGCATTGCTATCATAGTTTGATAGTTCTATTCTTATCCTGCCAACTTCATTTGCTCCATTTTTCTTTACTACATCTATATATTTTTTACCCCCTGCTATATTATCAAAAGCAGAGAGCTCCGCTGCAGTAAAGTTTGAACTTAATACGTTTTCTTGATTAAGTTGTGCTAAATCATTAAAAAAAAGTGATGTGTCTGTTGCGATATTTAAGTTTCTTGGTGTGTTAATCCCTGATAGTTCTAATGATATCTTTTCACCTAAATCTATTTTAGGTGTTATCGTAATATTCATTTTATTTGTCCATTTAGCATTACTTTTTTTTACACTTATTCCAGATACTGTTTGAAGAGAAATTACTGAATTATCTATTTCTTTTTCTATATTACTAACTATAGTAGCGCCTGAGTCAAGCGCAGAATAATACATTTCATAATTTGAACCTTTTTTAATTCTAAGTCCTTTTAAATAATACACATTCATTGAAGGATATGCTACAATATATATATCGTCTGTTCCTCTTTTTTCTTTACCTTTTTTAGTTTTACCTGCATCTATTTTACTTAAATCCACTTGATAATATTCTTCAGTATCATTATCTAAGTTTTTATTTAAATCAAGTTCAAAACTCGCTTTATTTTTCTCATCAACGAGGGCTATTACACTAGATTTATTCATTACACCTTTTGAGTCTACACCAGGAATCATATTTTTCAAAACATAGTATGACTGTGTTGCGTCTTGTACTTGTACTATTTCATTTTTAAAAGTAGTTAATGCTGCGTCATTTGTTGTATTTTTTATTCCGACAATTGTTGCAACAAGAAGTATTACACTTACAACTATTGTCAGCACAAGCGCTGTTAAAGTAATACCAGACTTTTTACTATATTTTTCCATTTTATTACTTCCTTTCTGAATATGCATATTTTGCACACCATATATTATATTTATTCTTCTATAGTTTGAATCTTAGTTATTTTTGCAAATCCATTACCTAAGTTTCCAATACTATATCCAGAAGTTCTTGGATTGGGCATATTATCTGCTCCACTAAGCATTTCATACGAATCAAATGCAAGTCCTGAGTAATGAATTGGGTTTCCTGTATGAACTATATTTTCGCTACTAGAATTTGAAGATATTGCATTACATCCAGGATATCCTGATATATATGAATTGCCCGAGCCGCCCCCCGCTTTACCTAAAGATTCGATTCCAGCTCCACCGCCACCATAATATCCGCTTCCACCTGCTCCGCCATATGTGCCAGTTCCATTTCCACCTTTACCAAAAGTTCCATCGGTTGGAGAAGTGCTATGCCATAAAAAATACCCTGCCTTTCCACCAGATGTTTGTGTTGCTCCATTTCCAGAGCAATCTGCACCACTATATGCTGGATCAGTTGTAGGTATCCCTTTAATACCATTAATTGTTCCACCTGGCGCACCACTTCCTCCATGAGATGCGGCTCCACCACTAGATGCAACCATTACTCTACTTTTTAAAGAATCAAAATTATCTTCCGAACCAGATACTAAACGTACATCAGTTGCACCACCAGCAAAATTTTTACCAGTTGTAACACCTGTCATAGAATTTCCATTATACCCACATGTGTTTCCTACTACTATATATAGCGCACTACCTTTGTTTAATGTTATAATACCTTTAGTATATGCTCCTTTTCCCGGTACGCCTCCACCTGTAGCTCCACCACCTTCACCACTTGCTCCCCAAAGTTCTACTTTATACTTTGCAGTCTTTGGTACATAAAAGGTTTGAATATTGCCGGTGTAATCAAAATCCCAAACAACTTGATTATTTTCTTTTGTTAGTTTTTGTATACTAGTCTCTGTTTTTCTGGCATTTACATTAGAATCGTTATTTATAGCAACTGCTTTTATATATATTTGACCATTTCCATCAACTATATTTGTATAATCATCTACTTCTATTTTTGTGATATTTGTCTTTGTATTAGGATTAAATTCTTTTTTTGTTATAAAATCTGTTCCATTTACACTAATGGAAGTATTAGCATTACTAACGCCTAAAGTTGAGTTTATAACAAGAGTAAATGTAGCTTTTGTAACAGATATATCTTTAGGAATAAAACCGACATACATTCTTCCACCTTCATATAGTGATTTTGTCATATTAATCCAGTTTCCTGCACTATCTCTTACCATTATCTGTATTCCTTCTATATTTTTAGGGATTTTCATTTGCACATAACCTGTATCAGATACAGTTGCTTTTTTTGCTCTTGTCTTCATATATCCTTCGTCTAGTTCATTTACTCCAGTATAATAATTTTGTACTTCTCCATTTTCATTAAACTTTTTTAAATAATCATATCTTACTTCTTTTATACCGCTTTTTGTATCTTCTACTTTAAAATCTACCCAGGTAGAATCCTCTTTTGCTTGTATATTTATATCTGTTGTTTTAGATGGTATTTCACTTTCATAATTTGAAAGTGAAACCTTAATCCTTGCAACTTCTTGTCCATTTTTATGTTTTACTATCTCAACATACTTTAAATCTTGAGATACAGCTTGAAACGTAGCTTCTTCTTGCATTGTAAGGGAAGATATCTTTACTGTTTCGCTATCTTTTGCAAGAATTGCATCTCTTAGATTATTTAATGTGAATGTTGTTTTACCTACTGGAAAAGAATTACTTTGTCTGGGTGTAATTTCTTTTAATTGTCCGCCTATAAGAGAAATATATAGTTTATCTGTCGATGCCATATCAGTACTCACATTAATTCCTAATTTATTAGTCCATTTCTTATTTTGTTTTTTTATAATAAGGCCATCAACACTTTGTACCGTAGTAGAAGAGCTATCCTGACCTTTTACTACGTTTATTTTTGATTGATTTATTAAATCCTCACTAAGCCCATAGTATGTCTTCTTTTTATTTACAAACCCTTTTAAATAGTATACATTCATTGATGGATATGCTACTACATATATATCATTTTCAACTCCTGCAGCTTTCATTCCTCTAACTGATTTTACTACATTTATCTTTGCTAAATCTATCATATAATATGCACCTGGCAAATCTGGATTAGTGGTATCTTCTATATAATCTTGGTTAGTTTTCATTTCATTTATTAAAGTCTGCGAATTTTGTGCAAGAGATAACATCTGTACTTGAGAAAGTGCTGCTGTACCCTCTAGCGCTGGAAATTCATCTTCTGTTATATAATAGTTTGTTGTAGCCTCGCTAATGCTTGAAATATCATCTGCAAAAGTTGTAAGAGCTGCATTATCTATAGAGTTTTTTACTACTACAATACTTACAGATATAAGTATAAGAGCTATTATTATTGATATAATTAACGCAGAAAGAGAAACACCTCTTTTTGACCTTAAGTTTTCATTCACATTTATCACCTTGTATATATTTTATATGTTTTAACTACTTTTTTCAAGTCTTTTTTAAAATTTGTTCGTAAAACTCGATTTTAAATTTAAAAAATAATAAAATCAAAAAAGAAAAGCAATGCACCTACTAAAAACATTACTTTTCTTTTTATACTTATATTTTCATTTGATAATTTATTTTGTGATTTATTTAATAGTTTGAATTTCAAATAATATTACTATAAACAAAACGCTAATACATCAAAACATTTTTTAATTTATATATAATGCTGGCCTAAAGCCAAATCTCACACTTGGAGCATCAGGATGATTATTATCTTTAGATGAAGCATTACAATACGGCTCTGTTCCATATTTTATAAAACAGGCTCCTCTGTACATTCTTGCCGCAATTCCACTATTTTCGTTTACAAGTCCTGCCATTGTGAACTCTAATACATTCCCCGCTACATCATATATATTCTTTGTTACATATTGAG
This sequence comes from Clostridia bacterium, assembly GCA_036645795.1. GTDB lineage: Bacteria > Bacillota > Clostridia > TANB77 > CAG-465 > CAG-465. The sequence continues at coordinate 10,788 of JAVXNL010000016.1, forward strand.
GATATTTACTATCTCCTGTAAGAGCTGGTCTTTGTCCATCTTCTGTAGAATTTAAATTTCCCATCATTTTACTATTTGTTATATATGGTTTATTTTCATCATTTGGATTTTTTATATCTTGCAAAAAGTACATCATTGCGTCCCACTGTACATCATAACAAAGAGTTGATACAACATCTGTATTGCTTGTAAGATTTGTTTGAAGTCCGTAATCTTTAAGTGTTTTTATATTAGGATATATACACCTTGAAGCTTTTACTATTCCGTTTTTTCTATCATTTCCACCTAATCCATCAGTTCCAGTGTTTTCTGTTCTACTTCCTCCCCAAGGTAATATATTCCAAACTGCAGTGTTTTTCTTAGATACCGGTTTATATTCACCATTTGCATAAGACTCTGTTGAAGCTGTGGGTTTTGTTTGTGGCATATTTGTAGCAACGCCTGCTTCATAACGTGCGATATAGAATCCTCCATGATTTTGAACACTAGTCTTCATTGAAACATACTCTGCTGTACTTTCATTTTCACTAAAATACCCATATTTATCCCATTTTATTTTTCCATTTACATCTAAAGAAGGGCTTTTTCTGTAAAAACTGTTTATATCCCTTACCGGAATCCAAACAAATTCATTTCCTTCAGTTTGTACGTTTCCTGTTACATCTTTTATAACAAAGCCATCTTCAACAGTTCCCTCAGTATGTTCAAATCCTACTGGAATATATGGATTATTCCATGTAGAGTCAAATTTGTTTTTTGTGCCTTCTTGTACACTATCGTCTTTTGTAAGACAAACCACGCGTTCTTCTTTTATTCTAAGAGCTACATTAGGATTGTTGTTTATCGCGAGTACTTTTATATATATTTTATCAGTATATCCATTTAAACCAACATAGTCATTTATAACTTTATATGTAATTGTATCGTTTGTAGCAAAATCTGTAGTTAATGGTTTATCCCAATTTATTCCGTCTGGGCTAATATATGTAGTTACATTATTTACTCCAAGTGAACTATTTACAACATATTTAAATGTAGCTTTTGTCAGAGATATATCTTTTGGAATAACGCCTACATGCATTGTATTTCCAGGATACATGGCTTTTGTCATACTTATCCAATTTCCTGCTCTATCTACTATAAGTATTTGTAATCCCTCAACATCTTTTGGTATTTTTAAAGATACCACACCATCTTTTTGTGTACCACCGATTTTGGCTCTACTTTTCATGTAATTTTCATCAAATACATCTAGTCCATCATAATAGTTTTGTACGTTGCCATCTTTATCATATACTTTTAAGTATTCATATCTTACTTCTTTTATACCGCTTACTGTATCACTTACTTTAAAATCTACTACGTTTTCTGTTTTATTATATGATATTTGCGGTTCAGTTAACTTTATTGGTGCTACCCTTTCATAATTTGAAAACTCTACTTTCATTTTGCCTATTTCCACATCGTTTTTCTTTTTTAATATCTCCATATATTTAATATCTTGAGACACGCCGTTATCCATTGCATTTATTTCTGCATCACTAATAGCTGGCACAATTGATTTAAGTTCTTCAATTGTATTAAAACTAAATGTATTTATTCCTTGAGTTGTGGTTACTTGTTTTTCTCCACCTCCACTAAACTTTATAAATAGCGTTTCTGATGGATTCATTATAGCTTGCATGCTAATTCCTAGTTTATTTGTCCATGTTTTAAGCTCTTTTTTTATAGTAATTCCTGCTATTTGTTGTGTTGCAGTTTTTAATTCTTGTCTTGTTATTTTGGTTTGTTTTGATAATTTTGGACTAAGAGAGTAGTAATAATCTCCTTTTGCTCTAAATCCATCTAAATAATATACATTCATTGATGGATAAGATACAACGTATATATCTTTGTTATTATTATTTTTTTGTACTCCACGTATTGCTTTAGTAACATTTAACTTTCCAAGATCTACCTTATAGAAAGCACCTAAATCATTATTTTCTACATAATCTGTATTTGATTGTAGTTCTAGTTTCATTTTGTCTGCATTTGAACTTAAAGCTAATATTTCCTTTTGTGAAAGTGCTGCCTCTGCTCCAGAAAGAGTTGGGAAAGCATCTTGTTGTACAAAATATGTCTGACTTTGCTCAGTTATAGTAGATAAATCTTGTGCAAAAGCTACTAATGATGCATTATCTACTGAACTTTTAATTGCAACTATACTTACAGATAAAAGTATTAAAGCAACTACTACAGTTATAATTAAAACAGCTAAGGTTACACCTTGCTTTTTCTTGTTATTTTGTATCAATTTTATCACCTTGGCTATATTTTATCTGTTTTAGAAAAAAAATTCAAGCTTTTTTAAGATATTCTTATGTTTTTTACTAATTTATACTAAATTTGTTTAACTCTCATTGATATTTTATATGTATTTTGATATAATTACTTCTAGGAGATAAATTAATGAAAATAAATGATATAGATGATATAGAACTTTTTTTAAACAAAATAGATAAAAAAGAATCTATAATAACAAACAAAGATAAAAATATAAATAAAAATAAAAATGAACAAAACTCTAAACTAGATTTTTGTTGTATAACAACTACTCCTAATGAAACAAAAAGTTTGGGAGAAATGATTGCCAGTCATTTAAATGTTGGTACTATACTTGTACTAAATGGAGAACTTCGGAACTGGCAAAACAGTACTTATGTCAGGTATTGCCAAGCATTTTGAAATTGAAGAACAAGTATCTAGTCCTACTTTTACAATAGTAAATGACTATATAACAAAAAAAGATACACATATATATCATTTTGATGTATATAGAATTAGAACTAGTGATGAATTTCTAGAAGATATTGGACAAGATTATTTTTCAAATGGTATTTGTATTATTGAATGGGGAAATATAATAGCAGATATTTTGCCTAAAGACACTATATATATTGATATATTAAAAGATAATGAAAATGATAATATACGTAATTTTCATGTTTGGAGGGATTGAGATGAACATATTAGCAATTGATACAACAACTAAAACAGCATGTGTTGGTATAAAAAAAGAAAATATACAACAAAATACATTTGAGATTATACAAAGAAGCATTTCTAATGAAATTACACATTCGGAAAAACTACTGCCTCTTATAGATAGCACACTAAAAGAAGCCTCTCTTAAGTTAAGTGATATATCCTTGCTTGCATCTCTTAGCGGGCCTGGTTCTTTTACCGGTATAAGAATTGGCCTATCTACTATAAAAGCTTTTGCCCAAGTAAAAGGCCTTAATATATTTGCTATGACAACTCTTGAAGCGATTTGTTATACTTCATATTTGCAAAGTTCTTTTTTTAAATCTTTTAAACCAATATATGTTTTATCATTAATAGATGCAAAAAACGATAGGGTATATTTTTCTTTATATAAAATTTCGAGAAATACCATTGGAAAAATAACTATAAAGAAAATATCGGAGATGTCTAATAATTTAATAAAAAAAGCCTCAGAATCTATTTTACATATTTTAGAAAATTTAGATTCAACAATACCAATTATAGTCGCAGGAGATTGTTCACAAAAATTTAAAAATGAAATATTAGATGTATTTTTGAATCCATCTAATATTGAAAATCATAATATTAAAATACAAAACAATAACAATATTTATTTTGTAGACCTCTACCCTACCCCTAAAGATCTAATAAGTGCTTATGAAAACCTAGAAGACATTTCTAATTATATGTTTGATTCGTACACACTTGATGCAACTTATGCAAGATTATCACAAGCAGAAAGGGTTAAAAATGAAAACAATTAATTTAGAACAAATACATATAATAGACTCAAATTATATGCAAAAAATAAATGCTATACTACAAATCGAAAAAGAATTGAATTTGCATATAACATCCAAAGCCTCTATTATATCTGAGTTAAATAACAACTATTATCACTATATTATCGCAAAGAAAAATAATATTATAGTTGGATATATTTCTATTTTTTATATGTTTGATACAATGGATTTAATATCAATTGTAGTAAAAAAGGATTTTCAAAAAAAAGGTTTAGCTTCTTTTTTACTTGAGCATATATTTAATATAGCTAAAAAAAATGATGTGAAAAAGATTTTGCTAGAAGTTAGAGTATCAAATATAGCTGCTATAAACTTATACCTAAAATATGGGTTCAAAAAAATACATTTAAGAAAATCGTATTATGATAATGGTGAAGATGCTTTAATATTTCAAAAAGAATTAACTTATCCCACTTAAAATGATTAAAAAGCATTTGATTTGAATAACTATTAAGAATATATTTATTTTATATTCTTAATAGTTATTTTCAGTTTTATATATTTTTATACTTCTTATACTTATTGTTCTTTTTATTTTCTTTTTTTTTTATTTTTTTCTTTTTTTTTTATTTTTTTCTTTTTTGTTTTATTTCTTTTATTGCAAATAAAATAAATCTATAAAATGAATTTTAATCTTTTTATAGGTTTTTTGTATATTTAGTTGAATATTTTTTGTATATATAATACAATATAAATATACAAAAACATTTAAAACAAATTAAAAAAATATGGAGGAAATACAGATGAAAAATTTTAAAGAACTACAAGCAAACGAATTAAAAAACACTTTAGATGAGCAGACACTTCCCTTTGAAACTACCAATGAATTAGAACCATTTAATGGAATTATTGGGCAAGAACGAGCACTTAATGCAATAAAGACTGCAATGCAAATACCGCAAAAAGGATTTAACCTTTATCTTTGTGGAAATGTTGGAGTTGGAAAAACAGCTTACGCTCTCTCAATTGTAAATCGTTTAAGTGAAAAAAAATCAGTACCTGATGATTACTGTTATGTATACAATTTTGAAAACCCTACCGAACCAATCTCAATTGGATTAGAGGCAGGTATGGGTTCAGAGTTTAAAAGAGATATGAATAAATTTATTACAGCTCTTCTTAATCGTATATCAAAAGACCTTACAGGGGACATGTACGAAAAAGAAAAGAAAACAATTAGCGAACGTTATGAGAGAAACAAAGAAAATATAATGAAAGAATTTGATAAATCTACTTATGAACAAGGTTTTAAAGTAAGACATACACAAGAAGGTATATTTTTCTCACCGGTTCATAATGGAGTTATTCTTAATGAGAAAGATTTCAACATATTAGATGATAAAACAAAAAAATATTTTGAAGAAAAAAGTCCTAAAATACAAGAACAAACGCTAGAAGTATTAAAAGAGTTAGACGCTCTTGATAAAAAAAGCTGTTCTGTTATTAATGAATGGGAATCTAATCTTGCTACTTTTGCTGTTACACAATGCATGAGTGATTTGAAAATAAAATACAGAAAAGATCTCAAAATACAAAACTTTTTATATGGAATTCAAAGTGATGTAATTAAAAATATAGATTTACTTAAACAATACGAATCAGATAAATCACAAAATTCTCCAGCACCGGCTATGATGATGTCACCTATGCTAAAACGTGATCCAAAACCTTGGGAAAACTATAGAGTGAATTTATTAGTAGATAATGACAAATTATATCATGCGCCTGTTATACCTTGTAAAAACCCAAACTACTTTGATCTGTTTGGAAAACTCGAATTTGAAACTGGCCCTGGAGGAATCAAAACAAACTATAAAATGTTAAAACCCGGCCTTATACATAAAGCTAACGGTGGTTATCTTTTAGTAAACATCCGTGATTTACTTGCAAGTGCTCCAACTTGGGAGGCCTTTAAAAGAGTGCTTAAAAATCAAGAACTCTCTATTGATAGTTCAAGAGATATTGCACAACCAGTAACCGTTGTTAGTCTTAAACCAGAACCTATTCCAATAGATATTCAAGTGGTACTTATTGGTTCTGAGCAAAACTATCAACAACTATGTGCTCTAGATGTAGATTTCAAAAAACTATTTAAAGTTAAAGCAGATTTTGAAAATTCGTATGAACGTAACGCAACTAATATATTAAAACTTGCACAATATATTGCTTTTGTTGTAAAAAGAGATTCTCTTCTTCCATTTACAAAAGATGCTGTAAAAGAAATTGTAGAATTTAGTTCAAGATGTGCAGATAACAAATCAAAACTTACAGCTATAAAATTGGATATTTCAGATTTAGTTATCGAGTCAAGTTTTATTGCCAAAAATGCAAAGAAAAGAAAAGTATCTGCAAAAGATGTTCTTAGTGCACTTGATAGTAAAGAAAAAAGATATGGCAAATATAACGATAGTTTTAATGATATGATATCTGAAGGTGATCTTATGATATCTACTGATGGTGAGAAAATAGGTCAAATAAATGGACTTACTATTATGATGACAGGAGATCAAAATTTTGGACATCCTGTAAGAATTACTGCAAATACATTTATTGGCAAAGCAGGCGTTGTAAATATAGAACGTGAAGTTTCAATGAGTGGAACTACCCATTCTAAAGGGGTATATATATTATCTGCATATATTGGTGAAAAATATGCTCAAGAAAATCCTTTAGCACTCACTGCAAGTATTTGTTTTGAACAATTATACAATGGTGTTGATGGGGATAGTGCCTCTTCTACTGAACTTTATGCAATACTTTCTAGTCTTGCAGGTATTCCTATAAAACAAAATTTTGCAGTAACCGGCTCGGTTAATCAAAAAGGTGAAATACAACCTATAGGTGGAGTAAATGATAAAATAGAAGGCTTTTACAAAGTTTGTAAAAATAAAGGAACAAACGGAAATTGTGTATTAATACCAATTCAAAATGTTAAAAATTTAAATTTAAATGACGAAGTTATTAAAGCTGTAGAAGCTGGTACTTTTCATATATACCCTATTTCTACTATAGATGAAGGTATTGAAATTTTAACTGGTATTCCTGCAGGTTCTATACAAAAAGATGGCAAATATCCACCTAATAGTATAAATTACTTGGTTTTTGAAAAACTAAATAAGTATGCACAAAAAAGTATAAAATTTAATTAAATTAAAGGAGCATTTAAATATGCTCCTTTAATTTTAACTATTCTATTTTAGAAATATACTTCTAATTAACTCTTTTCTAAATCAAACCAAAATACAGAACCTTTTTCAAGTTCACTTTCTACTCCGTAATTCGAATTATGTTTGTCAAGTATGTTTTTTACAATTGAGAGTCCCAAACCTGTTCCTGTACTTGAACGTTTAAATGTTTTATCTACTTTATAGTACCTAGTCCATATATGTGGTAAATCTTCCTTTGAAATACCTACCCCATTATCTTTAATCTGTACTTTTACACGTTTACCAGAAGTTGTAATCTTAACTTCTATTTTTCTATCGCCCTCAGTATGGTTAAATGCATTTACCATAAGATTATATATAACTTGTTCAATCTTTGTTTTATCCGCCATTACAAAAATTTCTTTTGGCCCCACAGCTTTAAACTCTGATTTTTCATTTTTATCTAATATTTTAAATCCATTTAAAATATTTTCTGCAACCTCTCTTATATTAAATCTAGTTTTGCTTAGTTTACTAAATCCTGATTCTATTTTAGATAAATCCATCATATCGCTCACAAGTCTACTTAATCTATCTGTCTCATCTATTATCACCTGTATATGTTCTTCTCTTTTTTCTTTATCATCTCCTGATAAATCTCTTATCATTTCTGAGTATGCCTTTATCATTGTAAGCGGAGTTCTTAAATCATGTGATACATTAGCTATTAACTCTTTTCTTACTTTATCTGTTTCATTTAATTCTTTTGTAACAAAATTTAGAGTATCTGCTAAATTATCTGCTTCTGCATATCCTGCTTTTTCAAATTCTATATCATAACATCCAGTTGCAAGCTTTTTTGCAGTTTCTGTTATATTTACTATTGGTCTTGAGAGTCTTCTTGATATAAATATAGAAATTATAGATGATATAAGAAGCGCTATAATTGTTACATAAACAAGTTGACTTTTAAGCACACTTGTTGTAGCATCTATTGGATCGATTGATGTAACCATTACCAAGCATTCATTTGTATCAGGTATTACTTTTCCATATACATATAACTCTGTTTTAAACCTCGCCACATTTAAAGTATAACTTATTTTTTTATTAGGACTTTGATTTATTTTTTCAACTATACCACTTGTATCTATAGATATTGGTCTAGATGGTAATTGTGCTATATTACTATCTCCTGTTTGATTAGTAGCAGATGAAGAATAAATTAAATCTCCATCCATTCTAAATATAAATATACTACAAGCATTTTTATATGCTACGCTATCTATGGTCTCAGAGGATTTTCCATCTTTGTACTCTTCTTCTATTTGTGAGGCTAACCTTACAACCTCATTTTTTTTCATCGAACTATAATAACTTTGCAAAAATATTACTTGCATAAACCATAATATTAAAAACAAAGCTACAGCAAACGAAACAAAATATACCCAGAGTTTAAATGTAAGAGTATTGGTAGATGTTGAAGTCTTACTCTTCAAATTTATAACCCATTCCTCTTACCGTTTCTATCTTATTTCTATACTTTCCAAGGCTATTTCTTAACATTTTTATATGTGTATCTACAGTTCTATCTTCACCAAAGAAATCGTATCCCCATACTTCATTTAATATTTTTTCTCTTGATAGAGCTATATTTTTATTTATTACAAGATACTGTAATAATTCATATTCTTTTGGAGTTAGATCTTTTTTCTTGCTATCTACATATACATTCCTTCCAAGCATATCTATTTCTAATCCCTCAAAAGTATATTTTTCGTTTTTCTTATCTTCTTTTGACTTTTCTTCAGCTAATTTTACACGCGTAATTATAGCATGAATTCTTGCCATTACCTCTTTTGGACTAAATGGCTTTACTACATAGTCATCTACTCCTATTTCAAAACCAAACAATTTATCATATTCTTCTCCTCTTGCAGATAACATAAGAAAAGGTATATTCTTATTTTTCTTTATTTCTTTTATGGCAGAATAACCATCAAGTTTAGGCATCATTACATCCATTACCACTAAATCAAAATCTTTATCCTTACACATATTTACAGCTTCCATACCATCACTTGCTTCTTCTACTTCATATCCTTCAAACTCAGCGTATTCACGCAATACATGTCTTATTTTTTCTTCATCATCTACTACCAGTATCCTCATTGTTTTTTTACCTCCTTTAACCTAGAAACATTATACTATATCTTTGTGATAATTTTGTGTTGTGTTTTTATTTTTTAACTTTTCGTAATATTAATTTTTCATATTACGATTTTTTTCGATATAATCAAATATGTATAAGCAAGGTTTTTCTATCATTGTATCGTACCCACCCCAATTACAATTTATTTTACTTGGAATAAATTCTTTATAATCCTTCATTTTAATATATTGACATTAACAGTTTGACACGTGCATAAAGGCTTCTTATCGAAATTTATTGTAATTTGTAATACAGGTATTACTTGCTGGAAATGCTTTTTGCTTATTGGACCAATTCATTTTCTTAACTATATAATATATTATATTTATAACCCCGCTATGAGTTACTAGCATAATATTATTTCTCTTTACACTTGCTTTTTCACTTTTAATAAATTGTTGTTTTAAATAATGTAATGGTGAATTTTCTCCCAAAGAAAATTCATTGCAAATAAGTAGTGGTTCAAACTCTTTTAAAAGTCCTATCTCTCTATTTTTTCCATTTTCATCATATCCACCAATTACTACATAATCTATCAAAGTATCTAATGTATTTCTTGCAAATCTTGAAATTGATTTAGTAAGTATTACATCAAATTTATGATTTAACCCATCTTCTATCATATTCACAAAAGATGGTTCTTTTATAATCCAGTGTACCTGATATTATTTGCTTTTTGGGGGTTGTATGTGGAAGCAAGTCCTCCACTAACAACCCTATTTTTAGTTTTTCATATTTTCTGACTTTTTTGTTGCTTTTATGTTTTTTCATCATTTTTAAGTTTTAGTAAAAATCAATATTTTTTTCCATCTTTTGCAGTTGTCTTCTTATAATTCTTCTTTTATCTCGTAATCTGTTCCTATCTTAAAATAAGTGTAAATTATTCTATTAACTTTTAAAGCATTTATCATTTTAGCAAGAATATCCATTAAACTTTCTTTTTCAATATGGAGTATTGAAGAACAAGCCCATATTCCATCATAAATATTTGTATCATCTAATTCTTCAAATTTCATACAATTTACTTTTTTAAAAATTATGTTGAGT
>JAVXNL010000017.1:0-9381 GCA_036645795.1 Clostridia bacterium
TTCCTCCCGTAGGTATTGTATACACTCCTCCATTTGGAGCTATTGTAGTTGTTGGCTCTACTTTATCTATATTTGTTATTTGTAGTGTTTTTGTGATTTTGTTTCCTGCTATATCTGTTGCTTGCGCATACACTACTCCATTTGTTTGCATTACTACATTTCCTACACTGTTTACAACACCTGTTCCGCTTTGTACTCTTGCAAGTTTTCCTTCAGTTATTGTACTTCCGTATGTTATTCTTACTCCAACATCAGTATTTGTCCAATTAGTTATACTTGGAGTCATTGTGATTTGAGTTGTTGAATCTGTATTTGGCTTTACAGTATATGATGCAGACTTCTTTATATTTTCCGCTCTATTTCCTGCATTATCTATCACTTTTGTCCATAAATAGTATGTTCCTACTACCGCATCTGTTTTTTGTATATCCTGTCCTGCAGCTGTATAATTTGTCCAGCCTGTTGTTGGCTCTGATGTTTCATTTACTTGACTCCAAGCGTATTGAACAGTCTTTAAATTACTTCCACCTGTATCTTGCGCACTAAGACGTGCTTTAATTGTTGCCTGTGTTTCACCGGTAGGAATTGTATATATTCCTCCATTTGGAGCTATCGTTGTTGTTGGACTTTCCTTATCTATATTTTGCACTATGTATGTTGCTACCCCACCAGATTGAGAAGTGCTATCTACAAGCTTCGCATAAACAGTCGTATTTTGATCCGCTACTGTTATAGGTCCTGTATAATTATTCCATACGCTTCCATCTGTGCTTACTTTTTTTATGAATTCTTGTGTAGTACTTTCAGGATATGTTATTTCTATTTTAACATTTGTATTTGTCCATAAATCCGGAGTCGATTTAAATTTTATATTCTCGTTTCCTCCTGGTACAGCTGGCGTATTAGTATTTAACACATTACTTATTCTTTCGTTTCCTGCCACGTCTGTTGCCATCATACACACAGAATAATTAGTACTTTGAGTTAAATTTTTAAAAGTATATGTTGTGTCAGTTTGTTTAGCTGTCCAATTTTTACCACCATCTATGCTAAAGCTGTACTTATTTACTCCACTTACTCCATATTCTTTTGTAGCCTCAGAATCTATTGTACTTCCAGTTACAGTTATACTATTTGTAATACTTGTCGTATCAGGAGTGAATACTTTCGGAAGCAATTTATCAATATTTGTTACAGTAAGAGTTACCTGTTTTCCACTCTGTTGTGCTTCATCTATAACTCTTGCATATATTGTTCTATTACTTTGTATTGTAATAGGACCTGTATATTCAGTCCAGTTTTTCGCATCAAAACTATATTGTTTTATTATTGAACCACTATTTTCACATTCTATTGTAGCCATTATATCTTTATTAGTCCATTGATAATTTGACAATAATATTCTTGGTTGTGATAATTCTTCTGTTATAACTTTTACAGGATCTGTTATAATTTCATTTTTAGCATTATCTATTGCTTTCATTTTAACATTATATTCTGTTTTTTTATTTAAATTACTAAAAGTATGGCTTGTTGCAAGTCCTTTGTTTTCCCATGTTTTACCATCATCTATACTATACTCATAACTTTGTATCCCACTACTTCCATCTATATCACTTGCAGGTGAATCTACTGCGCTACCCATGATTTGTATACTACTTGTTGTAGCGCTAACAGTTGGCACAAAAAGTTTTGGTATAAGTCTATCTATATTTTTTATTTCCTTTTTTGCAACTTCACTTACATTTCCCGCCTCATTTATTCCTCTTGCGTATACAACACAATTGTCTCTTATTTTAAGTTCTAACATGTTAATATCTACTGTATTCCAGTCATTTTCTGCTCCTGTATAGCTCCATTGCTTTGTTATTCCAGCCTCTTCTGGCCAAGTTATAGTCATATCTATTGGACCTTGTGTCCACTCTGAGATTATGTCTGATATTTTAGGCATATTTATTTCTAGCGTTGTTATATCTTGTGCAGGATAGCTCGCTTCGTTTCCCGCATTATCTCTTACTAATACTTCTATAGTATATTTTGTATTTTTATTTAATTTTAAAAAAGTATTAGTTGCATCTGATGTCTTATTTGTATTTGTATAACTTCCACCAACTTGTGTTATTTTATATTCATAATCTTTTATACCCGATGTACTATCCCTTGTTACTACTTTAATACTTATTCTATCAGTCATAGCAGTTAAAACTACAGCTCTTATCTGAGGCAATTCACTTTTACTTTCTACTATAAATCCCATTTTTCTTGCAGTATCTTTTGTTTCCTCATCATCTCCTGTATATACAATACCTTTATTTGTCGCTTCAAATTCACTTAAATATTTTTCTGGTATTACGTATAATAGCCTATCTTGTGTGATCAAAGATCTATCTCCGCCCACTTCTTTTAACAATTTTCCATATACTAAACTATATTTATCACGCATCTCATCCATATCACTTTTAGTTACAGCTTCTTTAGAATTTTTTATAGGATTGTTTCTATTTAGCCCTAAAATCACAGCTCCTGCAAGAATTACAATTACAACTATTGTTACAATTAAAACCATAAGTGATATTCCTCTTTTAATACCACTGTTCTTATTTTTCTTTATATCTATATTAACATCATCACATATTTTATAACTACTATTTTCTTCTATTTGACCTACACACTTTTTAACAAGCATAGTTAAAGCCCCCTTATTTAAACAAACCGTTTTTAATTAATATAATTATATACTATTTAATTGATATATTCAATACTTTCCTTTATTTTATTTTACTTTTTTAGCTACTGTAACATTGCTTTAACACAACTGTAATATTACAGAAATATTTTGAAAATATATTGATATACTAAGGCATTTAAGCTATACGAATAAAAAGAAAAAATAAACAAAAAGCAAACAAAAATGAGCACAAAGCATTTGCAGTAATATCATTTTACACTGCCACTATATCTATCTTTTTCTTATTTGTTTTTTCTATATTACAAACAAAAAAATTATATATACAAGCTTTTAAAAGAAAATAAAGAAAAACAATTGATTTTCATACCAATTAACGGTATAATAATTATACTAAAATATTTTATAACAATTTAGATATTTAGAAATAGGATGTGATTTAAATGTTAGGTTTACTTGAAAAATCTGATAAACGTGATTTAATAAAAAACAAAAAAATATCTTTTACAGATATAGTGTTTATATTTATAATATGTGCGTTTCTTGGATGGGTTATAGAAGTTTTATACGTATATTTAAATGTTGGAAGAATAGTTAGTAGAGGTATGCTATATGGTCCTTTTTGTACTATATATGGATTTGGTTCTTTAATACTTTACTTACTTTTTTATAATTTAAAACCATCAAAAATAAATATTCCTTATACTTTTTTAACATCTGCATGTGTAATGGGAGCTTTCGAACTTGTTTGTGGCCTTGGATTTAAATATATACTCGGCATTGAAATGTGGAATTACAGTGGTAAATTTCTATCAATTTTAAATTATACTACAGTACCAATACTTATCGGTTGGGGAATACTTGGAACAATATATGTGTTTTTCTTGCAACCATTCCTTATGAAAATAATATCTTTTATACCAAAAAACATAACAAAAAGACTTGCTATTATTATAACTGTTATGTATTTTATGAATTTTGTGCTTTCTGTGTTTAATATTCATTTAAATCCTGAAATACTCTATAAATTAGTAAATCCGTGATTTAGAAGCTCCTTAATAGGAGCTTTTTTTATTACTTTTTTTCTATTTTACTATTTCATTTATTTTCCATCACTATATTTTACATACACATTTATCAGTTTTAGCTAAATATTTAGTGTATAAAAAATTATGATTATCATATACTTAAATGAGGTGAATAAATTTATGATAAATTGCGCTATAGTTGGAGCTACTGGACTTGTTGGAAAAACTTTTTTGAAAGTATTAGAAGAAAAGAATTTATCTATAGATAATTTTTTTCTTCTTGCATCCAGTAGTTCAAAAGGTAAAAAAGTACGTTTTTTAGGAGATGAATATATAGTTGAGGTATTAAATGAAAATACTTTTGAAAACACTAAATTTGATTATGCTCTATTTTCAGCAGGTGGAGATATAAGTAAAAAATATATACCCCTCGCCGTAAAATCTGGCTGTGTTGTAATAGATAATAGTTCAATATTTAGAATGAAAGAAAACGTACCCCTTATAGTACCTGAAGTAAATCTAGAAGATTTATCTTTTTGTACCAATAATATAATTGCAAATCCAAACTGTTCTACAATTCAAGCCGTAGTTGCTTTAAAGCCATTACATGATAAATACACTCTAAAACGAGTTATTTACTCTACTTACCAAGCCGTGTCTGGAGCTGGCAAAAAAGGATTAGATGATTTAGAAAACACAACAAAAGGATTAGAATCTAAAAGTTTTCCATATAGAATATATAACAATTGTATACCACAAATTGATATGTTTTTGGAAAACGGATATTCAAAAGAAGAAATGAAAATAATTGAAGAAACTAAAAAAATACTACATTTGCCTAAATTAAAACTTACTGCAACCGCGGTAAGATGCCCTATAAAAAACTGTCATGGCGAAAGTATAAATGTAGAATTTGAATCAGCATTTGATATATTAGATGTTAGACAACTCTTATCGAAGAGCCCAGGCATTGCATTATTAGATGATGTATCTAGAAGTCTTTATCCTTTAAATACTTTTGCAGACAATAAAAATGATGTTTTTATCGGTAGACTTAGAAGAGATTTTAGTATACCTAATGGTCTAAACTTTTGGTGTGTAGCAGACAATCTACGAAAAGGTGCAGCAACTAATGCTGTTCAAATCTTAGAAAAATTATTACAAAAAAGACAAGAAAATTAAATCTTGTCTTCTTTTTTATTCCTTTTTGTTATATTCCAATTTCACTTTTATTCTTTTGTAAAATATAGCGAAAGAATTATTTTTCAATTTACATTTTTCTACATTTTATTTACATATTTTAAAAATTATGATATAATTTCGGTAAATAATATATACATATAAAAGTAAGGAGTTGAATAGAAATATATCATATATTTCAGTAAATATGAGAACTGGCAGATTAAATTTAAAAGAAAATCCAAATAAATATAACAATAAAAAAGATAATAAATATATAACAAGTCTCTTATGGATTTTTATTGTACTTTGCATAGTAATATTTTTCTGCCTCTTAATTAAAATATGTTCAAATACAAACAAAGCAACTATTATTATGCAAAGATATTTAGTGCGGAAATCATGCTCTTGGCACAGAAGAATTTAGAAATGAGAGTACTTCTAATAGTAATATTTTTATTCAATATCCAAAAACTCAAAATGAACAAATTAATTTTATAATAAAAAAAGATATAGATGATACCATACAAGACTTTAAAAATACACAAAAAAAAGAAAAGTATAAAAGCCCTAATTTAGCTATAACTTACTTATCTTTTAAAATAAATGATAATTACGGAAGCGTACAATTACAAATATCTCAAAATATGCAAAACAAATTTAAAAATTACAATTTCAATCTAAAAACAGGCGAACTTCTGAAATTTTCTGATATATGTAATGAAAATAAATACGGTGATGTTGAAAAAATTATAGAAACCAACTTAAAAAAAGTTGAAGATACTACTTCTCAAACTAGCAAAAATGAAAATGCAAATTTGGCTTCTACCCTTAAAGACTACGATCTAAATGATTTCTTGCTAAAAAACAACAGTATTTGCTTTTACACAAAAAACAAATCAGAACTTTCTCTATTAAATAAATTAGAAATACCTATGAGAGATCTCAACAAATATATAAACGTTAATGTACTAAATAACAACACTTCTTTTCAAAAAAGCCAAAATATAATTGAAAAAGCTATTCCTGCACCAGAGCCTGTTATTATACCAAAACAAAACGCTATAAACAAAAATCAAAAAATGATTGCTTTAACTTTTGATGACGGGCCGCACCCTATTTACACTCAAGAAATATTAAACGCACTCTCAGCAGCTAATGGACATGCTACATTTTTTGTGGTAGGAAATAACGCTTCTAAATATCCTAAAATATTAAAAAACATTATTGCACAAGGTAGTCAAATTGGAAATCATAGTTTAACTCATACTCAGCTTACTAAACTTAATGCAAATAAAATCAATGAAGAAATAAATGGAACAAGAGATATAGTATATAAAGCAACGAAAACCTACCCAGATATTATACGTCCACCTTATGGTTCTGTAAATCAAACTGTACAATCAACCACAAAACAACCCTTGATATTATGGAATATAGACACTCTAGATTGGAAGACTCGAGATAAACAAAAAACTATAAACTCAGTTATAAGTAATGCAAAAGACGGAAGTATAGTACTTATGCATGACCTTTATCCCACTTCTAAAGACGCTGCTGTAAGTATTATTGATATTCTTTCTAAAAAAGGCTATCAGCTAGTAACTATATCTGAGTTATTTAGCACAAAAAACAAAGAGTTAAAGCCCGGAATGGTTTACACTGGTATTTAATTCAAACTATAGCATACAGAGTATGAAATATACTCTGTATGCTATAGTTTATTATGTTCTCTATTTTAAGTTGTTTTTCAAAACCCTTATAAAATTAGCACCTGCAATTTTATCTATATCTTCATCTCTATATCCTCTGCATTTTAATTTTTTAAAGATTATATCTATGTTTTTTACAGATTGTATATCAACTGGAATTTCAAATTCATCTAATCCATCAAAATCACTTCCAATTCCTACATAATCTATTCCAACTAAATTTGCAATATAATCTATATTGTTTACTATATCTTCTGAAGTTGCATACTTTTTATTTGTCATAAACTCATTTGCAAAAGCAATTCCAACAACACCACCACTTTTAGCTATAGCTTTTATCTGTTCATCTTTTAAATTTCTTGGGTGGTTGTGCAACTTATCTACACAAGAATGAGTCGCAATTATATTTTTATCTGTCAAACTAAATACTTCTTTTGAACCCTTATATGATAAATGAGAAATATCTATAATTATATCTTTTTCATTCATTATCCTTATACACTGCTTACCAAGATTTGTAATGCCCATATCCGTTTTAGAAAGCGCTCCTGAGGCAAGTGCTGTATCATAATTCCAAGTAAGTGACATTACCCTTACCCCTTTTTCGTAAAACTTATATATATTGCTTAAATCGCCATTTAAAGCATCACCATTTTCAATAGTAAGCAATACTCCAATTTTATTATCATAGATAAATCGTTGTAAATCCGCTTTGTTTTTTATTTGAATTAATACATCTTTATGTTTTTCATATTCGTATACAAATTTATCTAAAACATTACGAGCACGTATATATCCACCATTTTCTAATTTATTAAATTTCGGATTAACATACAAAGCCATAAATTGTAAATGAGGCCTTTTTACATCACGCAGATTAAATTGTAGTTTCTCACTCGTTAAACCTTGCCCCATATCTAATGCAAGTTTTAATGTATCACAATGCGCATCTACTATAATTCTTTTTTTATCCATATAACCTCCTTTTAAAAAAAGAAAAATATATAATTATTATATATTTCCCACTTTATATTTAATATATATTACAACTCTTCTTTATCTATAACTCTATTTTTCCAAATAATATATATTACAAAGGCTACTACAAATCCAAGTAACCACCCTCCTATTATATCACTTATATAATGAACACCTAGATATACCCTGCTAAATCCAATTGATACAATTAAAAAAGAACACAACGAAATCAAAGCAGTCTTTATTTTTTTGCTTTTTACATATTTTAAAACAAGTAAAATTATCATAATGTACATTGCTCCGTTTATCATGGCATGTCCACTTGGAAAACTATATGTACTTTCTGTAACAAGCCTTAATATATCAGGCCTTTGTCTTACAAAAGCCTTTTTTAATACAATCGTAAATATTCCAGATATTATAACACTAATAGATACTGGCATTCCATATTTATGCCTTGTATATGGAATAATTAAGAGTACAAAACAAAATAATATAATAGATGAAGCATTTCCTAAACGAGTTATAAATTTAACTATATTTGTTACGACAGGCGACATATGTTCAACAGCCTCACTATATACCCAATTTTCAAATTCTATGCTAAGATCTGCTTTTACACACAAAGCAAGCATACAAAAAAGTATAATAGGCACAACTATTAAAGCCACTTTTTTCTTATTCATAAATAAACTCTCCTTTTATACACATTGTCTATCATACACTTATACAAAATACTTGCATTTAAGAGTATAACTTAAATACTCTCACCATAACCGAAGTAATAGCTTAGCGCTAGATACATCAAGACACGATGTATATGTACGCCCTTCTGGTAATGTTCCATCTATATTGTTATATTCATGTAGTGTAGAATATATTGGCTGGAACATTTTTAGATTAAAATAATCATCTATATCTTTTGGTTTGGCAGACTTAACATCAAATAATCGTATATTAATTAAATCACCATATTCATATCCGAATTTTATTAGTATTAGTAGTTTTCACTATAATAATTGCATAGCCTAAATCTTTTTCTAACAATTTCACTACTTTTTGTAATACTAATGTATCTAAATAATGGTATGGTAAATATCCAGAATCTATAATTAATTCATCCCTATCGTAAACATTATAATAATAAATATAATCTCTAAAAAATCTTTCAAGATTTTGATGTACTAATTTAAATCTAACTTCAGGATCTCGTGTTTTAAGCATTCTCATCTTTTCTACATTTATTAACATTTTTAAGCCTTACCTCTCTTCTAATAATCAGTATTATATACTATAAACTTATTATACACTTTTTATAGACAAATTTCAACATGTTTTTCAAAATTAATTTTAAAAGGATAAGAGCTTGTTACCGCTTACTACTATTAAAAGCAGTAAAAGTGTTAAAATAACTGCTATTCCAAGCTTTACCCAAATTCTATTTATATAAATATTACTGCTTTTTAACATATTTTTGCATAAATCTATGTTAAATATTTTTACATTAATTTATAGAAATATTGATATTGCTATATTGTTTACATATAAAAAAAATAATAAACAGTAACCCTTTGTGTATTATTTAATCATCTATATCATATAGCAAATTGTCTTTATTATTTGATTTTACTATATCTTAAAAGATACTTAGTTATTATTAGTTACTGTGGATAATAAAGGTAAAGAGGAAGATATACCACAACAAAAATCAGATAAAATTGTGAATAGTCTTAAAGAGATTTATAAGAATAAAAACATCAATTTACTAAAAATATTATATCATGAAGTGTACAGCAAT
>JAVXNL010000017.1:9481-18357 GCA_036645795.1 Clostridia bacterium
GCCAAGACTTTTTAAACATATCCACCTACATTTAAAAATCACGCAAAAAGCAAAAAGCATACAGACTACTTTCAAAAGTGTGGGTTGCATTAAAATCGCATTAAAATAAAAATAATAACACTTAAAACCATTGCGGTTCTATGTGTTATTGTTTTTAGTTATTTGGCTGGGCTGGCAGGATTCGAACCTACGGAATGCCAGGATCAAAACCTGGTGCCTTACCACTTGGCGACAGCCCAATAAACAAATATATAAAATGGGGTAGATAGTGGGATTCGAACCCACGACCTCCAGTGCCACAAACTGGCGTTCTAACCAACTGAACTATACCCACCACGAGTTCCTTATATATTCTAATCTATTTTTAGTAATTTGTCAATATTTTATGCAAACTTTATAACAAAAATACCGTTTTTTCTATAAAACATAAAAAAAACGGTACTTTCTTTGTAATTTAGATAAACATTTAATGATTTTAACATTTCAAAAAGCAATTTATTTCTAATTGATTTTTGTAACTAATTTATATATAGGCCCCTGCAAACAAAACTTCTCTTCATATTCTGTTAAAATATTAGGTATATCAGTTTTATGCAAATCCAGATATACTTCCAAAAAGCTCATTCCAAAATTTTGCATACTAACTAAACTATATTCAAATAGCTCTCGATTATCTGTTTTAAATTCTATTATCCCATTTTCCTTTAATACTTTTTTATATTCTTCTAAAAAAGTACTATAAGTAAGTCTTCTTTTAGTATGTTTTTTCTTAGGCCAAGGATCGCTAAAATTAAGATATATTTTCTCTATTTGATGCATTTTAAAAAAGTCAGATATAGTTGACGCGTCACAAGACATTAAATAAAGATTCTCTAACGTAGCATTTTTTTCTTCATACTTTGATATCTTTTTTACAGCTAATGCAAGTATTGGCAAGCATACCTCTATACCTATATATATATTTTCCTTATCCTCATATGACTTTTTTGATATGAAATCTCCTTTTCCCATACCAATTTCTACATATATTTTCTTTTTGTTGTTTTCTGCTTTTTTTAATATTTCTTGTAATTTTTGTTCTGTTTGAATATATTTATCACATTTTTTTATTTCATCTATAGCGTATGGATTATTTCTAACTCTCATGGTACCTCCCTATATTGCAGTAATAAGTATTCCTATTGCTACAATAACAAAACTTACAACAAATGATATAACTATTTGTTTATATGGAATTTTTACATTTAAATTTGCAAATTCCGAGTCTTTTTGTAAATTTTCTTTTTCTAACTTTTCTAACTTCTTTTCATCCTTTTTCAAAGTATATATTCCCTTTTTGACGTCTTTAATTCCAAAAGCTCTTCTTTGAGAATATTTAAATCTTTTAGTTGAAAATTTACAATAATACACTCCTATTGCAATTGCTAATGCATATCCAAACAACTCTATTGCACTACCTACACTTGCAAATATCAAATTTGATGTCTGGTAAGACATCGCAAACATATTTGCAATCTTTGCAGCTAGTGTATAAGGTATAAGAAAGCCTAATACAGAAAGATAAGCATATGGAGTAATTCCTGCAAGTACTACTATGAATACAAGTGGCAAAGCTTCGTTTACTATACTTTTTAGTATTGTCACCTTTGAAATAGTTTGCAATGCACCTCCATTTACTATAGTGTCTTTTGCAATATTTGTCAAATTTATATTTGACATACAAAAATTTATACTAAGAAATAATACAAGAAGTAATAAAACATAGATTACTAGATGTGTTTTTTTTATGTTTTTTTTATAATAAACAAAATACTCTTTTAAAGAAGATAATACTTTGTTTTGATTTTCACAATTTATATCTACATTTTTTTTATTTATACCCCTAGTTTCTTTTTTTATTTTATCATTATTTTTTATATTTTCATTATCTAACCCACTTTTTTTATTTTTCATAAAATATTTCCTCCTAGATAATTTTAAAATCGAGTTGTTTTAATTTAACATCAACCCTTACTAACTTCACATTTACTTTATCACCAATTTTATATGTATTTCCACTTTGTTTCCCAACTAATATATGACGTGATTCATCATACATATAATAATCGCCATCAGGCATATTTTCAAAAGGTATTAATCCTTCAACAGTATTAACTAACTTTACAAAAGCACCAAATGAAGTAATTGAAGATATTACACCTTTAAATTCATCTCCAACAAATTTCTCCATATAGATTGCTTTATATAGATCATCAAAATCTCTTTCAATAATTGTAGCTTCTTTTTCCAAATCAGAAGCTGTTTTTGAGTAAATTATAGCTTGTTGTTCATATTTTTTTATTTCTTCTTGAGAAATCATACAATTATTATCTATATACTTAGATATAACTCTATGTATAAACAAATCCGGATATCTCCTTATAGGAGATGTAAAGTGACAATAATACTTTGCTGCCAGTCCAAAATGACCTTCGCACTCATTACTATATCTTGCAAGCTTTAAAGTTCTAAGTACCGCGTTAGATATTATTTGCTTTTCTTCTTGGTCAGTTATTTGCTCTATCATATCTGACATTGCTTTTGGATGTATATCTTTTATTCCCTTTATTCGTTTTCCATAGTTTGCTAATATTTCATTTAATGCTCTTAATTTTTCTTCTTCTGGTTTTTCATGTATACGATAAATAAAAGGCATATTTAAAAAGAAAAATTTTTCAGCTATTGTCATGTTAGCCGCTAGCATAAATTCTTCAATCATCTTATTAGCAATCGTTATCTCATATGGTTTTATATCTATGACGCTACCATTACCATCTAATACAACTTGAGTATCTGGTATGTCAAAATTTATACTTCCCATTTTCACTCTTTTTTTATTTAGGATTAACGCAAGCTCTCTCATTATAAATATATCTTTTTCATATTCTTTATAATCCGGTATATCTTCTAAATTATGAGTTATCACCTTATATACATTTGTATATGACATCCTTTTTTCTACTTTTATAATGGCCTTAAATACATTGCTATCTATTATATTCCCATCTTTATCTATTGTCATATCTATAGCAAGAGATAGTCTTTGCACAGATGCATTTAAACTACACACTCCATTTGATAATTTCTTTGGTAACATTGCAACTACTGTTCCTGGTATATATATACTTGTTCCTCTACGTAAAGCCTCACTATCAAGAGGAGTTCCTTCTACTACATAATGACTTACATCAGCAATATATACTGATAGAATATAATTTCCATTGTCTTGTTTTTTTACACATATACCATCATCTAAGTCTTTTGCATCTTCTGAGTCTATAGTTACAATTCTTTCATTTGTTCTGTCAATTCTATTTTTTCTTTCGTCGACAGTTATTTTGTCAGATATTTTTTCAACATATTTTTCAACATCTTTGCCAAAACTTTCTAACTCATCTAGATTATATGATTTATATAAAGCTAAGACCTCTATATTTGGAGTATTACTATCTCCTATAACGCTTAGTACTTTTCCCTCTGAGCGATTTGTATTTGTAGCATATTTAGTTAATTCAACTTCAACCATTTGCCCATCTTTTATATTAGTTGAATTTTTCTTTGATATATATATATCTTCTATTTTACTATCTATAGGCTGCACGAAACCAAAGTTTGTACTTTTTATAAACCTTCCAACAAGTTTTTTTGTATTTCTTTTTAGTATTTTTATAACTTGTCCTTCTCTACTTTTTGACGAAGATGTATTTTGTGATATCACTTTTACTAAAACTTCATCATTATTCATTGCACTCATAGAATTAATTGATGCTATATATAAATCATTACCCTCATCTACTAATCCAAAGCCAAATTTTGCAGTCTTTGCTTGATAAATACACTTTAACATATTATTTCTAGCACATAGTCCATACCTTTTGCTATCATCTATATATATATATCCTTCATCTTCTAATTCTTTTAATATTTGTTCTAGCATATAGTAGTCATTTTTACTAACGCCAAAAAAAGCACTTACTTGTTTAAACGTCATAAGCTCATATGCACTATCCGAAAAAAAGGAAGTTAATGCTCCCTTCCTCTCTAAATATCTTTCATTTTTATTACCTTTTAAAACATCTTTTTTCATATCAATATTTTCACTCATAATATCCACCTTACTTTATAATTGCAACTGTGGTTAAAAAGCATAGTATACAAAAAGCTAGCGCAAGTCCTACTGTATATTTTGAAAGTATACCATCTAGTGTTTTTGACTTATTTGAACCATAGAAAGTATTTGCTCCAGTAAGAGATGATTGTGATTCTTTGCTATTTTGTAGCATTACAACTATTGTAAGTGCTATGCCAACTACTATTGTAAGTATTGATACTGTCCAGTCTATCCATCCCATTATATATTCCTCCTAAAAACCATTTACATTTTAATACAAAAATATTATATCACAGTTTACAAAAAAAAACAAGTAGTAATTATACTTTACCACGTTGTTTTAGTAAAAAGCTGCTTTTGTAAGTTGATAGTTGCCACTACCCTATTATATCAAAATATCCAAAACCAGAACCTCTTTTTAAACCAATTCCACTAAGTTTTAAAAAATTTAATAATTCCAAATTACCTTTTAAAGAATATATTCCAAGATTTGCAAGCATACCAGTATTAAATAATTTAATTACTGTTTTTTTAGGCTTTATTTTTTTAATTTCAAATCCATCTAAAGAGATGTCAAGTTTTAAATTATTTAAGCTATTTTCTATATTTGTTTTAAGAGTATCTTCAAATTCATTATCCTCATATGTTAAATACTCATTTTTACTATCTCCTTTTAAATACGTTCTTACAAGAAATGGACTTAAAAATCTCACAACAATTTCTTCTTTTTGAACATTCTCATCTTCTATATATTTAATATCTAGCATAGTCATTTTATTTTTATTTAGAGGAAAACTTTTATCTTTTGCTAAAATAAGAGAATCATAAAAATAAGTTAACTCTTCTTGACTATAACTAGATAAAAACACACTGAAATTATTACTATTTAAAGATATTGTATTTGTATCAAACTTTGGATTATCTAAACGAACATAAAACGTATAAAACTTACAAGCATTATTTTCTTTGTTAAATAATTTTTCATATATATCTTTATCATACTTTTCTACACTATGCTTAAAAAAGCTAATTATAGGCTGTCTATATTCTATAGGTAATATATTGTTTTCTAATTTAAAACACATTTTTATCTTCATATAATCATTTCCTTTTGAAAATAATTATAACATACAAGCTTTGTTATAAAATGTCGAACGCTGTCGAATTATATATATATTTGAATTTATAAAAAAACATATATTGCATTTTTATAACCACCTTTTTTCTTTATAAATAATATATAACGCCTCCAAAAATTATTCCCTGCTCTTTTCTCCCAATAAACTTATATATTTATTTACTTTAAAGCTTTTAAACTCTTCTTTACTTAATATTTCATAGTAACTTTTACAACTATCTTTAACTAATGTTTTTGCATTCTCACTTAGGCTATTGCCTGTTTTTATTCTCTCCATAATATCTAAAACTTCTTTTAAATAAAATACATATCCATCTTCATTATTACTAGAATAATTTAATTTAACAAGATATTTTAAATTATTAATATATATATCTGCAACTTCTTTTAATACATATTTATCATACTTATCATTACATAATATTTCCTTTGCGTTTTCATCTATTTTTTTTACAACACTTTTTGTATAACTATTTTGCAATAAATTATCATACTTAATCTCCACACTACCTTGATTTAAATTCTCTTGTTCTATAATTTCTAGATATAATTCATACTCTTTGTTTAAACTTTGTCTATATGAAAATTCCGTACTATCTAGATTTACTCGCTTTTCATTAATCTTTATTGCACTTATTTGACTTTTTATATCTGTGTTATTATTATATATAGGCACTTTCATATAATATGCAAAATTAGCTCTAATAAGTATACATATCACCATAGATAATATTATTAAAAATAAAACTCCTTGAGCAATGTTTAAATGTTTTGATTTTTTAAAACTTCTTATCTCATCAATTTCAACAATTCCTAAAAGTATCGCAAACAAAGCAAGCCCTATCATATATGAAAAATTTAAATCTATTACACTATGCACTACAAACATAAAAAGCATAACTTTATATACATTATTTTTGCTTTTTAGTAATGCAAATATAGTTACAAATACCAAACATCCAAAACCCAGCACACCTATCTCTACAAGTACTTGAAAAAAAGAATTGTGAGCCTCTGTTGATGTATAATTAAGAGTTTGTACACCACCATACATATTTTCAAAAGCCTCTCCGCCTTTACCAACAAGGAGGTTTTCAACAGAGCTTGTAACAATTTTTATACAATCTTTTGTATACACTATTCTATCTCTTACACTAGTTGTTCCATAACATAAATCTTTTAATCTGAAAACATGTTCTCTTGGAAGCAACAAATAATCTAATGGTATATCTCTTTTATTTAATGTTACTTTTTTTACGAAAATATCACCTTGTTCAACTGATATATTAACAAGTATATTTCTAACAGTACTTAAAGCTTCAAATTCTACATGAAATATACCCGTTGTAGTATCATAATATTTATAGCTTGCTATAGGGGTTGCGCTAAAATTTTTATCTATTTGTAATATATCTATACTATATTTGGAATCATCTTTTTTATCTAAAACTTCTATATCTAAAGTATTTTTTTTGCTTTTTTCTACATTATATATATTTATATTTTCACTATTTTCTTTTGAAAAAGAATTAATATTTAAAGGTTTTGTTATATTTAATCCTATTACAATATATACAATTATTGATACTATACATATAGCTACAATTATAATTTTCATATTTTTACAATGTAGCTGCGTATATTTTAGTTTACAATTAAAATATATTTTAAACAATAAGTCTTTTATATTTAGCAAAAAATAGCATATACAAAAGTTTAACATATATGCAAAAAATGTTAACAAATAAACTTTGCTAGGTGCTTTTATTATAAGCTTTGACATTAATAAAACATATGGATAAATAGCTATCAAAAGATATACATACGTTGCTAGATGCATTTTTATGTTTTTTCTATCTAACAGACTATATATTGCCAATCCTATTATTGTTATAACAAAAACACTCCTTGTCTGACTAAGCACTATTGTTGATAAAAGTATAAATAAAGACAAAACAAGAGTTGATATTTTTATATTTTCCAATTTGCTTATTTTCGTATTTTTAACATTTTTCAATATAGTTGTAAGTTTAAAAAACACATATATTGCACAAACACTAAAAATTATAGCAACAACATTTGCGTACTGTATAGTTGCAGATAATCTTGTTAAATCTCTGTTTAAATATCCACTATTAAATACATTTAAAAAATTCTGTAAATATCTATTTCCAAGTCCATCTATTCCTATTATACCTTGAAAAATAGCCATTACAACTATACCATATATATATACATTTTTATTACTTGAGTTTTTTACTAATTTATATATAATATATAAATCAAAATACCTTATCATTTCAAAAACACTACCAGATAAACTTGCATAATTACCAAATATTATTGGTAGCATATAAAATATCGGCAATAGAAATAATATTTTTCCAATAATATCAAACTTATCTTCTTTGTTATCCACATTATCCGCTGTTTTATTCTTTTTTGATTTTCTAATAAAGTTTATTACTATAGATACAGCACCAACAACAGTTATCGCTAAACTTAAAGCAAGTGTATCTGTTTTATAAAACCCACCTTTTTTTATTGATAAAAGAAATAATAATATTACAACAATATAGTCTATTATACTTTTAAATGACACTTTAGTTTTTTGCATATATCGCTCCTAAAAAAAAATATCAAGCCAATCTCTATGAAAGGCTTGATATAATTGCATTTTAATGGTGTCCCAGGGGCGATTCGAACGCTCGACCTACGGCTTAGAAGGCCGTTGCTCTATCCAACTGAGCTACTGAGACATACATAAAAGATTACGTACATTATTATAGCACACTAAAACTTAAAAATCAACTTTTTTCTAAAAAATTATAATTTTTCATCAAAATCCAGTATTTTTTAAAATTCCAATTGCAAAAAGTACAGTCTATTAAACTTACACTTTATAACAAAATCAGACTAAATATTACAAATATCTTTACTTTTTTTATTTAGCTTACTAAAGCCACAAAATCTTTGTTTTTAATTGTAATTTAAACCACTAAGTGATATAATTAGCCTGCACGCTTATCCTTTTAAATAGCAATATGAAAAAGGATTATTATAACAAATAAACTTAATTTACTAAAGTATTGCCAGTTTATATATAAAATGTACAAAACCAAAGTTTTTGAGGAGGAGTTATGAGTAAATTATACATTAAATATTTAGAATTAAAACAAAAAGAAAATCAAGATATTAAATACCTTTTTAAATCCGGTATTTTCTACATTTTCTTAGATGAAGATGCAAAAGAAATATCAAAGTTATTAAATTTAAAACTTACTAATTTAAATGAATGTGTTCTAAAATGTGGATTTCCAGCAAATAATCTTGCAAAATACGTAAATCTATTAAATCAAAATAATATAGAATTTAAAATTATGGATCAAAATTTAGAAAAAGTATCTTCTTTAGATAAATATATGAAAAACGAAGACTTCTATAATGCTATAAAAAAAATTCAAAAATTAGATATAAATAATATAACGCCTAAACGAGCTTATGATATAATCTATGAATTTAATTTAATTTTAAAAGAAATTGAGGTGTAAATAATATGAATAATAATAATAGTAATAATAATAATAA
>JAVXNL010000017.1:18457-20990 GCA_036645795.1 Clostridia bacterium
TAATAATAATAAACAACTTAGTGTTTTACAAATATATAATAAATATTTAGATTTAATATATTACACAAATGACTTGGTAAGAAAATTTCCAAAGTCTGAAAAATTCGCTTTAGTAAATGAGATAAAAGTTGCAATGTATGGCGGACTTAAATCAGTAATGTTTGCACAAAAAGAATTTAATTCTACTGCTAGATTAAAACACTTAAACAATTTAGATGTTTTCTTAAATTTACAAAAAGTATATATTAGACTTGCCTATAGATATAAATATATTTCTTTACAAAATTATGAAACTTGGTGCTCAAAAATAACTGATATTTGTAACATGTTAGGGGCTTGGATTAAATCATGCCTCACAAAATAAAAAATGTGTTTTTAAAAAGTCAATCTTTTGAATTACTATATCAGGCCCATTTAAGAGCAAAAAAAAATAAAACCAATAGAAACGAACTTATATCTTTTGAAATAAATTTAGAAAACAATTTAATCAATCTTTTAAATAATATAAAAAAAGGAACCTATCATTTGGGAAAATATACAACATTTATAATTTACGAACCCAAAAGAAGAGAAATAATGTCACTACCCTATAAAGATAGAATAATCCACCAATGGTATGTAGAAGAGTTTATAAAGCCATATATTGTGCCAAAACTTATTACTGATACCTTTGCTTGTATTACAGATAGAGGTACTCATAAAGCAATAGACAAAGTACAAGAATATATGAAAACCTTTTATAGAAATAATGGTGATTTTTGGATACTAAAATGTGATATAAAAAAATTCTTCTATAGTATAGATAAAAATATACTATTTGAAATTTTAAAAAAATATATTAGTGACAAAAAGCTATTAGATTTCACAAGATTAATTATTTTTGAAAAGCAATCAGCTTCTAAAAAAGGTATTCCAATTGGAAATTATACTTCTCAATTTTTTGCGAATATCTATTTAAATGAATTAGACCAATTTGCAAAACACAATTTACATTTAAAATATTATGTCCGCTACATGGATGATTTTATAATTATATTGAAATCAAAAGAAGAATGTAAAAAAATAAAAAAAGAAATAGAACTATTCTTACACGAAAATTTAGAATTAGAATTAAATCACAAATCACACTACTATCCACATAAATTTGGTCTTGACTTTTGTGGATATAGAATCTTTACTACACATAGATTACTTAGAACAAACAGCAAAAAAAAGATAAAAAGAAAAGTTTCTAGTTTAAATAAAATGTACAGAAATAATTCTTTAGATTTTAAGAGAGCGATGTTTTCAATAAATTCATGGATAGGTCATTCATCACATGCAAATACTTATACATTAAGAAAAAAAATAATTAATAAATGTGATTTTTTATATACAAGTAAAGTTATCGAAGATGAAGAGAACTACATACACAATTTAATCGACAATGAATCTAAAGTAAGAAATAAATATTTATAACATACAAAACTAAATACCAGCTCTAATATATTAGAGCTGGTATTTTTATAATTTTAAATGTTCGCCATTTTACTACTTACTCAAAATTACTTTTTATGTGTTTATCCATTTTATAGGAAAGGATTTAAACTTCTTTGGTATAATTTTTAAATATTATCCTTGAATAATATTCTGTTACATAGAAATATATTTCTATATTTCCTTCATACCAGAGTGAGGGACCAGACAAGACCGGACGGAACCCATAGTTGTTGTTGGCATTGCCGTTGTTCGCGTTTACGTTGAAGACACCAGCATTCGAGCCGTTATTGTAATTGCCACCGCGAAGGAAAAACGGAAGTTTTGCAGTTTAAACCCTATAAACGCCAAAGGGCACGCTACCGCAAGCCCAATGACTATTATCTCTTTTTTCTGAATTTTATTATATTAACCCGATTAACTACTTTCTCCTCAACTATATTGTTAGAGCCCACAGCTCTCTCTTTCTAATCTTAAAAGGCTCTTTTCTTAGTTTTTAAAAAGAGTAGCTGAGTTAAAGAGCCACCTATTAAAGTGAGGGACCAGACAAGACCGGACGGAACCCAAAGTAGGCGTAGGCATAGCCGTCGCTCGCGTGTACGTAGAAGACACCAGCACTCGAGCCGTACCTGTAACCGCCACCGCGAAGGAAAAACGGAAGTGAAGCATGCCCTAACAAACTATAATCATTATCCCAGTTGGAACTTATTGACTCTGTATCACCTTTGTTTTTTATCCAACTATTACTAGCTGCACTTGCAGAATTACTCCCATAGTATGAATAATTTCCTTCTTCAATTGTCTCGTAAATTCCATCGCCTTTTTTATTTTTCATTAAATCATATGATGCTTTGGTTAATCCTTTTCTTACTGAATTATATGTATTTGTTTTTCCCCACAAAACGCCTTGTGTGATAGTACTTTTATCATTTAATACTGTATCTACTATTTTATTGTTTTTTTCTTCATCTGATACTGCATATATATCTTTATATTTTGCAGCTGCATTTTGAAGTCCATTTCCACCACCAGATGTATTGTTATTATCTAAATACGC
>JAVXNL010000018.1:0-20790 GCA_036645795.1 Clostridia bacterium
GCACATATGTTTGTTGTTTGCTATGTTTTTTTGCACTTTCCTAATATTTAAAAAACAAAGAAGCAACTATATTTTAAAATATAGTTGCTTCTTTGTTTTATTTTTATTTTTATTTTTATTTTTCTTTTGTTTTTATTTTTCGCTCTTTTTTTGTTTCTTTTTGCTCTTTTTTTTGTTTATTTGTTTTTCCTTTTTTTGTTTATTCTAGTAAGCATCGCTTAATTTAGCTATATTGCATCTATTTTTAAAGAGTTGTTTCTACATTTGGAAGACTTAATGTAACATCTATATCATTATTATTATATCTAAATTTATAGCTGTACTTACCATACTTTGATTTATCTTCATCTTTTTGCATATTTACACTTTCTCTTTCCACATCAATATATCTTATTTGATTTTTGTAGTTGCTGTCATATATTTCTATTTTTGCTTTGTTTGGATTTTCTTTATCAAAACTATATCTTGTTCCTACTACAGTATACCCATTGTTTAATTTAAGCAATACTGGTTTTCTTGCTGCCATAGATTCTAGCATTTTACTATATGCAATATCTGAGTTTGTAGTAAAATTATATGATTCATCTTTAAATTTTAATATTTCCATTCTATACATTGCTTTTATAAACTGAGCATCTTTACTATCTAAAAACTTTTCAGATTGTGTATCTACGTAGTAATTTTCATAAGCACTAAATCCGGCTTTTTTCTTATTTCCGTTATATTTTTGATTATACGAAATAAATCCAAGCTCATTTATCATATTTTTTACGTCTGTTTTAAATGGAACTACCCCACTAGATACTGTTCCTTGCCTTATATCTTTTGTATCTCGAGTTATAAAAGTATCTTTATAAAAATCGAAATCACAAAGATTTTGTCCGTTTTTTATTATATTTCCTGTACTATATCCATCCGCTTTTACCGTTTCGTTATTATCTAGTTTAAGTGTCATATCCCCAAGCTTACCTGGGAAAGCATTTTCATATGTTAGTTTTGCCATAAGCGATAAGCCATAAGTTGCCCCTTGTTTACTTTGTTTTGACGCAAAGTTTTCAAAACTAAATCCATCTTTTGAAGGTAAAAATCCTGTGTTTTTTAATAAAACGCTATCTTCAACACTATCTTGATTTACATCCATTAAATTATAGTTCATTTCTGCTGCAATTAGTTCAAATATATTTTGTAATGACTCAGAAGTTGAGGCATAATAAAACTTACCATTCGTTTTATCTGCAATAGTTCCCATTACTTTTTTATCAACTTCTTTTCCAATTCCTACAGTAAATACTCTAATATGTTTATCACTTGCAAGCTTTATTGAGTTTTCTAATTTTTTGTTATCAAAATCTTTTCCACCTGAATCTTTACCATCAGTTATTAATATTAAAAACCTTCTATCTGATGTTACTTCATTTGCAAATTGATTTGCACCACCTTCTAAAGCTGCTCCGATATATGTTCCTGTAAACCTTTCTCTTTGTGTTTTTATGGTATTTATTTTTTGTATTACTTGTTCTTTATTATCTGTAAGTGGACTTAAATTCGTATATTCGTATGTAAATTTAGATGCTCCAAATTTATAGTTTCCTTGCAGTTTATTTATTAAATTGTTAGACATATCTACTCTTTTAAAGTTCGGATCATTTCCTTTACTTTCTGTAATTTCTTCAGACGAATACATCGAACCTGAATTATCTATTACAAGCATAACTTCTGTAGAAAGACCGTCTTTTATTTTTGTAGAATCAGCTAAAAAGAATTTGCCAAGCTTTTGTACATCTGCTGATACTTGCAATGATTGTGTATTTACTGTACTTCCAATTTTTTCGAACTTATTTGTATCCTCTATAAGTCTATATATTGAAAGGTTATTTTCTGCAATACCCTTAGATGCAACGAGCTCTTTATTATACTTTATGTTTATCTTAGCGCTTTCTACATTTCCTTTACTATAATATAAATATACATCACTTACTACTTCTGGAAGAGTATAGAGTGCATCATTTGCATATTTATCTATTGTTGTTTTTGTAATATTCCCGTTTCCTTGTACTGTATATGAGGCTCCAGCCTCTTTATCCTCAAAGCTATAGCTTAGTTTTCTTAACGAGTCTTTAACGCCATCACCTTTAGAATCAGATTTTAATGGATCAAGACTTAGCAAAATTTCATCACCATCATTTAATTCATCAGAATCAGAATCAATATTTAAAGGTTCTGTTTTTGTGATATTTTTTTCGTATTCATCTGGTAGTCCATCCATATCAGTATCTTTACTTGTTACTTTTTCTTGATTTTGTATAAGATAATTAACCAATTCGTTTTTTATAACAGTAACATTTTTAACTATTTTTTTATCTCCTACATGTGCTATAAGGCTATATGTACCCTCATCTTCCGGCAATTGCCAACTTATCTCAGTTCCATCATCTTTATTAAGAGCTCCGCCGTTCACTTCCCATTTCACATCATATTTGTTTTTCTTTTTATCAGTCGCATATGCTTTTATATCAAGCCTTGTTGGTCTTGTTGCAATAACTTTAGCATCATCATTTTCCCATACTATTTTCACAGGATTATACATTATAGAAAATATAATTAGTCCTATTATTAGTAATACTAAAAATATAATTACTCCTATAAATACACCTCTATGCTCATCAACAAAATCTATTATCGTATCTAAATTCATATATATCATCCTTTCTATATGTTTTTTCTAGTTTTACTATTTACGTTATTTTTTGTTTCTTTGTTTCTTTGTTTTTTTATTATTTTGTTATCTTATTGAACTTTATTTCCTTATTTATTCTTTACTAATATATAAGAATCTAAGATTTTATAATATACAAATTTATTGCCAGATGAGTATATATTATTATTTTTGTTTTGTAATACCTTTGCTGTTTTATCCGGCACATTATTTATATTTTCAGCTATAAATTCAGCTATATCTTCGCTTTTATTATCATCTAAAATACGTTGTAGTGTTGATGAAAAGTCATCTGTACTTTTTATATATTTACCTGTAGCTTTATAATAACTTTTATCGGTAGCTATAGCTTCTGGAATTATTTCTTTGTTATCAAATACGTGAGTCTGTTCTATTTGCTTAGTAGTTATATTAAAGTATGAATGTATTACTACGTTATCTTCCAAATTTGCGTTTTTTATAGACTTATCTGATGTTAAGTCTAAATTATACCATACATCATCTAATTTGACTAAATTCCAAGCATGCGCGTCCGAATCTAGTGTTCCAAGTACTATTATACTTTCTATATTTACTCTATCAAGTAATATTTGCATTCCTTTGGCAAATCCATCACATACAGCTTTTTGATTTATAAATGCTCCGTATATATTATGAGTCTCAATCGGTAAATCTTCTATATTTTCATAATCATAATATACACTAAGATTGGCTAATTGGTCATGTAATATTATCTCAGCTTCAACTCCTGTTTTTCCAGAAGACTTCGCAACTAGCTCTTTTACTTTCTCATCTATTTTTTCTATTTTACTATTAAGTTCTTCTTTATCTTTTACAAGATATGATATATTCAATTCCACTTTTTGTCCAATAAAGCTTTGAGATGTAGAAACAGCATATTTATTATTCACATAAAACACTTCGGGGTGATCTGCAAAAAAGGCAGCTACTGCTTTATCTATATCTTCCACATTACTATTTGGTTCTGAATTATAGCCATTTAAAGTTACTTTAGGATTTAAATTTTTTACACTATTTGCAAAAGACGCATATATTATTTGCTGTTGTTGTGTAAGTGTATTATAATAATGCGTTGCCTGCTTTGGTTGTAATTTATTTATTTTCGTACTATTTGTATACGTTGCTACCTCACCATTTGTAAGACTTTCATATATTGCTATTATAGTATTTGATATCTTTCCAGTTACATCTGGATTTTTCCAAAAAAAGAAACATGAACCTATCGCTAACATACAAACAACTAACACAGTTAAAACTTTTTTCATTATCCACCTCTTATTTTTATTTTTTATTCTTCCACTTATATTTTAATATATTTGTCAATATTTTGCAATTAAAATGACTAAGTTTTAATTGCAAAACCCAAACCGTATTAAAATTTCATGTGTTTTTTCATTTCATTTTCAATAGTATATTACTTTATTCTTATATTTTAATACATATATACAATTTATTCAATCTATTTTATGTTTTTTGTCATTTATTTTACTTTTTTTGTTATAATTGTCGTTTTTTGTTTTATAATTTTATTTTTTAACTTATACTCTTTTAAGCTAAAAAAATTAGGTATAATCACTTACACCTAATTTTATATTTTTAAATTTTATTTATTCCGAAAAGCTTTCTTCTTTTTCAAGTAATACATCATGTTCTTGACTATCTTGTGCTTTTAGACTTTCTTGTGTTATAACTTCAATATTTTCATAATCTATAACACCAGTTCCTGCTGGTATTAATCTACCTATTATAACATTTTCTTTTAGTCCAACAAGTTTATCTACTTTTCCTTTTACTGCCGCATCAGTTAATACTCTAGCAGTTTCTTGGAATGATGCAGCTGATAAGAATGACTCTGTAAGTAATGCTATTTTAGTAATACCTAATAAAGTCTTTTTACCTTTAGCTGGTTTCAATCCTTTTTCTATTGCTTCTTTATTTGCTTTATTAAATATAGTTATATCTACAGTAGATGCAACTACAAGTTCTGTATCTCCTGCTTCTTCAATTAATATTTTTCTAAGCATTTGACGTGCAACAATTTCTATATGTTTATCATTTATATGAACACCTTGTGTTCTGTATACTTTTTGTACTTCATCAATAAGATAATTTTGTACTGCAATATCTCCGTTTATCCTTATTATATCATGTGGATTTAGAGATCCTTCTGTTATTCTAGTTCCTGCCTCTATTACCTCAGATTCAGCTACATTAAGTCTTAATCCATAAGGTATAACATAACTCTCTGTATGCTTATCTTCACTTGTTACGATAACTTCTTTATTGTTTCCATGTTCACCTATTGTAACCGTTCCTGCTATCTCTGATACCATTGCAACACCCTTAGGTTTTCTCGCTTCAAATAGTTCTTCAACCCTAGGAAGACCTTGTGTGATATCAGTTCCTGCAACACCTCCATTATGTATTGTTCTCATTGTAAGCTGTGTTCCTGGTTCTCCAATTGATTGTGCAGCGATTATTCCAATAGCTTCACCTAATGTTATTGGTTCTCCTGTTGCAAGATTTTTACCATAACATTTAGCACAAACACCTCTAGTAGATTGACATGTAAATGCAGATCTTATTTTTACTTTTGTAATTCCTGCTTTTACAACTTTACTTGCAATATCTGCAGTAACATAAGTGTTTTTTTCATATAATAGTTTTCCATCCAAGTCTAAGATATCTTCTGCTAAATATCTGCCTTCAATTCTTTCATCCAATTTTTCTATTGGTTCTCCACTTTCAACAATTGCTTCTACATCAAAACCTTGTGTAGTTCCACAGTCTTGTTCCATTACGATTACTTCTTGATTAACATCAACAAGTCTTCTAGTCAAATATCCAGAATCGGCTGTTCTTAATGCTGTATCTGCAAGTCCTTTTCTAGCACCATGTGATGCAATGAAAAACTCTAAAACATCAAGACCTTCTTTAAAGCAAGATTTAATAGGTAGTTCTATTGTCTGTCCCATTGTATTTGCCATAAGTCCACGCATACCTGATAACTGCCTTATTTGAGTAGGGTTACCCCTTGCTCCTGTATATGCCATCATCTGTATTGGATTCATTTTATTTGGATTATTCATTATTGCTGCTTGAATTTGATCTGTTGCATCTGACCAAACTTTGATTGTTTCGTTATATCTTTCTTCATTTGATATAAGTCCACGTTTAAAGTTTTTAAGTATACTTTCAACTCTTGATTCAGCGTCTGCAAATATTGCTGGTTTCTCTTTTGGTATTTCTATGTCAGATATTGATACTGTAACCGCTGCCTGTGTTGAATATTTATATCCATATGATTTTATATCATCTAGTATTATTGCTGTTTTAGCAATTCCGTGTTTAGAAATACATTTGTCAATTATTATTCCTAACTCTTTTTTTCTAACTGGAAAATCTATTTCTAATACTAGTGCGTTTTTAGGATCACTTCTATCTACAAAACCAATGTCTTGAGGGATATAACTATTAAATATTAATCTACCTGCTGTAGCAGTTATTATTCCAGTTACTTTTTCTCCGTTTATTTCCTTTGTAACTCTAACCTTTATAAGGGAGTGCATTCCAATAAACTTTTCATCATATGCCATCATTACTTCTTCTACACTTGAAAATAGTTTTCCTTGGCCTAGTTCTGTATCTATATCTACTGTTAAATAGTAACTTCCAAGTATCATATCTTGTGATGGTACAGCTACAGGCTTTCCATCTTGCAATTTTAATAAATTGTTTGATGCAAGCATTAACATCTTAGCTTCTGCTACTGATTCTGGTGATAATGGAACATGAACTGCCATTTGGTCACCATCAAAATCGGCATTAAAAGCTGTACATACAAGAGGATGTAATTTTATTGCTCTACCTTCTACTAGTACTGGTTCAAACGCTTGAATACCAAGTCTATGTAGTGTTGGTGCACGGTTTAGTAATACTGGTCTGTCTTTTATAACTTCTTCTAATACATCCCAAACTTCTACCGCTGTTCTTTCTACCATTCTCTTTGCATTTTTTATATTAAATGCCATTCCTCTTTTTACTAATTCTTTCATTACAAATGGTTTGAATAATTCAAGTGCCATCTCTCTTGGAAGTCCACATTGATGAATTTTTAAATCTGGACCTACAACTATAACTGAACGTCCTGAATAATCAACCCTTTTTCCTAGTAAGTTTTGCCTAAATCTTCCTTGTTTACCTTTTAGCATATCTGATAACGATTTTAAAGCTCTTCCACCTGCACCAGTTATAGGTCTTCCACGTCTACCATTATCTATAAGAGCATCTACTGCTTCTTGTAGCATTCTTTTTTCATTTCTAACTATTATATCAGGAGCTTCTAGTTCAAGTAGTCTTTTTAATCTATTGTTACGGTTTATAACCCTTCTATATAAATCATTTAAATCAGATGTAGCAAACCTTCCTCCATCTAATTGTACCATTGGTCTAAGTTCTGGAGGTATTACAGGTAACACTTCAAGAATCATCCATTCTGGTTTATTCCCAGATGTTATAAAAGCCTCTATTGTATCTAATCTTTTTATTATTTTAGCTCTTTTAGCACCCGTTGCTTTTTCTAAGTCTTTCCTAAGGCCTTTTTCTAGTTTTATTAAGTCTACTTTTCTTAGTAAGTCTCTTACAGCTTCTGCACCCATGCCTACTTTAAACTTTCCTACGCCATATTTTTCTAATGCTTCCCTATATTCTTTTTCGTTTAATATATCGCACTCTTTAAAACCAGTTTCCTTTGGATCTATAACAATATATGATGCAAAATATAAAACTCTTTCTAGTGCTTTTGGTGAAACATCTAGTATAAGCCCCATTCTTCCAGGTATTCCTTTAAAAAACCAGATATGAGATACTGGACATGCAAGTTCTACATGGCCAAGTCTTTCACGTCTTACCTTTTTCTTTGTAACTTCAACTCCACATCTATCACAAATTATACCTTTATATCTTACTTTTTTATACTTTCCACAATAACATTCCCAATCCTTTGTTGGTCCAAATATTTTTTCGCAAAAAAGTCCATCTCTTTCTGGCTTTAGTGTTCTATAGTTTATAGTTTCAGGTTTTTTAACTTCACCTTTTGACCATTCCCTTATTTTCTCAGGTGAGGCAAGACCAATACTTAATCTATCAAAATTATCCATATCTTGTACTTGCATATTTTTATTCCTCCTTACAACTATTTTTATTCATCGCTATCATCAGCTATTTTTGTATCTATTTTTTCTAAATCTTCATTTAGAGTCTCATCTATAACTTCTCCGTCTGCATCTTCTAGAGTCATTCCGGCAAAATCACTTTCTGTTACTGTCATATCAATTTCATCATCAAATTTAGGCTCTACACCATCTGTATCATCTTCCATTGATTCTCTAAGTTCCAATTTTTCATCTTCCCTATACAATTTCAAATCTAGTCCTAAGCTTTGTAGTTCTTTTGTAAGGACTCTAAACGATTCTGGTATGCCAGGAGTTGGAATACTTTCACCTTTTACTATTGCTTCATATGTCTTCAAGCGGCCTACTACATCATCTGATTTAACTGTAAGCATTTCTTGTAGTGTATATGATGCTCCATATGCTTCAAGTGCCCAAACTTCCATTTCACCGAATCTTTGTCCACCAAATTGAGCTTTACCTCCAAGAGGTTGTTGTGTAACAAGTGAGTATGGCCCAATTGAACGAGCATGTATTTTATCGTCAACCAAATGATATAATTTAAGCATATACATGTATCCAACTGTAACTTCTTTATCAAAAGCCTCTCCAGTTCTTCCATCATGAACTTGGAATTTACCTGTAGGATTTAATCCTTGTTTTTTAAATAATTCTATTATATCGCCTTCATGTGCCCCATCAAATACCGGTGTTGATATTTTCCATCCAAGAGATTTTGCAACATATCCTAAATGTACTTCTAAAACTTGACCAATATTCATACGTGATGGAACTCCAAGTGGATTTAACACTATTTGAAGTGGTGTGCCATCTGGTAAATACGGCATATCCTCTCTTGGCAATATGCGTGATATAACACCTTTATTACCGTGACGACCAGCTATTTTATCACCAACTGATATTTTTCTTTTTTGTGCTATATATATTCTTACAACTTTATGCACACCTGCTGAGAGTTCATCACAATTTTCTCTTGTAAATATCTTTACATCAACAATTGTTCCTGCCTCCCCATTAGGAGCTCTAAGAGATGTATCTCTTACTTCTCTTGCTTTTTCTCCAAATATTGCACGTAATAATTTTTCTTCCGCTGTAAGTTCTGTCTCACCTTTTGGTGTAACTTTACCAACAAGTATATCTCCAGGTCTTACAGTTGCACCAATACGTATTATTCCATTTTCATCTAAATCTTTTAGCGCGTCATCTCCTACATTTGGTACTTCCCTTGTAATCTCTTCAGGTCCTAATTTTGTATCTCTTGCTTCACTATCATAATCATGGATATGTATTGTTGTAAATACATCTTCTTTTACCAAATCTTCTGATATTAGTATTGCATCCTCGTAATTATATCCTTCCCAAGTCATAAATCCTACTAATATATTTTTTCCAAGAGCTAATTCACCATTTTGTGTAGATGGACCATCAGCAATAACATCACCTTTTTTTACTTTTTCACCTTTTTTTACAATTGGTTTTTGATTCATACATGTTCCTTGATTTGAACGTTGAAATTTAATTAATCTATATTCATCTTTGCCCGTTTTTGAATCTACTATTATTTTATCTGCACTAACATATGATACAACACCATCATGTTTTGCTATTTCTACACTACCAGAATCTACTGCTGCTTTATATTCTATTCCTGTTCCAACTATTGGACTATCTGTTTTAAGTAGTGGAACTGCTTGACGTTGCATATTAGCTCCCATAAGTGCACGTTTTGCATCATCATTTTCTAAGAAAGGTATCATTGCTGTTGCAACAGATACAAGTTGTTTTGGAGATACGTCCATTAAATCAACTTTTTCTCTTTCAATTTCTATAATCTCTTCTTGATGTCTTATTTTTACTCTTCTATGTACAAATTTATTTGATTCATCTAATGGTTCGTTTGCTTGAGCTACTATATATTTATCTTCTTCATCAGCTGGAATATATATAACTTCGTCTGTAACTGCTCCAGTATTTTTATCTACTTTTCTGTATGGTGTTTCTATAAATCCATATCTATTAATTTTTGCAAATGTAGATAATGAAGATATAAGTCCTATATTTGGTCCTTCTGGAGATTCTATTGGACAAATTCTACCATAATGTGTATGGTGAACATCACGAACTTCAAAACCTGCTCTATCTCTTGAAAGTCCACCAGGCCCTAGCGCTGATATTCTTCTTTTATGAGTAAGTTCTGCTAGCGGATTAATTTGGTCCATAAATTGTGATAACTGAGAACTACCGAAAAACTCTCTAAGAGAACCTACAACTGGCTTTATATTTATTAGAGTCTGTGGAGTTGCAACATCTAAATCCTGTGTAGCCATTCTTTCACGAACAACACGCTCAAGTCTTGCAAGACCTATTCTAAATTGATTTTGTAAAAGTTCTCCAACACATCTTACACGTCTATTTCCTAAATGATCTATGTCATCTATATTTCCAAGACCATATCTTAAATTTACAAAATAGTTTATTGATGATATTATATCATCAAGTGTTGCGTGTTTTACAACAAGTTTATCTTTATTTGATTTTATCCTTTTCATTAATTTTTCAACAGGAAGTTCACCAAACTCAGCCATTAATTCTTTTAATGCTGGTAAATATACTTCTTCTTTTATAACACTCTTATCTACATCCATTCCAAGATATGTTGATATATCCACTGTATTGTTACCTATTATTTTTATTTTTTTATCTTCTTTTTGTATATATACAACATTTATACCAGCTTGTTTAATTTCCATTGCTTTTTCTTCTGATATAACCTCTCCTGCATTTACTAAAATTTCACCAGTTTCTGAATTTATAACATTTTCTGCTGCAACCTCGCCTTGAGTTCTTAATGCAACACTTAATTTTTTATTATATTTATATCTTCCAACTCTTGCAAGATCATATCTTCTTGCTTCAAATAAAAGCCCAAACAATAAAGATTTTGCAGCGTCTACATGTAGTGGTTCGCCAGGTCTTATTTTTTTATATATTTCAAGTAACGCTTCATCTTGTGTTTTAGCAGTGTCTTCATATAGTACTTTGTTTATTGCATCATCTTCAAAAAGTTCCATGATTTGAGAATCACTCTCAATTCCTAGTGCCCTTATAAGAGAAGTAATCGGTACTTTTCTTGTTCTATCAACTCTTGCATAAATCATATCTGCAGAATCTGTTTCAAGTTCAATCCATGTGCCACGATTTGGCATAATAGTTCCTGAATACAAAAATTTACCAGTTTTATCTCTGCTAGAGTCAAAATAAACTCCTGGAGAACGTACAAGTTGAGATATAACAACTCTTTCTGCTCCATTTATCAAAAACGTACCATTAGTAGTCATAATAGGAAGATCTCCCAAAAAGATTTCTTGTTCCTTTATTTCTCCTGTTTCGCGGTTTATTAAACGAACTTGTACTTGTAATCTTGATGAATAACTTGTATTTCTTTCTTTAGCTTCTTCTAAAGTATACTTAGTCTCTTCTTCTAATCTATAATCTACAAACTCTAGTAATAAATTACCAGAAAAATCACTTATAGGTGACGCGTCATAAAGCACATCTTTTAAGCCAGACTTCAAAAACCACTCATATGATTGTTTTTGAATATCAATTAAATCAGGCATGTCAATTACTTCTTTAATTTTTGAAAAGCTTTTTCTAATAGCCTTTCCGTTTTTTACTTCATGAATCATTTTTATACCCCCAAAACATATATTTTAAAAAAGACGACAAAAAGCCAAATTAGTTAACATAACTAACTAATTTGAACCATCATATCTTATTTTTTTAACTTGTTAACAATTATTTTTCCCAACTATTCAACCATCCTTTGTATTCTAGTTTACATAGTAAATTATTTTAGAAACAATTTCTATTATTATAACATGAATAGCAAAGCAATGTCAACAAAAATAACTAATTTCACCTTATTTTTCCAATATTTACTTCTAAAAGAGCATTTTTTTAATAAAAGCAAACATTTTCAAAGAGTTTTTTGAAATATAATTATTAAAAACTCTCTTAATTAAACTAATTAAAATTAACAATAAGTAATTTAATATATTAAATTACTTATTGTACTTTTTATCATAAATACTACTTAAACATTCTTAATCTAAAAAACAATTTTGTTAATCTACATGCCGCCATTTTTTAATCGCTCTGCTCTATCTGCTGTTATTAAAGCATCAATCATCTCATCTAAATTTCCATTTAAAAAGCTTTCTAATTGATATAATGTAAAGTTTATTCTATGATCACTTACTCTATTTTGTGGATAGTTATACGTCCTTATTTTCTCGCTTCTATCACCACTACCAATCTGTAGTTTTCTTACTTTTGCAACTTTATCATTTTCTTGTTCTTGCATATACTCATATAACTTAGAACGAAGCATTTTCATAGCAGCCTCTTTATTTTGAGTCTGAGATCTCTCATTTTGACAGCACACTACAAAACCTGTTGGTATATGAGTAAGTCTAATAGCAGAATCCGTCTTATTTACATGTTGACCACCAGCGCCACTCGCTCTATATGTATCAACCCTTAAATCTCCTTGATTTATTTCCACTTCAACATCTTCAACTTCAGGAAGTACCGCTACAGTTACTGTAGATGTATGTATTCTTCCACTCGCTTCAGTCTCAGGTACACGTTGTACTCTATGAACTCCACTCTCAAATTTAAGTCTACTATATGCACCTTTTCCTTTTAGCATAAAAGATACTTCTTTTAAGCCACCAATTCCGGTTTCATTCATATCTATAACTTCAACTTGCCATCTTTTTATCTCAGCATACATTGTATACATTCTATACAAATTATATGCAAAAAGCGCTGCTTCTTCGCCACCAGCTCCGCCACGTATTTCTATTATTACATTATGATCATCATTTACATCTTTTGGTAACAATAATATTTTAAGTTCATCTTCTAACTCTTCTAGCTTTTGTCTAGAAGAATAAAACTCTTCTTCTGCCATTTCCCTCATATCTGTATCTGACATCATTTCTTTTGCATCATCCATATTAGCTTTAACTGATTTGTACTCAATATATTTTTCAACAACATCTGCAAGCATTGATTGTTCTTTCATATATTTTCTCCAATTTTCTTGATCTGCAATAACTTCAGGATCTGAAATCTTTTTAGTAAGTTCATTATATTTTGTTTCTACTTCTTCTAATTTATCAAACATTTTTTAATCTCCATT
Organism: Clostridia bacterium; assembly: GCA_036645795.1. GTDB lineage: Bacteria > Bacillota > Clostridia > TANB77 > CAG-465 > CAG-465. Next base: position 13,139 of record JAVXNL010000018.1, read on the forward strand.
CATTTACGACTTGCTTATATATTTTAACATAATTTATCCACACTTTCAACTTATGTACTATAATTTGATTTTTTTATATAAAAATTAATCTAAAACTTACACTTTTTAATTATAAAGCTCAATAAAGACGCCTGGGAAATACACGCGCCTTTTATTTATTATTTATTATTTATTTTAATAATTTTAAATTTAATAATTTTTAAAACTACTCTATACTATAAATTAGCTTCATTATCTTCGTTTAAAATCTGAAGTTGTGCCTCAAGCATTGAACCAATCCTTATTTTGTATATATTCATTTGCTTTTTCTTTTCTTCCAAAGCAATCTCCGCTCTTTTTATTTCTAATTTTAACTCTTCTAAATTTCTTGTCGCATCTAATTCTTGTTCTTTCTTAATACTTTCTGCATCCCTTATTGCAACTTCTTTTATGTTATCCGCTTGAGATTGTGCATTTTCTAATGTTTTATTTATACCCTCTTCTACTGATTTATAGTATGATACTGATTCTTGCATAGCACATGCTTTATCTTTTAGTTCTGCATTTTCTTTATATAGTTTTTCATAATCTTCCATTACTACAATTAAAAACTCTTCTACGTCATTTATTTCATAACCACCAAATTTGACTTTCTTAAAAGATTTATTATCTATATCTAATGGTGTTAGCATACATCATCCCTCCTATTTTTATTTACTTGTTTTTTATCTGTTCATTTCCATACTTTTTACTTTTTTACTTTTTGTTTCTTGTTTTTTTGCTTTTTTGCTTTTTATAAAAAAACAGACCCTAAGGCCTGTATATATTTTTACTTAAGCCACGAAAAAGACATTTTTTGTTTACTATACTGGCTTCTTTCTATATCATTTTGAATTTCAACATTTTTTGGAGCCATAAGATATATAAGATTAGAGACTTTTTGAATTGTTCCCTCTATCATAAATGCCGCTCCACTTAAAAAGTCCAGTATTCTTCTAGCGTCTTCTTTACCAACATTTTCAAGATTTATTATTACAGACTTTTTGTTTTTTAAATAATCTCCAATTGCTTCAACATCTTCATAACAAGTTGGTTGTGATATTACCATCTTTGATGAAGAAATTGCTGTATTCATTGGTATAACTTTAGTTTGTATATTCTTTGTTGAATATGGATTTTCACGTTCTATTTCTGAAAATGACCTTCTATTTCTAGCAGAAGGCTTTTCATAAAATTCTTCTTGTTCTACTCCATCCTCATTTAACTCATCATACTCATTTTCATCTTCATACTCATCCATGCCTCGTTCATTATTTATGCCCATAAGCCCCATAAATTTATTTACTAACCCTGCACTCATACTATTAACCCCCTATTATAACTATCTATATTCATTATCCTATAAAACATAAAATATGTCAATACTTTTGACAAAAAAATATATTTTTTTCACACTTTTTCGCGTTTTTTCCCTAAAAAAACTGTCTCGGATCTATCGCCACTCCATTTTTTCTAATTTCGAAATGCAAGTGTGCTCCTGTTGAATTTCCTGTACTTGCTGTATATGCAATAAGTTGTCCTTTTTGCACATATTGACCATCACTTACAACTTGTTTATATCTTAGATGACCATATATTACTGTATACGTACCATCTGATACCCAAACGGCATTTCCGTATCCATCCTTATATGTACCATCATAATCTCCTTTTAGATAATATTTTGATTTTATTACAAGTCCTGAACTTGCTGAGTATACAGGTGTGCCTATGCCTACTCCAATATCTATTCCTGTATGCTTACTTCCGTCCGGATACCTTGGAAATCCAGCTGTTATAAGGTTATGCCCTGGAAGTGGCCAATTAAATTGCCCATCCGTTGGGGTTATACTTCCCGCAGCAGATCCACCACTACCTTTATTGTTATTTTTAGCGGCTGCAGCAGCTGCAGCTGCAGCTCTTGCTTGAGCTGCGGCTATTTCTTGTTCAACTTGCTTGTCCAATTTTTCTGCTTGAGCATTTAGCTCTTTATTTACAGCTTGAAGTCTGTCTTTTGAATCATTTAATTCATTTACTTTTTTTTGTTTGTTAGCTTTTGCATCTTCAAGTTCTTTGGCTGACTTTTGTTTATCGTAAGATAATTGGTCTAACTGTAATTTTTCATTTTCTATATTTTTTTTAATATTATCAGTATACTCTTTTTCCGTCTGTATATTTCCAATTAAAGATTTATCATAATCTAATACACTGTTATATACATTCATCTTAGAAAAGAAATCTGATATTCCTTTAGATGTTACTAATACATCCATAACATTTGGTATACCATTTTCATATATTGATCTAAGCCTTGTAGTATATAGATCTTCTGCACTATTATACTTTTGTGCCGAATTTTGTAAGCTTCCTTCAAATTCTTTAATTTGATTATTTGCACTATCAATTTTTCCTTGTAGTTCATCAATATTTGCTACATATTTACCAATTTCTTTATTTAATTCATTAAGATTTTGTGTATCTTTTTGAACTTGCCCTTGTACTTCTGTTATTTTTTCGTTATTACTATCTTGTTGTTGCTTTAAATTTTCTGATTTCTTTTTCATATTATCAACAGACTCTGCGTTTATATATGATGTTATTAAACAAAGCGCAAATGTACCTGCTGTTATAGCAAGCAGTTTGTTTTTTTGTTTACTTTCTGTATTTTTAGTTTTTTCTTTTATTTTATCTTTATGCTTTATCGTATTTGTATTTTTTTCTAATAACATAAAAATCCCCCCGAGCTTTAGCTCTTTTAAAATTATTTTTAATTGTTCTTGATTATTTCAATTATTTTCAATTATTTTTGCTTTTTGCTTTTTATATTCTAAGCTTTTTTGTGCTTTTTTACAAATAAATAAAATTCATTCCTGGAAAATAATCAAGTGCATTTACTCTTTGCATTTTTCCACTAACATCTGGTTTTCCCACAGACAATTCTAAATGTAAATGTGGACCTGTTGAGTTTCCTGTACTGCCTATATATGCAATGACATCACCCTTTTTTACAATTTGTCCTTGTGTTACATTTAAAGCTGATGCATGACCATAAAGTGATACATATAGATTTCCGTCTTCTGCACTTACTCCATGATTTATCATTACACAGTTTCCATAGCCGCCATTATATCTTGCAAGTGTTATAACGCCATCTTGCATTGCAACTATTGGCTTTCCATATATTCCACCGCCTGCAACATCACATCCTGTATGTGTAGTAACTTTTCCAGAGCCCCATGGGTCATATCCTATATTAAACCTAGTTGTTATAACATTATATCCTGGTACTGGCCACGCGAACTGACCTCCTGCAAATGTAGTTATATTACTAGGATCTCCTGAACTTGCTGCAGCTTGAGCTTTAGCAATTATATCCTTTCGTATTTTGTCTATTTGCTCATCTATTTTTTTATTTGCATCTTCTTTTTGTCTATCTAGAGCTACAACTCTAGCTTCTAAATTTTCTTTAGATGTTTTAAGTCCTTGTACTTTTGTCTCTTTTGCTGCTCTTGCGTCATTTAGTGTTGCTGCTACTTTTTCCGTATCCTTTTTCAACTGATCTAATTGTAATTTTTGAATTTCTACATCTTTTTTTATATAATCTATATATTCTTTTTTGCTTTTTATATTTCCTACTAATTCTTTATCATAGTTTAATATACTCGTATATACATTTACTCTTCTAAAAAAATCACTTATTCCTCTTGAAGTTAACAATATATCCCACATATTTGGCATTCCATTTTCATATATTGATCTAACTCTTTTTCCATACTCTAATTCTGCTTGCTCATATGCTTTTGATGAATTTTGTAAAGCATTTTGGTGGTCTGATAATCTAACATTTACTGTATCTACTTTCTTTTGTAATTCATTTGCCTCTGTTGTATATTTTGTAACTTTACTATCAAGACTCATTATATCGTAAATATCTTCTGCTATTTCTTTTTCTACACCACTTAATTTATCTACAACTTCTTTTTGTTGCTTTCTAAGATTATCTAAATCTTTTTGGTAATCATCTATCGCTTCGCCATATACATTTAAAAGACCTGTAATCATTAATATACTAATAAAACTTAAAACTATTACTTTAAAACCTTTTTTTTCATATACCTCTTTTTTCATACCTCTTTTTCTCCTATGCTTTTAAGTATTTCTTTATAGAAATAATACTTCCAAGCATTCCTATAAATAGCCCTAGTACAACATATGCTATAAGTATTTGATACCATAGTGCAGAATACGGCATAAATCCAAACACACCTAATGTTGAGCCAATATGAGGTAATCTTGCATAAATTACTACATAAGCCAAAGATATGAGAATAAATGACAATATTGCAGATACAAATCCCATAGCTGCACCCTCTACAATGAAAGGCATTCTTATAAATTTATTTGTCGCGCCTATATATCTCATTATAAATATTTCACGTTTATTAGAATATACTGCAAGTTTTATCGTATTTGAAATAATAAACATGCTTACAACTAAAAGTACTCCTCCAACTCCAAGTAGAAATACATTTGCTATTTTAGATAATGATATAACAGCTTGAATTGTTGTTTCATTAAATTTCACTTCATATATTCCGTCTACTTTTTCAACAGCAGTTTTTATTGCGCTACTTTGTTCTATATCATTAAAAGTAACTACAAAAGATGCTGGGAATATCTTTACTTTATCTAATCCTTCTAAAAAATATGCTTGATCTTTAAATACCTCTTTTGCATCTTGATAAGCCATATCTTTATCTATATACTCAACTTTTTTTACTCCTGCTATTTGTGTAATTTGATCTTTGATATATTCAATATCTGCATCACTTGCTGTATCATCGATAAATGCTTGAAGACCTTGTTCTACTCTTACAGTTTCAACATTTTTATTTACATTTTGAAAAAGGATTATAAATATACCCAAAACTAGCATTGTTGCACATATTATAAGCATTGTTGAAAATGTTTTTGAGCCATGTTTTTTTAAATTTTCAAATCCTTCCTTAAATAAATACGCTTTGGTTGTCATCTTTAGTATCCTCCCCTTTGCTCATCTTTTACCACTCTACCATGATCTAGAGCAATAACTCTTTTATTCATTCGGTCTACTATATCTTTTGCATGTGTTACTATCAAAATTGTAGTACCCCTTGAATTTATATCAAGAAGAGTTTTAAATATGTCTCCTGCTGTTACCGGATCAAGATTTCCTGTTGGTTCATCTGCAATTATTATTGGTGGTTTCGTTGCAAGAGCTCGTGCAAGTGATATACGTTGTTGCTCACCTCCAGATAATTGGTTAGGATAATACTTTTCTTTGCCAGAAAGGCCTACCATCTCAAGCACTGATTTTAATTGAGCCCTTATTTCTCTTTCTGAGGCCTCTACTACTCTTAGTGCAAATACTATGTTTTCTGCTACCGTTCTATCATATAAAAGTCTAAAATCTTGAAATACAAACCCTATTTTTCTTCTTAAATATGGAACGTCTTTTTCTTTTAACTTTCCAAGTTCTTTTGAATCTATTATTATTTTCCCATTAGTTGCATCTTCTTCTTTTATCATAAGCTTTAAAAAAGTAGATTTACCCGACCCCGACGGCCCCACTAAAAATGCAAATTCACCTTTTTCGATTTTTAAAGTTACGTTGTCTAAAGCTGCCACATCATGCTCATATTTTTTACTTACATTTATAAATTCTATCATTTGTTTTTCCTTTCATATAAAACCTTAAATTTAGTTTTCTACTATTAAATAATATCACAAAACTTAACATTTGTCTACATCTTTTTATATTTTTTGCATTTCTTTTAATACTTTTTTTATTATATCCTCTGTGCTTTCTCCTTCTATTTTTTGCATATCTATTATATCTTTTACTTGTCTTTTACTATATCCTAGCACTTGGAGTGCAGTTATTGCTTCTGTAATATTTTTGTTATCTGGTATATTTTGTGATGCTTTCCCTTTTATATTGTCCATTTGGCCTTTAAGAACTTTATCTTTTAATTCAAATATTATTTTTTGTGCCATTTTAGGACCAATACCTGGCACACTTTTTAATTGAACCACATTATCTGTAGCAATTGCTATACACATATCATTTGCTGATATATTGGCAATTATACCTAATGCCACCTTAGGACCTACACCGCTTACACTTATTAACTTTTTGAAAAAATTAAGAGTCTCTATAGAGAGAAACCCAAATAACTTCATATCATCTTCTCTTACTTGTAAATATGTATATATTTTTATTTCGTCTTTTATATCTCTTAACTCAGCTAACTCATTTTCTGGCAAATATATTTCATACCCTATATTTCCAACCTCTATTATTACTCTGTCTAAGAGTACAGTATCTACTTTCCCTTTAAAATGTGCATACACATTAATCACCTCTTAAGATATTGTACACAATATTCCAAAAAAAGTCAACTTTTTTGTACATGTATAGAATCTACAATATCTATAAGATTTTCAAATTCTCCTTTTTGTATTTTTTTTAAAAGTACTTCTTCATCTAATTGACTTAACTCAGATATATTAATTACTATCTCCACCCTACCTTTTTTCATACTATTTTTGCCTAAAATAGTATATGATTTATTTGCTAAATTTGTATATGTAAAAATATCAAAAAAAGATATTGATGTAAGTATTATTCCAAGAATTGCCAAAAGATATATTATTGTCTCAATTATACTTTCCATACCATCACCTATTGTTAGTATATTAAAACATTAGCGGTATTGTTAATGTTTTCTATTGTAATAAATATACTTAAAATATGTTTAAATGAAGCAAAATCGGGACAAAATTGTTACTTACGACATTAAATATATTATTAAGCGTTAGGAGGAAGTTTACTTTGTTAAATTTAAGTATAGCATGTTTGTTTTGTTTTTCATATAATTTAGACAATATATTAATAGGAATCTCATATGGCGTAAAAAAATGCATTTTATCTTGGCATAAAAACTTAATTGTTGCATCAATTACAAGTATTGCAACATTTTTTTCTATGTATTTTGGAGTATATCTACAAGATTTTTTGCCACAAAGTATTACAAACTTTATTGGAGCTTTTTCTTTTATTGTAATAGGTTGTATAATACTTACAAAACACATACTAGATTACAAAAAAACAAATACAAATACAAATATCAGTAAAGCTAAAAACGACTTTAAAATCAAAGTTTTAGACTATAGTTATATAAGTTTAAAAGAGACTTTGGCAATATCTTTTAGTTTATCTATTAATAATATCGCTACAGGAATTGCTGCAAGTGTAATAGGGATAAATATATATATGACAGTTTTTTTTACATTTATATTTAGTTATTTTTTGTTATATTTGGGATTGAAATTAGGAAATTGTGCTTTTAGCAAAATTTGCTCAAAATTTGCTACACCCATATCTGGTATAATTATTATATTATTAGGTATTGTGCAAATGTTTTTATAAATATTATTTAAAATTAAACTCCCCTGCACAAAAAATAGTTACTGTTTACTACTTTTTATAAAAAGAGACTAGAATTTCTTCTAATCTCTTTTTAACTATTTATCTTTCCATTAAACATTCATATACGTTATATATTTCCAAATATATCCATTATAGATTCGCA